>DATEUN010000077.1:0-34910 GCA_035283125.1 Anaerolineales bacterium
CCAGTTTCTTGATGTTGCTGAAACCGTCCAAAAGAGAATATTCCGTGTGAACGTGTAAGTGGGTGAATGACATACTTGGTGACAGGAAGGATCCTTTTATCGTTTATGTCATTATAGCATGTCGGGTGCTTCTACCGATGATTGTCTTACTTAAAGAAAAAGAAAATTTAAGGTTTTGAGAGATTCTTATATCTCCTGCTCTCCCCAACCTCCACCTCCAGGCGTATCGATGACCAGGGTATCTCCCGCCTCAAGTTCAAAGCTCCCTTTGCCAGGGGCTGGAATTTCCCTGCCGTTCCGTATGATGGTATTTTTTCCCAGCCCTCCCGGCTCGCCGCCTGACAATCCGTAAGGTGGGAACCTGCGCCTGTCACTCAAAATTGTTGCCTGGCAAATCCCCAGCACTTGCAGGCTGCGCCTGATCCCATCCCCGCCGCGGAATTTCCCGCTCCCACCGGAACCTTTCCTGATCGAATATTCACGCACCAGGAAGGGATAGGCGTATTCCATCGCTTCAATGGGGGTATTGAGGGTATTGGTCATATGGGAATGAATGGCAGAGGGACCATTTGAAACAGGTCTTGCTCCCATCCCTCCCCCGATTGTCTCGTAGTAGGTATATGCTTTCGACCGGGATACATCCCAACCGCCGATCGTCAGGTTGTTCATGCTTCCCTGGCTGGCTGCCGGGACTTTATCCGGACATGCCTGCGCCAATGCTCCTAAAAGAACATCCACGATACGCTGCGAAGTTTCCACGTTTCCCCCTGCTACCGAGGCGGGTGAACTGGCATTTACCACCGAACCTTTTGGTGCGACCACGTTAATGGGCAGCAGGCAGCCTGAATTATTGGGAACATCCAATCCCAACAGGCAGCGGAACACATAATAAACCGCAGATAGGGTGATGGCATACACTGCATTGATCCCACCCTGCTGCTGCGGAGCCGATCCCGTGAAATCGATGCTGGCTGTGTCTCCTTTGATCTCGATCTTCACCTTGATGGGTATCTCCGTTCTGGAAATGCCGTCATCATCCATCCGATCTTCAAAGCGATAGGTTCCATCCGGTAAACTCTGGATCAATTTGCGGGTCAATCGTTCCGTGTATGCCAGAAGCTGATCCATGGCTTCATGGATCGTTTCACGCCCATATTTATCATTCATTTCGAGCAGCCTTGCACCACCCCGCTGGTTGGCTGCAATTTGTGCCCATAGATCCCCCATACGTTCTTTTGGAGTTCGCACATTTGCCTGGATCATGTCCAGGATATCCTGGTTTATGACTCCACCTTTCACCAGTCGAACAGGAGGAATGATCAATCCTTCCTGGAAGATCTCTCTCGCAACTGGCATTGAACCAGGGGACATCCCTCCCACGTCGGCATGGTGTGCCCGGCTGGCAACATAACCCAACAGGTTGTCAAATTGGTCAAAAACAGGAGACACAAGGGTGATATCAGGCAGGTGTGTTCCGCCTCTGAAGGGATCATTTAAAATGATCACGTCACCCGCTTTCAGTTGATCCTGTCCGGAAAAGCGCTCCACTGCAGCCAGAACGGAAAGTGGCATGGATCCCAGGTGCACCGGGATGTGTGCTGCCTGGGCGATCATTGATCCTTCAGGATCGAACAAGGCGCACGAGAAATCCCTTCGCTCCTTGATGTTCGGGGAATAACTTGTTCTGCGCAGAACGGTTCCCATTTCTTCTGCGATGGCGGCAAAAAGGTGTTTATAGATCTCCAACCGAATGGGGTCAAATTCTTTATTGATCATTGCCTTACATCCACCAGGATATTGTCATAAACGTCCACCACAGCCAGGTCACCACGACTTAGCAGCAATGTTGTATCATTCCGAATGACCAGGCAGGGTCCCTCCAACCTATTTCCCGGCTTCAATGATTCCGACTTGTACATGGGAACCTTTTGTTTTCCTTCTTCGAAAATCACATCGCAGTCACCCATCTTTGCTTTCGACGCGTCGGCACTGTCCATCGGGTTGGCTTTCCTGCCAGGGTAAGGGACTTTTCCAACAGCCCGCAGCCTGAGGTTTACAATTTCAATCGGACTTTCTTCATGGGAATAACCATACTTCTCTTTATGCATTGAATGAAAATCCTCGCCGAAAGTTATAGTAAAAGGTATCATCAGTTCATACGATTGACCTTCATAGCGAATATCCAGGAATGGTTCCAAATGGATATCACTTTCCTCAATGCCTTCCTGTTGAATTTCACGCCATCCTCTTTCCATGAGTGGCTGCATCAAGCGGTCGATTTCCTGTTTGTATGTATGCCCGGGCAGCATGACGGTCTGCGTGTAATCCTTGACGACATCCGCCGCCAGCATTCCATAAGCGGAGAAGGTCGACGCCAATGCCGGGACCAGTACTTTCAGAATTCCCAACCCGCGTGCCAGGTCAACAGCATGGAGTCCACCTGCCCCGCCAAAGGAGAGCATGCTGAAATCCCTGGGATCGTGTCCTTTCTCCACGGAGATCAACCGCAATGCCCGTTCCATGTGAGCATTGGCAACCTGTATGATTCCCAGGGCTGCCTGTTCCCTCGATATTCCCATTTTCATGGCAAGATCGTCCATTGCCTTCTCTGCTCTGGACCGATCCAGCTTCATTTTTCCCCCAAGGAATTGCTCTGCAGTGATCCTGCCCAGCACAAGGTTGGCATCCGTGACCGTCGCCAGGTATCCCCTGCCGTAGCAGGCAGGACCAGGGTCAGCTCCTGCACTTTCCGGTCCCACTCTTAACGCCCCTCCTTCATCAACTCTCACGATCGAACCGCCTCCGGCACCGATCGTGTGAATGTCCAGCATGGGTATTCGCACCGGGCAGCCTGAGATGATCGACTCCGAAGTGATCTCGGGTTTACCTTTGATTAAAGACACATCAGTTGATGTACCGCCCATATCAAAAGTGATGAATTGCAGATCTCCGTCATTTGCTGCTTCTTTTCCGATCGCAGTGGATGCCACCAGTCCTCCTGCCGGACCGGAAAGGATGCAGCGGACAGCAAATTTCCGCGCTTCACCCGGACTGATGATTCCCCCGTTGGATTGCATCACCTGCAAAGAAATTCCTGGTGCTTTCTTCGTAAGCGTATGCTCAAGTTTTTCCAGGTAATTTTCCATGATGGGAGATACATAGGCATTCACAACGGTCGTGCTCACCCGTTCATATTCGCGGAATTCTGGCAGGATTTCGTGTGATGCGGAAACGAGGATTCCCTGGTCTCGGAGTATCTTTGTCACCAACGCTTCATGATCCTTGTTCAGGAATGAGAATAGGAAGCAGACTGCCACAGATCTGATCCTGGCATCCTTGATTACTGCTAATAATTCCTTAACCTGGGCGCCATTCAATGGCTGCAGGATTTTGCCTTCATGGTCCACCCGCTCATCCAATTCAAGGCGCAGTTCAGAAGGGATCAATACCGGGTCAGGATCTGCAAACAGGTCATAAAGCACTGGTCTGTTCTGACGTCCTATTTCGAGGACATCTTTAAATCCCCTGGTGGTGATCAATGCGCATTCTGCACCCTTGCGTTCAAGCAGCGCGTTGGTTGCCACGGTTGACCCATGCACGACCACTCCCTGCTGTCCGTATTTCTTGAAAAGAATTTCCAATCCATCCAAAACCACCTTCGATGGGTCCTGCGGGGTGGAAAGCAGTTTGAAGGATTCCAGTGTTCCTTTCCCGGGATCAAAGATCACGAAGTCTGTAAAGGTACCCCCAATATCTATACCTATGCGCATATTATCCAAGAGTTTTCATTTTCTACTTTAAAACCAATTCGGTTTGCGGTTCAGACAGATATTCTGCCCCATTACTGGTCACAACAATATCTTCTTCCAATCCAATATACCCATAGCCCGGGACTTCCAGCCCGGGTTCTATGGTGAAGACCTGTCCGGGTTCCAATGGGTAATCAGGGGTCTCTCCGTAGCGTTCCCATTTCGGTCCCAGCATTCCGGCTCCATCATGAGTGGTCCTGCCCAGTTGGTGACCGGTTCCATACATGTATTCCGGGTAACCGGCATCGGTGACGATCTTTCGGGCTGCTGCATCCACCTGCCATCCGGGGATTCCCGGCTTTATGGCTGCCATTGCACCCTCAACTGCAGTAACGATCGTGTCAAACCCCCGCTGAACAGCTTCCGGTGCCTGGGTTTCTCCATCTTTAAGCAGGTAAACCAGGCGTTGTATATCTGAGCAGTATCCATCCTGTTTGACTCCAAAATCAAAATGGACGATATGTCCTCTTTCAAGCATGATTTCGGTCGGACCACCATGCCCCACCTTTGATTCAGGTCCTGAATTGACTGCCGGGCAGCCGGCTTTCTCCCATGATGCTGTCACACCCAGGTTATCCATCTGTTCCCACATGAATCTGCCAACCTCGATCTCTGTCATACCGGGCTTCAAAAAACGGAATGTCCTGTTGTATATCTCTGCAGTGGTTTCAACAGCAACCTTGATCCTTTCGATCTCTGAAGATGTTTTTCGTCCGCGCACTGCTGCGATCACTTTTTCAGCTGGGATCAATCGTGTCTTGAAAGGAGTCTCATCCAGGTATTCACCCAGCAGCAGGTGGAGTCCATGGCTTAATCCATCAGCATGCACATCATTAATGGAATAATTGATGGCGATCTTGGATGGGTTCAATCTGGCAAGTGCTTTCAGCAGGGCAGGTTTTATGGATTGATCATAGGCGATCACCTCGCTAAAGGCTCCCGTCCTGCGGGCTGCCTCAGCCTCGAGGCTTCCCAATATGATGATCCGCTCTCCTTTTTTGCTAAACATAATGGCGCTATTCCAGGTCAGATCATGACCGTAGATAAGGGGCAGGATCGGATCACCACCAGCGCTTGTCTCACGTACAAAGGTCAACCACAAATCGATATCCATTTCGTTAAGGATCGCCACTGCCTTTTTGCCTTTTTCCTGGACGATATTACTCATTGTTCCTCCTGCGAAATTGTTGTTCAACCGGTAGTAGGATTATAGGTTAAATTTCCTAAGCCAAAATTAATCGAACCTGAATTGCCTGCATTATAATTGCGTCCATGAATTATCACATTTGGACAGAAGGCTGCCAGATGAATGTAGCCGATTCAAGTCGTTTGGGGTCTGAACTCGAACGGCTTGGGTATCAGCTGACACCACAGATCGAAGCAGCCGACATCATTGTTCTCAACACCTGTGTTGTACGTCAATCTGCCGAAGACAAAGCCTACGGTCGTTTGACATCGCTTCGTCCTCTCAAGGAAAAGAACCCCGATCTCGTCATAAACCTGATGGGCTGCATGGTGGGTGTTCGCGGTTTTGAAAAATTACAGAAAAAACTACCATTCGTGGACGTATTCTCACCTCCATCCGATCCGGGTCCATTGATCTCGTTCCTCACCCAGGATGATACCCGCCTTTTTGAAAACAAAACAACACAGGTCCGCTATACGATCCTCGATAATGAGATCATTCTTCCCGAACAAGATCGCGGAAAACTGGTCTCTGCTTACATACCCATCGTATATGGTTGCTCCCACGCTTGTACATTTTGCATCATTCCATACAGGAGAGGCATCGAGCGCTCACGCCCCATGGATGTGATCCTTTCTGAAGCCCGTTCGCTCGTCAGGCAGGGGGTCAGGGAATTGACGCTTTTGGGGCAGATCGTGGACCGTTATGGAGAAGACCTTGCCGATGGGTTAAACCTGTCAGTCCTCCTGCGTGAACTGCATAAAATTGATTCCCTGCAGCGCATTCGCTTCCTGACTTCCCATCCAAACTATCTCAGCCGGGATATCCTCGAAACCGTGGCAGAATTATCCAAGGTGATGCCCCATATTGAGGTCCCCATCCAGGCGGGAAATGACCAGGTTCTCCAGAACATGAAACGGGGGTACACCAATTCCGATTATCGCTCCCTTGTTGACAGCATCCGCGAGATCATCCCTGGTTCATCCATCGCCACAGATATAATTGTTGGTTTTCCAGGGGAAACACATGAGCAGTTCATGGAAACCTTCAAGCTATTAGACGATTTAAAGCTCGATGTCGCCCACCTGGCACGCTATTCACCTCGAAAAGGGACCGTATCCGAGCGAAGAATGCCGGACGATATCCCGGAAGAAGAAAAAATGGATCGCTTCCGCATGTTGGAAGATCTCCAGGAAGGGATTGCGGGTAGGATCAATGAATCCTACCTCGGGCAGAAAGTCCTGGTCCTATTCGAGGATAAAGTCAAGGGTCGCTGGCGGGGGCGAACACCAACCAACAAGCTGGTTTTTGTTGAAAGTGAACAGGATCTACGCGGCAGGGAAGAGTTGGTTTCGATAACCTGGACCGGTCCCTGGTCAATGCAGGCGAAACAACATGTCATGAGATGATTATTTCAAAAAATTGAATCAGTACCGGCTCATCCAACACATGGATGAGCTTTTTTTATAGTCATAAAGTATTTGAGGATCACGATTTCAGTCGGAACATTTCATTGTGTTGGCGGTGTTCTCTATCATTTTTGACAAAATCAGTATTAAAAAACCTTTGAATGCTGATAATGAAACCGTGAAAGCCAGGATTAATCAATAAATGCCATTGACAAATTATGGAAATATATCTTATGATGGTGTTACGCCAAGGGAGAACTGGGCGGGAAATGTAATAAGCTCATCTCTCAAGAATTCTAGCTAGAACAATTTAATATAACGAGGACACAGGATTCAATCGATGGACCCCGATTATCTTTTTTTAAGTGTTCAAAATATATCCCTTGCTTTTGGGGGAATCATGTCACTTAATGATGTCAGTTTCGATGCCCAAAAAGGGGAAATTCTGGCTATCATCGGACCAAACGGCGCTGGAAAAACATCATTACTTAATTGCCTGAATAACTTTTATCATCCATCCGAAGGAAAGATCCTCTTTAAAGGCAAAGATTTAACCAGGCTTCCACCTTTCCGAATTGCAGAACTTGGCATAGCCCGAACATTTCAGCATACAGCGCTGTACACCGGCTTGTCAACACTGGATAATCTCATGGCTGCCCGCCACATCCATATGCGCTCCGGTATGCTGGATAGCATCCTGTATTGGGGTCGTGCACAGAAGGAAGACATAAAACATCGCCAGACTGTTGAAGAGATCATCGATTTCCTTGAAATGGAACATATTCGAAAGGCGATTGTTGGGGCATTACCACATGGGCTGCGAAAACGTGTGGAACTGGGAAGGGCATTAGCCCTTGAACCGGATCTGCTTCTCCTTGATGAACCAATGACGGGAATGAATGTGGAAGAAAAAGAAGATATGGCCCGATTCATCCTGGATGTCCAGGAACGCAGGAATATCTCGATCATGTTGATCGAGCATGATATGGGTTTGGTAATGGATATCGCTGATCGGGTCATCGTCCTTGATTTCGGCATGAAGATCGCTGAGGGTTCACCAGATGAGATTCGCAATGATACCGCTGTCATCAATGCCTATTTGGGTAGGGCGGAACAATGATGGATAACCTCGACACCCTTCCAAAAAACCTTCTGGCAGCTTATGAAAAGTATGGGGACTCGAAGGTCGCCATGCGTCAAAAGGACTTGGGCATCTGGCGATCTTATTCCTGGGAGGATTCCTACAAACAGGTTGAGAGTTTATGCCTTGGTTTGATGGAAATTGGCCTGGAACGAAATGACAAGGTTTGCATCATTGGTGATAATGACCCTCAATACTTTTGGGCTCAATTGGCGATCCAAGCTGCAGGAGGTGTTGCAGTTGGGATTTTTACCGATAGTTCCCCTCTGGAGATCAAGTATATTGTCGATCATTCAGATTCCATTTGTGTGTTTGCGAAAGACCAGGAGCAATGCGATAAGCTCCTCGAGATTAAAGACCAGCTTCCCAGGGTCATCCGGGTGGTTTATTGGGAGGAAAAAGGTCTTTGGAACTACCAGGAACCCTGGTTGATTAGTTTCCGGGAACTGCAAGCAGCAGGAAACAAAGGTAACCTGGAACAACCTGGATTATTCCGGCAATCAATAATGCAAGGTCAAGCTGACGATCTGGCTGTCTTTTGCTACACTTCAGGCACCACCGGAGTACCCAAAGGTGCAATGATCACCCATGCAAATTTAATTGCTGGTTGTGATAGTGCCCAGCAAGCAGACCCGCGCCTTGACAGTGATGAGTATCTCTCCTTCCTTCCTCCTGCATGGATAACTGAAAATGTGTTGGGATTAACGATCCACCTCCGCACAGGAATGCTTGTTAATTTCCCTGAATCTCCCGAAACAGTCCAGGAAAATATCCGCGAGATCACCCCCCAGGCAATGCTCTATAGTGCCCGCTTATGGGAAAACATGATGGCGATGGTACAAGTGAAGATCGCAGATACTTCCTTGATCAATCGATTTATTTATAAATTATTCATGCCGGTTGGTTACAAAGTTGCCAGCATCCGTTATGAGAAACGCACACCGGTGAATGTGTTTTTAAAGTTATTTTACAACATTGGAAAAGCCGCCCTCTTTCAACCTCTCCGTGACAAGCTGGGTTTGACCAGGGTGAAATCTGCTTATTCATCTGGTGCAGCTCTGAATCCGGAAGTCATTCGATTCTTTAGAGCCATCGGGGTCAATATTAAACAATTGTACGGGTCAACGGAAGCTCAGGTTCATACACTACACATTGGGGATGATGTCAGGTTTGAGACAGTTGGTGTTCCCTCTCCAGGGCAGAAGATTAAGATCAGCGAGAGCGGAGAGATCCTCGTTAGTGGAGGCACAGTATTCCAGGGTTATTATAAGGATATCGAAGGCACCAGGAAAGCCATTATTGTGGATGGGAATGGTCAACGTTGGTTCTGCACCGGAGATGCAGGGCATATTGATAACGATGGTCATCTTATTTATCTCGATCGTATGAAGGAAATGATCACTCTTTCCAGTGGTGAAAAATATTCTCCCCAATTCCTCGAAGGACAATTGAAATTCAGCCCTTACATACGGGATGTAATGACTGTCGGCGGGGAGGACAAGGCTTTTGTTACTGCGTTGATCAATATTGATTTCGAAAATGTAGGCAGATGGGCAGAGAAAAGGGGTTTACCCTACACTACTTTTGTTGACCTTTCCCAGAAGAATGAGGTTTATGCCTTGATTCGACAGGATGTTGAACGCGTGAACGGGACTCTCCCAGAAGCAGCCAATATAACGAAGTTCGTACTTCTGCACAAGGAATTTGATGCTGACGAGGGGGAACTTACACGAACCCGCAAACTCCGCAGGAACCTTTTATATGAACGCTACATGGATATGATCGCAGCCATGTACGGGGAGGGGGATAAAATCCTGGTAAAAGCAGCTATCAAGTATCAGGATGGTCGCGAGGGAACAATTGAAACCGAAGTTCACGTAGCCAGCATGGAGAAGAAGGAGGTTTAGCCTTATGAACTGGCAATTATTACCTCAGTTCGCTGTAACCGGGTTGCTCGCGGGTGGACCGCTGGCGCTGACTGCACTTGGACTTGTTCTAATATTCAAATCAACTTATATTTTCAACTTTGCCCAAGGTCAGATGCTGATGATGGGAGCCCTTGTTACCTGGTGGTTGGCTGTTGAGCTCGGATTGCCGTTATGGCTTGCAATTATCCTGGCACTATTCCTTTCAGCATTGCTTGGATTAGTCATCGAAAGATTTGCCCTGCGACCCATGACCGGCCAGCCTCTCTTGTCCATAATCCTGATGACACTTGGTCTAAGCCAGGTACTGCATGGTCTGGCTCTGCTGATATTTGGGGGGGTACAGAGAAATTTTCCGCAAATTTTCTCAGTGGCTGATCCTTACAAGATCACGACTTCATTTCTCAATGCCAACGGTGACCAGATCACCATCATTCTGAAACAGAACCTGGTTTGGTCTTTTGTTATTGCCATTTTGGGTGTGTTGGTGATAAGCGCTTTTTTTCGCTTTACTAAGATTGGGTTGTCAATGCGCGGTGCTTCTGAAGACCACGAATTAGCCCAAAGTGTCGGCCTTAGAATTCACAGGATTTTTGGGATCTCCTGGGCATTGGCTGGTGTGGTTGCAACCATGGGTGGCATCCTGCTGGCGACATCAAGTGGATTGGATCTCAGTCTTTCCGTGGTTGTCCTGGCGGCATTTCCGGTAGTTCTGCTTGGAGGTCTGGAATCCATACCAGGGACCATCGTGGGAGGGCTCTTGATCGGTCTTTCCCAGGGTTTGGTTTCTGTTTCTAAAGTTCCACTAATCCGAAATATGTCTGAGATCATGCCCTATGTTGTTCTTATGATCATTTTATTGATTCGTCCCGAAGGATTATTTGGACAGAAACGCATCGAAAGGATCTGATAATGTCTGTAATGCGTCCGGCAGGTGAATTCGATACAAGTTACAAATATGACATGGCCACCATCAGGAGAAAATGGCAGTGGTGGTTGTTGCTGGTATTATTGCTGGCTCTTTATTCACTTCCATTTTATGCCAGCCAGAGCGTTGTTGCCCTTGTTAATCGGATCGCGATCACCATTATTGCTGTCCAGGGACTTAACATACTGACAGGATATACCGGTCAAATATCCCTTGGTCAGGCTGCCTTCATGATGACAGGCGGATATATATCTGCTCTACTGGTGAACAATTTTGGATTTTCTTTCATCATTTCTCTTCCCATGGCTGCCCTTGGTGCAGGCATTATCGGTTTGATCTTCGGTTTGCCATCTTTGAGGGTCAAGGGATTTTATCTGACCATGGCAACCCTGGCAGCCCAATTCATCCTTCCCTGGATCACGAGAAATACATTTCCAGAGATCCTTAATGGAGCCCAGGGATTGAATGTGCAAACACCTGTCCTGTTTGGCTTGGATTTCAATACTCCCCAGAAGTACCTGTTGCTCTCGCTGACTGTCCTGGTTATTTCAACCATCATTGTTCACAATATTTCCCACTCCAGGTTGGGAAGGGCATTTGTCGCAATTCGCGACCATGACCTGGCGGCAGAATTATTGGGAGTCAATTTATTTAAATATAAACTTGAGGCATTTTTCTTGGCAGCAGTTTTTGCAGGAGCAGCAGGAGCATTATCAGCCCATAACATCAGGCACATAAATTCAGAAACCTTCAACCTGATCGATTCAGTCATGTTTCTGGGAATGCTGGTTATCGGCGGATTGGGTGCAAATATGGGCCCCATTTTCGGGGCGATTGTCGTGGAGTTGTTGATCGAATTCGCCACCTTATTTGGACCATTCTTTATCGGTTATTTCCCTTCAACGGCGGCAGGAGCTGTCCAGGCTCTGCGTCCATTATTTTTTGGAGCGACCCTTATGTTGTTCCTGATATTTGAACCAAAAGGGCTTGCTCATCGTTGGCAGTTGATCAAAGCTGCCTGGCGTTTGCGCCCATTCTCACACTGAGACTTGGATATTAAAGGAGGTGGTAGGGAAATTATTGCAGATATAAAATAATGATTTCTGGTCGTCTGAAGTTTATTCGAAAGATGAACAAAGGAGGAGGTTCTAATGCGTAAGGCAATATTTTATTCAATCACTCTAGTTATGGTTTCCATGTTGATTTTATCAGCATGCTCACCTCAACCAGCAGCTACTGAAGCACCAACAACTGCTCCCACGGAAGCACCAACCGCAGTCCCTACAGAGGCACCGACTGAAGCACCTTCAGGTCCGCCTGATCTCACTGGTGAAACCATCACCATTTACCATTTTGGTGATCTTTCAGGACCTTATGCTGCCATTACGGCTCCACTGATCCACGGCGCCGAGGATGCGATCAAAGCTATCAATGATGCAGGTGGTATCTATGGCGCAATGCTGGATATCCAGTTTGCAGATGATGCCGGGAGTATAGATGAAGCAGTTGCTGCCTATGATCGCTTTACCAGTCAAAATCCGAATACCCTCGTCATGATCACCTACGGTTCAGGAGAAGCAGAAGCTCTCGCGGAACGATTTGCACAGGATAAGATCGTAAATATTACCGCAGGCTTGAGCTCAAAAGCATTTTATGGAGAGGGATCTGGTTATACATTCGGATTGGGTCCTATTTATCCTGATCAGCTGGCAATGACCATGAAATTCCTCTCGGAAAATTGGGCCACTTACAAACCTGCTGACGCTGGCGACAGCATCAAGTTGGCTTATATTAGCTGGCCAACTGCCTTCGGACAAGGTGGTCTCACGGATGAGAGCCGCGCTTTCCTTGCAGATTTGGGAATAGAGATCGTTGCAGAAGAAACCTACGATGTTTCCCCAACTGCTGACACAACAACAGCCATCCTGAATGCTCAACTGGCAGGTGCTAATGTCATTTGGACAAACACTCTTGCGTTTGGTCCATCAGCCATCTTAAATGACCTTAATGCACTGGGTTTGCGTGACCAGTTCGTGGTTGCCGGAGACAACTGGACCATGGACCTCGCCACGTATGCTTTCCTTGCCGACCCGGCTTATGGCGTTGGTTTGATGAGTCCTTTCCCCTATCTCTGGTGGACGGATGTGGATAATGCAGGTGTTCAATATGCCCAGCAACTGTTCACAGCCAATGAGAGACCATCATCTGAACACAATGTTGGCTATCTCCTGCTCGTGGCTGGGGTTGATATGACCGTAAAAGCAATAACACAAGCCATTGATACGGTTGGATTCGACAATTTGAATGGTGAGGCGGTACATGATGCCTTGATTGCCTTGAGCCCATTTGAGGTTTTGGATGGAGTCCTGAAAATGGACTTTACAAACGGAAGCCGTTCTCCTCATATGTCTCAAATAAGGGTGATCATGGGTGGTCCTGATGCTTTCACAGTGGTTCAGGATTGGACAGATACACCAGATCTACGACCTTGATCTTCTTGATTGAATTGGATCTGCAGGAATATTCCTGCAGATCCAAAGGAATTATCCGTTATGCTTGAATTAAATAACATCGAAGTTATTTACAGTGATGTGATACAGGTCCTGAAAGGTGTCTCCATCAAAGTACCACAGGGACAAATCGTTGCCCTTTTGGGAGCGAATGGGGCTGGAAAAACGACCACTCTCCGTGCGATCTCTGGTCTGCTTCACGCCCAGGAAGGTGAGATAACCCGCGGGAATATCACTTTTAATGACAGGCGAATTGATGCGTTACCACCTGATGAAATTGTAAAACTGGGTATTATTCAAGTTTTGGAAGGTCGCAGGTTGTTTCGGCATTTGACTGTGGAAGAAAACCTTTTGCTGGGATCTATTGGCAGTTCATTCAGTTTGTCGCTGGCTGGATCAGACAGGTATTTGGAACAGGTATACTTTTATTTCCCACGGCTCAAAGATCTTCGCAAACGTACCAGCGGATACCTCTCTGGAGGAGAGCAGCAAATGCTTGTGATTGGACGGGCATTAATGGCACATCCCAAGTTGATGCTCTTGGATGAACCGTCGTTGGGATTGGCGCCGCTTCTCGTGCGCGAGATCTTTGAAGAGATACAGAAAATTAGCAAGGCAGAAGGGATGGCAATAATTCTGGTCGAACAAAATGCCCGTGTTGCTCTCAAGATCGCTGACTATGCTTATGTCATGGAAAACGGCCGGGTCGTTCTGGATGGATCTGCAGCCCAACTTGTTGATAATGAAGATATTAAGGAATTCTACCTGGGGTTGACTCAGGTTGGAGAACAAAAATCTTATCGCGACGTGAAACATTACAAACGACGTAAAAGATGGCTTGGGTAATTTTCATTGGAAGAGTTTTTAAAGAAAGGAATATCGAATGTCTACCGATCTTGATGAGAAACTTCGAGCAATAATTCACCATGCCTATAAAACTTCATCCGCCATAAAAGCGATCATGGATGACGCCAATATCCTGCCTGCTGATATCCTGGCAATTAATGACCTGGAAAAATTTCCCATCACGAGCAAAGATCGGTTGGTTGAATTACAACGCCAGGATCCTCCTTTCGGAGGGTTCCTAGCCTCACCTGTAAAAAACCTTAAGCATGTATTCCTTTCTCCCGGGCCATTGTATGAACCTCATGCTGGAGAAATAGCAACCGCAGATTCGATCCGTGAAATGGTATCGCTGATCGGTTTCAAAGCAGGAGATATTGTCATCAATACGTTTGGTTATCACCTGATCCCAACTGGCTTGATAATGGACCAGGTCCTTTCCGGGATGGGGATTACCGTGATTCCTGCAGGAGTGGGCAATGCCGACCTGCAGATCAGGATGATGTTGGATCTCAAGGTGACAGGCTTTATCGGAACTCCTTCGTGGTTGAATGTCCTCATCCAGAAAGCTGAAGAAAACAGCATTGATTTTACAAAGATGATGTCCCTTCAAAAAGTTCTTGTCTCGGCAGAACCCCTGCCTCCCCGGATGCGGCAGAAGTTTGTGGAAAACTACGGGCTGAAGGTGCTTAATGCCTATGGGACAGCAGAGTTCGGTTTCCTGGCTTACAATCTCGAAGGTGGGTTGGCCATGCGCTTGACAGAAAGTTCGATCATCCAAATTGCCGATCCCGATACAGGCAGAACAGTCAATACAGGGGAATCCGGAGAAGTTGTTGTAACATCTTTTAATGAAACGTACCCGTTGATTCGGTTGGGTATTGGCGACCTGGCCGTGAGCGTGGATCCTGACCCGGGAAAAAGTCTCCAGTCAGAACGATCAATCATTCTGGTCGGTCGGGTGGGAGAGGCAATTAAAGTCCGGGGAATGTTCGTACACCCAAACCAACTCCGTTTTGCTGTCGGGCAGGTACCTGGTGTCATGAAATTTCAGGGAATTGTTTCCCGCCCTGGGGATCGTGATGCGTTTACACTTAAACTTGTATTGGATGTTGATGCTCCTGATCAGCAATCCATCATTGAAGGTTTGTCATCTTCCATTCGATCTGCCTGTAGAATTACTGTCGATGATTTCATGTTTGTAGAAGCAGACCAATTGGTTGGTGAAACGGATATGATCATTGATACCCGCTCCTGGTAAAAATTTTCCATCTCCTTGAATTGACAGGAATAACAATTCATTAAGATTGATCCAGCGAAATGCAATTACTTATGTTGATTCGATTTGGGTTTGATTTGTTATTTCGATCAATTATTGAATGGTCGCATTGATATTACTGTATAAATTCCCAACCAGGGGACCCATAACCGTAAGAACAAAGATTACAACCATAGCCACAAGAACAAGAATGAGGGCATATTCAACCAAACCTTGTCCTTTCTCATCTCTTACCATCAACATCATATCCTCCATCATAATGATCAGCAATAAATTCGATCAGGAATTAATGATTATAGAGTTATTTTATCATCTATATTTTTTTCAGGCTCAGTCTGGCTCTTATGGTTCTCATAATACAGGCACACATCTCGCAGCGGACAAATGGTGCAGTGCACCTTGCGGGCTGTACATATTTCCCGCCCAAGCCGGATGATGTTCAGATGGGCTGCATAATAGGATTCTGGGGGAAACAAGTCTTCAAGATAGTGATGCGCTTCCTCGACATTCATCCCATCCGGACGTAAACCAACCCTGCCAGTCACCCTGTAAATGTGGGTATCTACGGGGAAAGCGGGTACACCCAGCGAGAATAAAAGGACTATTGCAGCGGTTTTTGGTCCAACTCCTTTGAATTTCAGCAGCCATTTTCGGCTTTCCTCAACAGGTTGTTCCTTAAGAAAGGAAAGATCCAGGCTGCCGCGTTCTGCAATAATGGCATTCAAAACCTGCTGTATTCTTGGTCCTTTCTGGTTTGCCAGTCCTGCTGGTTTGATGGCATCGATCACGTCCGTGGTTTTCGCCAGGCATACTTCATTCCAATCATCAAACCTGTCTTTCAGGGCTTTAAATGCGCGGTCGCGGTTGTCGTCGTTTGTATTCTGCGAAAGGATGGTGCATACCAATTCATCCACAGGAGGAAGTGGGTCACGCCATGTTGGATAACCATAATAGCCCAGTAATAGTGTATGGATTGTTGTTGCGAGTTCATTCAAAGATCCTGCCATCAAATGAATCTAAGCGGCAACCGGTTCATCTTCAGTTGTCAATTGAACAATTGGTTTGCTCCCGCCAACAACCACGTTGCGCCAATTGGTAATTTTTAGAATAGGTCCAAATTCACTTAAAGACTTCAGCTCCGCATCATCCAGGACCTTCATTTGCCTTAAAATTTCCAGAGCCAGGGAAGGTCGAACTCTATTCTGTTGGTCGCCATCAGATACCTTGATCGCAATACCAATTCCTGGTGAATCCACTACCAACGCTCTTGGCATGATGCCAATGGATAGGAAGCCTTCTGCTCCACCTTTGGCAAGCAACCTTTTCTTTCCAACCTGGATCAACCTGGTATCGAACCGCTTCGGACCAGCAACCATGACCGGGTTGGTCAGCATGGCGGTCGTGATCCGGTTACATGCTGCCGAACGTACTTCCCCAAAATCTTTGGGATCACATAATCTGGCATAGGCCAGGGCGGCATTGTACAAAGGGACTGCAAAAGCTGGAACAGAACAACCATCGATGCCGACAACCACCTGTGCGGGTTTCAACTTGCACATTCCTGCGAATGCTTCCAGTATCAATTTTTGTACAGGATGATCGGCGTTGATGTAACTGCTTGATGGAAAATTTTTCATGGCCGCGAAAGCCAGCATGGCAGTATGTTTTCCTGAACAATTATGGCGATTGGGTGTTGGGTTTTCACCCCGTGATTTCAGTTGATCAGCTACTGTCTCATCCAGGGGTGGTTGCACCCCGCACAGAAGTACATTCTCAGATATTCCAGTTTTTTTCTGTATCTCGCCGATGACCTGCAGGTGGGTATCGCTTCCATCATGTGAACCGCAAGTAATTGCCAGCTCCTCGGAAGTCAAATGGTAATATCGATCACCGTTGGCTTCGATAAATGGTAATACCTGGAATGGTTTGCTGCTTGATCGCAGGAAGGTAACCTCCGTCGGGTCACCATAAGAAAATAAGGTGCGTCCATTTGAATCAACAGCCACAAAAGAACCGAAATGGACCGATTCAACGATACCCCCACGGGTGATCTCAAGGATAGGTTGATGCTTCGATGCCAAGGTTTCTATTCTTCCTCTTCTTCGGGAGGTGGATTGAAGAATTCGTGAAAGTGTCTTGTGTAATATCGTTGAAGGCCATAACGCATGCGCTGCGTATATTGTTCTTTCTTTGCTGCCGGGGTTTTGAAATCCTCCATCAAAGATGGGATCAGCTTGTCGGTAGCTGTTGGAATTTGATTCCTGGCTGCCAGTTTCTCCAGCCTTGAATGGACTTTCTTCAGGAACTTGATCTGGGCTTTAACATCATCTTGCGTGATCACACCCTTCCTTCCCGAAACGATCGTGAACTCTTTAAAAGGAGCGATAGTCAATTTCTTGATAGTTTCGATCCAGGTGGGTATATCTGCATCAGCCAAAAAAGGAGGTTGATTGGGCATGACAGCATCACCGACAAAAACGACGCGCACATCCGGGATGCTCACCCAGATGGAACCCACCGATGATCCCGGCCTGTATTCCAACACAACCGGGGAGTCGCTCCAATAAAGGGTCATTCGCTGGGTGAATGTGATTTCAGGTGGGGTCCAGCGGATATTTCCCAGGTTTGGGAACAATTCCCAATCAGCCCCGGTTTCAACGGATTGCGGTTTAAACATGTTGGGTCTGCTTCTGTAGATCTGGGCTGTCTTCTCGTGAGCGATCGTGTTGCATTCCATGGTACGGACACCCAGGGTCCTGTCCGGATGGGAATCCAGATTGATCAATAATCGATCCAATCCGCTGCCAATATTTAATAATGTCGCCCGCCAGGTTCTGCCATCTTCCGGTGATGGTGGCGCATCGATCTGGATCAGACCCTGAAGGGTATTAATGGCTCCCAGGGTCACCCCCTGGAATTGTGTCTCGATATGGACATCTTTTGCGATTTCTTTCATTGATTCTCCTAATCCGGCAGGAACTGCTCGATCGGGTAACGATCCCTCGACCAACCATGTGTCTGTACCAGATCAAATCTGCAATCATTAAAGTTCGTAAACAATAGAACATAAACGGGTTGGGATGCGTATCAGTGTTACTGGGTTCCGTAAGCTAACGTGAGATCCTGCCTGATGCGATATCTTCCAACCATTTTGATTATAACGATATCTACCCACCTATTCTAATGGATATTTCCACGATTAATATCTGAATTCCAATGACTGTGTTCCTTTCAGAAAGTCTTCGATCTATTTTCGGTAAAGTTATATTTGCGGGTCATTGTTCCATATTTTCTACCTTGAACACCCGGGTTGGTACCAAACAATTCGTCATCCTTGATATTCATAGTTGCATTATTTTTCCTGGTGTTAATGACTCATCTATAATGCAAATCTTGACAGCACCATAATGTTAGATTATTATCTAACATATTAGATATATATCTAACATCCAGATTGGTGGAAAATGCAGCAAATAACCTGGAAAACCGGCACTGGTTTTGATCTATTTGTCAGCCTGGCAGTACTTCACAAGCCTGCGACTTTTGGTTTAAGACCTCTATGGGCTGCTGGAGTTCGCCAGAGACTTTCCCCTGCCCACCAGGTCTTTCTTGAAAAACTTCAATCCTTCACTCAATTTCCATTGGGTTGGCTGGCAGAATTGCCGGGTTCGTCTGATGCTGCCGATATTCTGGAAGCGGTCTCGTCGATACAGGAAAGTGAACGTTTCAGGTACCTGACGTTAAACCGTCAGATCGATCCTTTGGCAAAAGAATGTCTCGAGAAGATCTCCACCAGGGGAACTTGGCAGAAAAGCGACCTGGATGTATTGCAGAACTATTATAGGGTCAGGGATATTTCACTAAAACATGAGACCCTTCTTTCTTTGGTCGAACTTTGGGCTGACCCCGTTGGATCAGGCCGCCAACTATTGTCGTCTTTAATGGATTATTTCCAGGTTTTCTTTATAGAAGAAGAAGCGCGTATCAGGTCCGCGCAGGCTGATGCGGTTGCAAGGGGAAGAGATCTTGCTTCAAAAATGGGCATTGATGCCTTGATCGAAAAACTCTCCCAGGGCATCCGCTTCGATCCCATGGATCGCTTCTCAAGGATCACCCTCATCCCATCATTTTGGAGTTTCCCGTTTATTTACTTCGAATATCTGAATGATCAGATCATCATACTTTATGGAGCAAGGACAGAGAATGATAGCCTGGTTCCAGGTGCCACACCACCTCCACAATTGGTGGCAACCTTAAAAGCAATTGCAGATCCAACCCGTTTGAGGATCATGCATATTCTTGCGGAACAACCTCGCAGTTCATCCGAAATTGCACGAGAACTTCGTTTGAGACTCCCAACAGTGGTACATCATTTGACCCTATTGAGGCTGGCGGGGTTGATCCAGATCACGGTTGGGCAGAACGATAAACGCTATACAACTCGTCTGGAAACGTTGGGCGGCATCCAGAGATCCCTGGAAGGATTCATTAAATCATAATAATATGTCCGACATAATTTCAGTTTACATAAAAAGACTGCGCCAATTTTCTCCCAATGCACGTTTGTTATTGGTCAGCATTGTACTGACCGGTGCATCTCTGGGAGTGTACAGGTTGCTATTCAATTTTTATGCGCTCAGCCTTGGAATTGACGAGAGTATTATTGGAAATTTCATCACTGTCAACAGCATGACTGCCCTCCTGGTCGCCCTTCCGATGGGATACGTGGCAGATTTCCTCGGACGCAAGAGATCCTTCATTATCGGAGGTGCTGTGATCAGCCTTGCGATCCTTGGAATGGTCATTTGGCCAAGCCTTGGCATTTTATATCTCATGAATGTCCTTATGGGTGCCGCCCAGAGTCTATCCGGCGTGACCATGGCGCCATTCCTGCTCGAAAATAGCGGGGAGGAAGAACGAACATACCTTTTCAGTCTGAGTTCAGGAATTCAAATGCTGGCTTCCTTTGCAGGCAACTCCGTCGGTGGGTACCTTCCTTCCTGGATTGCCGATTGGAGAAGTGTTGGGTCTACCAGCAGCGTTGCCTATGGCTGGTCTCTTGGTGTAATAGCATCTTTATCCATTCTCGGCTTGATTCCTTTCTTCGCCATGAACACCAGGCATTTAAAGAATACCGACAAATCCATTTTTGCGCCGATTGGGTATGCGGTAAAGAATTGGGCTTCGATCAGCAAGATGGTCTTACCCCTCTTGATAACATCGATCGGGGCTGGGTTGTTCATGCCATTCATGAATATCTTTTTTCGGGTTGTCCACAACCAGCCTGACCCGGTGATCGGAAATGTACTTGCCTGGGGTGCATTAGCAATGGGTATCGGGTTGGTGATTGCACCACCAATCGCAGATCGGATCGGAAAGATCAAACTGGTTGTGCTGACCCAGGGATTATCGATTCCATTCCTGATGCTCCTTGGTTACTCACCCTGGTTCTGGATGAGTGCCATCGGTCACTATGTCAGGCTTACACTGATGAACATGGGTGGACCGGTCTACAATGCCTTTGTTATGGAGCATGTCGAACCCGAAGCAAGAGCCATGGTTGCCAGCCTGACCAATATGGCCTGGAATTTTGGCTGGGCTTTCAGTCCATCCATCAGCGGTTTCTTGCAGATCAATTACGGATTTAATCCTGTTTACCTGCTGGTGATCATTCTTTATTCGATCTCAGTATTCTTATATTGGAAATTTTTCTGGATCAAAAAGACCATTCAATATAGCACTTCTTGAAAGGTCGAAAGGAGGCTTCAGACAGAGTTTTTGGCAACACTTGCCGGCGCCTATCCGGCAATTGCTATGGAGGAGTGGTGGATGACACCACTCCTCTTCAATGATACGGAAGATCATTAATGTAACATTCTTGGCGAAAATTCATCTTAAAGATTGTTATTTCACATCACACGCGATGGAACAAACCATTGTGCCGGCATGAGATCGGGGTTTATCAGGCACAGCGGATTGATTCACATCATAAGGAGTCTGATTTATGGAGATATTAATTGATTTTCCAGGAGGGCAAAGGGTGGATGCACATTTCCCCGGTTTTACCGTTAAAACAGATCAACCATCGATTAGTGGAGCGGGAACTGCACCAACACCATTCAACCTGTTCCTCTCTTCTTTGGGTACATGCGCAGGCATTTACGTGCTTGGTTTTTGCCAGCAAAGAGGTCTACCAACCGAAGGTATCAGCATAGTTCAGCGTATGGAAAGGGATCCTTCAACCAGGATGATAAGCAAAATTGACCTTGAGATTCAGGTTCCGCCATCTTTTCCTGAAAAATACCTCCCCTCGTTGATACGATCTGCAGAGCTTTGTGCAGTAAAGAAACACATGGAAAATCCTCCCGTTTTCGAAGTAACGACCAAAGAGATTCCTTTCGATTAATTTGGTGCAGAAACCGCAATTATAATTAGATATGCCATTTCTTATAGACGGACACAATTTGGTCCCAAAAGCTGGTTTTAGGCTGGCAGATGTGGATGTCGAGAATGATCTGATCGAAAAGCTCCAGGTATTCTGCCGGATTCGACGAACTTCTGTTGAGGTGTATTTTGATGGGGGTCTTCCAGGTCAACCTTCACGCGGGAAATTTGGGAATGTAACAGCTTTTTTTGTCCGCAGGGGGAAAACTGCAGATGAGGCGATCGAGAAGCGATTGCAGGCGCTCGGTAAAACCGCCCGCAATTGGGCTGTGGTCAGTTCAGATCGGCGTGTTCGATCAGCTGCCCTTGAAGCACATGCACGTTCGATCTCAAGCGAAGAATTCTCCAGTTTCCTGTCGGAGGCAACTGACCAGGAATTTGGTGATATCGAAACTGAACCTCGTGTCGACCCTGACGATGTGTCGCTGTGGCTGAAGGAGTTTGGAGAAGAATAGCTTATATTGGTTACACATATTCAAAATCTTAATTGAAATTTAATGTAATTCAGACTATTTTGATGTATATTGTATGCATAGACACCTGATCAATACTTACTGGTAATGCAGGTGTCTTCCACCAAAGTGTCGTGTGTCCCCCCCATATGGCACGGTTGGATGGAGTCCCTTCCTCTTGACCACCAGGTTTTCGAACCTGGTGGTCTTCATTATTGTATAATGTACCCATGAAAACTGCTGTGGTCAGTATCCTTTCCCCCGATCACAATTACTCCGAGCATCCCGAAAGCCCCGAACGATTTAATTATCTTCACAACATCAAGGATCGACCCTATTCTTCCCATCTCTCCTGGTTGAAAGGATCTCCGGCTGAAATAAAATGGCTCGCTTCGGTCCACACGCAAAGGTTGATCGATGGCATTAAAAAAGTATGTCTCAAAGGTTCTTCGCTGATCGACTATGCCCCAACCTATGTCACGTCCAGTTCCTTTAATGACGCCAGGCTTGCTGCTGGTGGTGTCCTAGAATGCACCCGGGCAATATTAAAAGAGGAAGTCAGCAATGCATTTGCCATGGTCAGACCGCCCGGTCATCATGCCGAACCGGATGCAGCCATGGGTTTTTGCATCTTCAACAATGCCGCCATCTCCACTCGATATGCACTTCATGAAGGTCTGGAAAAGGTTTTGATTTTTGATTTTGACGCTCATCACGGAAATGGAACCCAGGCTGCCTTTATGGATGAGCCTCGGGTTGCATATATATCCACACACCAGGAAGGGATCTATCCTGGGTCCGGACGTTTCGATGAAGCTCCCAATGCCCGAGGACGTATCGTTAACCTGCCTTTGCCTGCATATGCTGGTGACCAGGTCTTTTCAGCGATCCTTGAGCAGGTAGTTTCTCCCCTTGCTAATAAATTTCAACCTGGAATGATCGTGGTTTCAGCTGGTTTTGACAGCCATTGGCAGGATCCGCTTACAAATCTCGGTCTATCAACAAAGGGATTTCATACCATGGCGTGCAAACTGGTGGAAATGGCAGAAAAGGTCTGTGAAAGCCGCATCTTATTCGTTCTTGAAGGTGGGTACCTGCCTCAGAAAGTCTTCTCCGGAATTGATGCCTGCTTGCATGCATTGACAGGTACTGTTTATCAGAACCAGGTTGACGATCCAAGCCCATACCAGGAACCCGGTATGCCCGATTGGTTATCCCGGGTTCGATCCTATCATCTTATCTGAAATTATTTAATAATGAAAGTTTGGTATTTATTATAAACCCCTGCTGCATTATCCGAAAAAGACGATTCCCAGGAGAACAGCTGCCAGTGTGACAGTAATATTATCTATATCCTTGAAGGGAAGTGCCTCGACCACCATACCGAGTAATGCGATCACGGAGATCGGCAGCAGGTAATCACCGATCACACCGTTGAACATCCCCAAGGATAAATAAACCCAAACAATGAAAACAGATAGCAGCCATCCGCCAATGAACATGCCAAGGGATCCAACAGTCGTTTTCCTGGTATTCCAGGGAAGCTGCGGCGATTTTATCCGCCTTCCAAGGATGTCTGCCAGTCCATCTCCGCCGCACATTAACATCAAGGCAATGATTCCTATCGGTGAATCCTTCCAATAAACCAATGTCAGGATGACAAATATCAAGCCGTAAAAAAGAGGACCGCGTAAGATTTCTCGTCGATCTCCAGTTCGGGTCATTGCCTTTACAGATGCTTCGTCCTTCATCACACCCAATCCAACCATGGCGAATTGGATCGTTATGGCTAAAGGCACCAGGCTTGCCAGCCACCGTGAATACCAGGTATCAGGGAAAAGCAGCCAGCATAAAACAAAGATCGGTCCCGTTCCAATATGAATGATCTTTCGACTTAATTTACTTTCGATCCAACCCTTATGCGCTGCCAGGTCCATGATTCTCAACCATGAAAGGGCGATGATGAAAGTAAGTACGAATGCCAGGAACGGATTCATGCTTGTCTCTGTAAGGTATTGATCTTATTTTGAAATATCTCGCTGTCAGGGGGATCCATTGAGATGATGGTTTCCAGAACCTGTATGGCACTTGGTATCTTTTTCTCCTCAATATACAGGTCCACCAGTTCATTCAGTTGAGCTGCTGCTTTCTCAACTCTGCCAGCCAGCCTGTATTCTTCAGCCAGGTGCCGAAATAAAATCTCTTCCCTGGGATGAATTAACATAAGGTCTTCCAGAAAATGTATCGCTTCTTCCCGTTTATAGTGTGAAGACAACTGCACGAAATAATTATCGATCTCGGCATCTGCTTGCGGGCTCTTTCCCAATCGGATATAAAGATCGATAATTGCTCTACGTGTGTCGGGATCATCGGGATCAATGGTCCTTATCTGTTCATAGATCCGGCTTGCCTGCCGTAGATCCAACCGCTGCATATCGATATCTGCCATTCGCTTTAATATACGCGTGCTTGAATTATTATTGGTATCTGCATTCTGGCAGTATTTCAACGCATTTGTGTAAGTTTTGCGTGCCAGGTCAAGTTCCGCCTGGTTGTAATAAAGTTCTGCCAGTTGAATATATTCATTCAATGCCTCATCCACTTGACCTTGCGAAATCAGGTGGTCTATCAATCGGTTATGAATATTCACATCCATCGGTGAAAGTTTCATGATCTTCCTGAAAAAAGCTGTTGCTTGCTGGTTCTCACCTCGAACTTTATAGGCATTTGCTATAACCAACAATTTGGCAAGTGCCTCCACTTGGTTTTCCTGTTTCAGGAGAATGTCGCTTATCAGGGAATGTAATGGCAGGTATGTGGGTGCGTATTGCAGCGAGAAATAAGCTTCTTCCATGGCTGATCGATATTTTTTTTGCCTGACAAGTTCACGGACATTCCTCATGGCATCGATCACCTGGCTGCCTTTGGTTTGGGTGATAAGATGAGCCAGCGGGAGAAGCATTGAATCCTTATCACTCTCAGGAAGTTGGGCGCGCCCATCTTCCACTTTTTTCCGCCAATCAGGCTGGTTTAACAGTTCGTCGATGACATGACAGATCTTTTCTTGTTCTTCCTTGTCTTCTTCATGGTCATAACATTCGATGATGGGTTCATAAAGCTGACGAATGGATTCTACCTGGTCACTCGGTACGACCATCGAATCGGCCAGCTTCAGCGCTTCAAGATAATGCCTGCATGCTTCCCCCTGTTGTTCCATCTTCAGGTGGATATCACCCATCAGTAGTCTTGATGCCAGGCTGTAAGCCTGGTGATTAATGGATTGCTCCAGGTATCTCAATGCGCTTTCCAGGTGATTATCACTTGCTTGCAGGAACCCAAGATCAAAATATAAAGCCGGTTCCTGAAAGCCATTCTTCAATGCGTCTTCCAATTCTCTTCCTGCTTGTTGATTCTGCCCGTGAGTTTGAGCATCAATAGCCTGCCCCAGGTGGTTCTTGATCAGTGATGGATTTTCTTCATTTTGATCATCACCTGGCAATTCATCCTGGTTCTCGGAATTTCCTGAGGGTTCATTAACAAGATCTTTTTCTATACGGCTGCTTAATTCAAATAATGCGCTCGCCATCCTGGTCAAAGCTGTCTTGACTGCTTCAGAAATCGGATCGAGTTTGTTTTTGTCATCCGTCGACTTCTCCATCTGGCGAATATCCGCCATCCTTAATGGGCCGGTCCCCCCTTTCAACCGCGATGGTTCCGGTAGGGTTTCTCCATTCATTAACAGGTTTTTTGCGTTTATGGCTTCCGGGTGTTTTGGATCAAGTTCGAGGGATCGATTTACATGTGATTCTGCCTTCTCCAGCTTCCCATTATGTTGATATAAAAAAGCCAGTGCCAGGTTTTCTTTAATTGCAAGCGGTTTCCTGTCTGTTTTCTCATAAATAAACGCCAGGTTCGTGTGCGCTTCTGTATTAGCCGGGTCCACCATGATGACTCGCAGTAGGTTATCAATTGCCTTGTCAACGTGGTTATTCTCCATGAACAGGTTTGATGCTTTCATACCATAGTCCACAACAAGATCGATCTGTCCCAATCTTTCTGCGATCAAGGCGATCCTTTCCATTGTCAGCGAATCCTTGTCATCGATCTTTGCTGCCTGCATATATGTCTGCATGGATTCTTCCAGTCTCTTCAGCTGGAAAAGGGACAATCCCAGGTTTCTTAGTGCTTTTGGGTTGTCGGGAAATTCGTCCACCGCAATCCGGTAATTCTCTGCTGCCTTGTCCCAATTCTGGTCCCATGCTGCAGAGTGCCCGGCATTGATCGCTTTGTTGAATACGTTCTTGTCACCTGTCATTTTGAACTCTTTTTTCTCTTATTTGGTGGTTTTCAATTCATCCCAGTTTGGACCCCATTTGGCTTCCGTGGTTAATGGAATGCTCATCGGGTAGGCAGTTTCCATGGCTTCTTGCACAACAGCCATTGTGCTTGCCAATTCTGCTTTAGGACAATCCACGACCAATTCGTCATGAACTTGCAGGATCATTCTTCCTTTCAATCCGGCTTTCTTCATTTCAAGAGGTACTTTTATCATCGCCAGCTTCATGATGTCTGCTGCTGTTCCCTGGATTGGTGCGTTAATTGCCTCCCTCAGTTCCCTGTTCCTTGCATTCGCATTTAATTGCCCTGACTTCAACCCTGGAAAATAGCGCCTTCTCCCCATAAGAGTTTCTACAAAGCCGGTTTTTTCTACATCCCTTTGGATCCCATCCAGGTACTTTTTTACGCCGGGATACCGCTTGAAATATGCTTTTACAAAATCCTCAGATTCTGCCAGGGTCAGGTCTGTCGAACGGGTCAATCCGAAGGTACTCATCCCATAAACCAGGCCAAAATTGATTGCTTTGGCATGTCTTCGTTGATCGCTGCTTACCTCGTTCAATGGAACCCCAAAAACGGCAGACGCGGTCGCGGCGTGGATATCCTGTCCATTGCGAAAAGCTTCCATCATGGCTTCATCCTGCGCCATGAAAGCCACTATTCGAAGTTCGATTTGTGAATAATCCACTGCCAGGAGCAGGTTTCCGGGGTCTGCTACAAAACCTCTCCGCACGCGCTTTCCCATTTCAGAACGGATGGGGATATTCTGCAGGTTGGGGTTGGATGAAGACAGCCTTCCGGTTACTGCTCCTGTTTGGCTGTACGAGGTATGCACATGCCCGGTTAATGGGTTTATCTCCAGGGGTAAGGGTTCAACATAGGTGGATTTCAGCTTGGTCAGTTCCCTGTATTCCAATATCCAATCGATGATGGGATGTTGACCGCTCATCGCTTCCAATACATCTGCCGAAGTGGAATAAAAACCACTTGATGTTTTCTTTCCACGGTCAGGAGGGGTTAGCCTCAATGTATCAAAAAGAACGGTTGATAATTGCTGAGTTGAATTCAGGTTGAATGCCTTGCCAACCGAAGTCACGATCTGACGTTCCAGGGCATTCAATTTTTCATTAAGTTCAACGGAAAATTTCGTGAAGAATTCCTTGTCCAGTCGGATCCCTGCCATTTCCATATCCGCCAGGACTGAAACCAGCGGCATCTCCAGCTCATCAAATATCTTTTTCACCTTTGGTGCTTGCGATAATTCTTTTTCCAAAGGATCCATCAATCTCAATGTAACTTCAGCATCCATGGCTGCATAAGGAGCCGCTTCACTTATGGCAACATCTGCCATGGACTTTTGATTCTTGCCCTTCCCGATCAATTCTTCAATATGAGTCATGAATACGCCCAGGCGGACTTCAGCCAGGTTCTTGAGACCCAGGTTCCGTGATGATGGATTGATCATCCACTCAGCGATCATGCTGTCAAAAGATAGCGGGTCCATCCGCAGTCCATGACGGACAAGGATGATATGGTCATATTTTAAATTGTGCCCGATTTTTTTGATCCTAATATCCCCAAAAATCGGCGCCAGCGCCTGGGTGATTTCATCCAGAACCAGCTGCTTGCCCTGGTTGTGTCCGATGGGAATATAATATCCTCTCCCTGCTTCAACTGCCAGCGAGATTCCCACCAAATCAGCTTGGGTTGGGTCAATGGAAGAGGTCTCCGTATCAACGGCAATTCTCCTGGCATTCTTAAGGATGCTTACCAGGTCTTTAAGCTTTCCCGGCTCATCGACTATCACAACTTCGATACCAACATCGGACCCCGTTGGTTTCCTGCTCTCAATAACAGCTGTGTTTGCGAACAAGTCCATTTGACCCGATGTCTGTTCAAGCGGACCATCGACCTGGCCAAGTTTCCGAAATCGTACCAGGAGGCTGCGAAATTCAAGTTCATTGAACAACGCCTCCACTTTGGCGGGATCATACTTATCAGGTCGTGCCTGTTCGAGATCAATCGTAATGGGCAGGTCCACCCTTATCCTGGCCAGGTCTCTGCTCATATAAGCAGAATCTTTTCCTTCTTCAAGTTTATTCCGCCAGCGGGGTTCGATCTCATCGAGGTGTGTGTATACAGAATCCAGATCGTTGAATTGTTTGATCAATTTCTGCGCTGTTTTTTCACCAATACCTGGAACACCGGGGATGTTATCTGATTTATCCCCCAGCAACGCCTTGTAGTCAACAACCTGTGAAGGAAGGACCCCCATTTTATCGACTACATCCTTATCTGTAATATAGTCTCTGGAATTCGATAATGATCCTTCGGGGATGGAAACGATCACCAGTTCATCCACCAATTGCAGTAGGTCTCTATCACCTGTGATGATCTTAACACCAATTCCTTGCTTGGCGATATGGCGCGCTGCGCTTCCCAGCACATCATCCGCTTCATACCCTTCCATCTCAAGGCGGGGGATATTAAATGCATCCACCAGTTGCCTGATCCTTTCGATCTGTGAACGCAGATCATCAGGCATTTTCTCCCGCGTTGCCTTGTATTCCGGGTACATTTCATCACGAAATGTTTTACCCGTGTCAAATGCAACAGCCAGGTAATCTGGTCTTTCCTGTTCCAGTATCTTGAACAGTACACTCGTAAAACCAAAGATGCCGGCTGTGGGTTCGCCGGTGGAGGTTTGCCAGCGCTGACCATAAGGAGTGGCGCCTAATGCAAAATAGGTCCGATAGGCCAGGGCGTGACCATCGATTAAATAGTAGCTTGAAGTCATAGGACTATTTTATTATGCTTTGGTTGCAGAACGCAAGGATGGGTTTTCTTTTGGCAGGTTCAGGAAATGCCTTGCCGCATACGCGTTTGTTCGATAAATTCTCTGACGAAATGGTCTGGATGTGGATTTGAGCTACTGGTCAATATGTAACCGGGTGCCCAGAAATCACCCGATAGAATTTCATTCTTGATCCTGGGGAAATCAACAAGGATCTTCTCGGATAATTGTTTGCGGATGATCCGCATCAGTACAGCTGGTGCCGTGGTTGGCGGAACACTAACGATCCATTGCATGTGATCCTTCTTGACAGAGATATATTCCAGCTTCCACCCGTAGGCGATACAGATCTGGGGTATCCATTCGGATAATCTCATGGCCAGGTCCCCAACCATGTGATGGTTGGGAAATCTGGGTATCAACAGGCAGGCATAATTCAGGTTGTACATCGCCTGGGAGGATTCTTCAAACCGGATCCTTCTGCCAACCTCAAATCCCTTGGCTGGTTCTTGCCTGGGGGTTTCCTGGTTCCCTTGCATATTTGTGTTGTGCAGGGAATGGTCCCTGGATTCGTTGATCGGCTCAACGCTGTTCGATATGGGAGTATTGTTAGCCAGAATTTTCCTGAGGGTATTGGTGTTGAGATCAGCCTTGCTTTTAATTTCTGCCTGGGCAGTTACCTGGGTTGCCAGGTTGCCCTGAAGAGTCTTCAACATTTCAGCTGCTTGTGCGCGGATCACGCTGAAGGGTGTTTCGCTTTCGTAAACCAGGGCAATGGTCATATCATCTGTCAGATGGCTGGCATATATTTTATGCTCTTCTTTTGTTGCATCCAACTGGATGAAACGCATCAGGGCAACATTTTTTTCGTTATCTGAATATTGGATGATGGTTTTTCCGAGTTCTGTTGCCGCAGCTTGTGGAAGCTGGCCAGCGTATGCCCACAAAGCGTTCCCCCTGGTGATCAAGGCTGCCTGTGCTGAAAACCTTATGGAGAGTCCGGTCAAAACCTGGACAGCAAGATGTAGATCATTAAACCACGCAGGTTCAATGGCAGATCGTATTTCTGGATTGGATTTTTGATTCTCTTTTTCCATCAGATCTTCAATCTATATCCATGAATATTCCATTACACGTATGGCAACAATAATCTGGCAAACTACACGCAGACCACTCAATAACAATATCTTATCACGCATTTTTCCAATAATCAAGTGGATAAAAATATGGTAATTTTTCAAAATTTCCACTTATGCGATCACAGCCCCTTCCAATTTAAGCAGCCAGGCTTTGGTTGACAGCCCTTTTCCACCGCCATATCCCCTTAATTTTCCATCACAGCCGATCACCCGATGGCATGGGATCACCAGCGGCATGGGATTGGTTGCTTCCGCTCGACCAACCGCACGCGCAGCGTTGGGATGGTTGATTCCGGTTGCGATCTCTCTGTAATGTCGGGTTTCGCCGTAAGGGATGGCAAAGGTTTCTTGTAAGACCTTCCTCTGGAAGGGTTTGAGGAGTGACCAATCGATCGGAATTTTAAATTCCAACAACCCCCCACGCAGGTATTTGTTGATCTCATCGCCTGCCTCTGAGATTTCATCCGCTTTGGTTTCAACCGGCATCTTGAAACGCTTTGTCAGAAATTCATGGAAATCCATCTCATCCTTTATCCAGGATACGGCAGCCAATCCATTTCTGGAAACCGCCAGGCGGAGATTTCCAAGAGGTGTATTCATAATTCTCCCCGTGTATAGGGGGGCAAGGATTTGGGCTTGCTTGACCATCGAATCCTCCTGCCAGGTTTTTTAAAATAGATTAATAATTCGTAACGCGATCGATCAGACCTCGTTCTCTCGCCCTGAAATCACACCATTTGAATGCATATGCAGCCAGGATACCAAAAATAACAGATAGTCCAACCAGGATGCCGATCAATTGTAGATTACTGAATGATACCAGCGTTGGGAATGCCTGGGCAACCTCGCCCACCAGTGACCTTCGCAGCAATTCCAGCCAGTATGTGATTGGCATGGCATAACCAACCGGCCTTAACCAGGCTGGCAGCACCTCTAATGGAAAAATTGCACCACTGAAAAGGAATAAAGCGCCTGCCACACCCTCTGCAATACCAAAGGAGTGGTGAACAAGGAGCAGAGTAATGCTTCCCAATAATAATCCCATCATGGACAGCATGATGATACCGACGAACAGTGAAAAAAAGAAAAGAGGGAAATTGACCATGTGAAGGTCCAGCGGAAGCTTTAGAAAGATCACGCCTGCCAGGATGGTGATGAATACAGACATGGACCCGGTCAGAAAGCGGGCAACACCCCTGCCGAGCAGGTAATATGGAATGCGGATCGGAGCTATGTACATATACTTCAAGGTCTTGTAATGCTCCCGGTCATCGATCACTGCCCAAGCGACCCCAGCCATGACAGCACTGACATAAATATAGAAGGCATTACCCAGGTAGATATAAGGGAAAAGGGGGTTCTCAAAATTGCTGTGTGTGATGATGCCATACATCACCACCAGGATCGATGCAGAAGCGATCGGCTTTACGATTGAGTAAATAAAGAATAACAGGGGATCTGCCCAGTTGGACTCGATCTGCCAACCCAGCCAGGCAGCACTCTTGAATGATCTCCAGAATTCAGATTTTTGAATTGTGCTCATATTTCCTTATCTCCTTGAATCCGTCAGGCTTCCTTCTCGAATGGCAAGTTTTTCCATGTGAGCCAGTAGGAACTTTGCACCTACCAGGAAAACCACGCATAATACCAGCAGGACAATGATCTCGGTCCGCACATCTACAAAACCCAGCGCCGGACCCGATGCAAAGATCAATTGCCGCATGGCATCCAAGCCCAATGTAAGTGGAATGATGGACGCTCCGGCAGCGATCCAGAATGGAAAGCTGTTAATAGGAAAGTAAAACCCTGATACCAGGTAAATCGGCTCCTGTGCCAGGTTCGATATATGCCATGCTTCCCTGTTCAGCAGCAGGAATAGGGATGCCATCATCATTCCCATCCCATACAGTGCGGTCATTGACAGCATGAATACGGAAAACAACTGCAGGAAACTGGTGACCACGAAACCCACTTTGAACAATACACTGCCAAGAAAGATGATCGCCAGTGCCCGGAGTGCGGTTGCCAGCATGCCACCCAATGCCATCCCCAGCAGGATCGCCATCATCTGGTTGGGCGCAATGATATACAGTGCCAGGTTTCCCTGTTCCTTTTCCCAATAAAGCTGGCTGGACATGCCCCATAGAACATTAAGCCAGAAGGCTGTCATGGCGCCCCCCATCACGGCAAAACCGACATAATCCTCCGGTGCCTGGATGGCTCGATAAACAAAAACATACGAAGAAACAGCCAGCATGGGTAAAAAGATGTCAAAGAACATCCACGATTTCTCCCGCTGCTGACCGATCAATCGCGGGTACGCCCGGGCGATGACCGTTTTCAGAAAAAGCCTCCACCCGGTAACTTTCGTACTATTATCCGTTCCAGGACTGGTCTCTTTGACTTGCGCAGTTTTATTCATTTGCCTCAGCCTTCTCTGCTTCGGCAATGCTGTGCCCGACCAGTTCCACGAAAACATCTTCCAGAGATGGTTCCAGCTTTTTCAGATTGAGGATGGCGATATTCTTTTCGCTCAATGTGTTAATCACTGGACCCAGTGCAGATTCTTCAACAAGTGCCAGTTTTAATAATGCGCCATCTTCCAATTCGCACAGTGAAGCTGTATGAACCTCCGGAAGAGCTTCCAGGCTGTCTGGTGTTAAACCATTCAATCGACTCGTTTTGATCTCGAATAATACATCTTCCTGCAGCCGCTTTTTTAGAGTTACTGGGGAATCACACGCCAGTACTTTGCCCTGGTTGATGATCGCAACCCGGTCGCATAACTCTTCTGCTTCCACCATGTAATGTGTTGTCAGCAATAAGGTCCGTTTCTTGTGTTCTTCCAGCCAGTTCCGTATCAGGGCTCGAACATCGCGTGAAGCGCTCACATCCAATCCCAGGGTAGGCTCATCCAGGAATAAAACATCCGGATCGGTCATAAATCCCCTCACGATATTCATCTTCTGGCGCAATCCTGTTGAAAGATCGGATGACTTGGTATTGATCCGATCACCCAACCCCACCAGCTTTAATAGGTCTGTGATCCTTTTATTGGCTTCCTTGGATGGCATTCCGTAAAATTGCGAGAACATCCATAAATTCTCCCTGACCGTCAATAAACCATATCCGGAAGATTCACCTCCGGAAACCATGTTTATTCTTGGTCGTACCAGTTGAGGTTCATTGAGAACATTGTATCCGGCTACAAAAGCTTCGCCTTTGGTTGGTGCCAGAAGTGTTGTCAGGATCTTTATCAGGGTCGTTTTGCCGGCACCATTTGGTCCCAGTAGCCCGAATAATTCACCTTGCTCGATCTGAAGGTTCACATCAGCAAGAGCTTCAAGTTCTTTTAGTACTTTCTTTTCTTTTTTATTACCCCGGATCTTATAAATTCTACCGAGATTCCTGGTTTCAATTGCCAGAGGGGACATAAAGGCTCCAAATGGTTAATGTGTGGATGTTTTCGGTGGATAGCAGAATTATATCAGCAGCGCAATAGAGTGCACGAGCGACAATTTTACCGCATTTTCTATCCAATTAGTCAAGATTTATGCTTGAATTATGCCTGCAGAAGGATTATTTGGTTGATTTATTGTCAGACAAGCGTAGGGTTAGCGTAGGGTTAGCGTCAAGCATTCCCACACTGCTTATAGTAATATGTAGCAGTCAAACGATTTTTCTTCTCCTCCTTCGAACGAGATCCGTGGTCGGCGTCCACGGATCTCACAATTAACCCACATGTTATAATTTCCCCCTGTTTATCGATAATTAAATAATCATCTCCTTTGAATGGATTCGTGTGAAACTCAGGAACAATTTCCTTTACAGGCTTCAACAATTTAAATTGGCAGTTGATCCTGATATTCAACCAGTGCCTATTAAAGAGTTGACCCAATTTCTGAATGGTTCTCAAATAACCATTTTCAGAGAATTGCAGCCCTTTGAACAGCAGCATGCCTATTCCGTCCTTGAGAAATTGAAGGCTGATGGCTGTGATCAAGCCGAGTTGCTTAAGGCTGCCCTTCTGCACGATATTGGCAAGATCCTCTATCCCTTGAAACCGTGGGAAAGAGCGATGATCGTCATCACCAGGCAGATCGCCCCCTCCCTGTTCCATACTTTGGGACAAAGGAAACCAACCGGATTCTTTAAAGCCTTTGCTGTAGCTTCCAGGCATGCTGAATGGGGCGCAGATTTGGTTACTAAAACAGGTGCCTCCGAAGTGCTGGTTGAACTGGTCAGGCATCACGAAGACGATCCGCTTCCAGGTCAAGATCCTTTACTAATCAGTCTTCAGAAAGCGGATGATTCCAGCTGAAAGGACGTCCAGCATGACGATTACCATTTCCATCCTTGGACTTGATCAAATTGGAGCATCCCTGGCAATGTCCTTGAGAGAATTTAAAGGAGAATTCCTGTGTAAAGTGTATGATCCCGACCCATCACCACAGATACTCAGGATCCTCAAACCCGCTTTCGATTCCTTGGAACATCACCCTGGATCGTGTGTCAAGGATGCGCAGGTAATTTTCCTTTCACTCCCCACACATACAATAGAGCAAACATTGCATGGCATTAAGGAAAATGTTCGTTCCGGGGCAGTCATCATTTGCCTGTCTCCTGCAAAGGTCGTTATCAAAAAATTGGTGGATGAAATTCTGGGCAGCTCCATCCATTTTGTTGCAATGCATTTCCTGGTACCACCGCAGG
>DATEUN010000078.1:0-6262 GCA_035283125.1 Anaerolineales bacterium
ACCGGGACCTAACCACTCCCAGCGACAAGGATAACCTATGGTGGGAGGTTTGGCAAGATATGAAACGGAAGATGGGGGTGCCAGACATGATTCGCAGGTCTTTGAATATTGCATTCGTTCCGCGGAACGAATCGAAACGAATACAGACCGGGGTGATATGAAGTTTAAGCTTTGGATGGTAAAAAGGTTAGCACGACTTCCATTCATGGCATGGTGAATAAGATAAATATTCCAGATAAACACAATTATAGAACAAATGGTCTATAAATTCAAGCCCGGACATATCGGAAACTCAAACTGGATCCGAATCGGGTTGTTCTTTTTGTGCAAACAGCTTCGCATGTATTTTCAATAGAAAAACAAGGATCCCCAATCGGGAAAGAATTGCCAACAACCTCCCGAACCAAGCCTGGCTGGTAATTTCAAATCCCTTGTTAAATCCTTCCCGGACGGCATACCCTATTATTGCTGTTTGGGGAACCCAGCCATCAGCTATCCTGTTTCTGTCTCCCCGTACCAGAAAATTCATTTTCTTACGAGCTATCACCCGGTGTACGAGCAATCTACCGCTATCGGGCTGAATGAAAGCAACCACTTGTCCGATTGGCGGGGGCTGATCTTTCACAGGAGTGATCACAAGCCTTTCTCCCGGTCGGATGAAGGGGATCATACTTGACCCAAGCGCTTGAAAATGGAAAGGCGTCCCTTTATCGAGAGAAGCCTGCATCAAATCACGGACAGCATCGTTTGGCAGAGTCAGGGTACGCAGCGGTGTAAGGCGGTTGCTTTCCTTGTGATCGATTCGTCTTTTATCTCGCAAAAATGACGATAGGACTTCACGTGATGCATCCACCCAACGGTGTAAGTACCAGGGCAGGAGGGGTTTCCCGGGTTGGAGATCATAGCGTTGACGCATATAGGCTTTGGGTGGAAAGGCAAGGTGAAAGAAGGCAGATAGTTTCTCCTTGAGGGTTAAGCTGGAAAATTGAATCAGGGTGCCTTCCCAGCGATGCCCGGGACCTTCCAGTTTCCTTGTGCGTGCGTAGACTGAATCCAATGGGTATAGATTCTCAAGTTTGGATAAGACATCGTCCGGGATCGGGCTGATAAAATAATCCCTGGTCAATTGCAATGCACGCCAAACCGGATATGCCCACCCAAATTGATCTGCCTTGGCAACGACCTGATTCCAATCCAGCTTTGGTAAACTGGCAAGCAAGTGCAAGTCATAATAGCGCTGCAGGCGGAATTCCGCTTCCCCGTGCTGGAGAATGGCATGGGCACATAAATAAAGCAGATGGGCTTCATTGGTGGGGACATGAAAGGATTGACTTCCCAGATTGACCCATTCCCTTTCCTGCAGGAACCAATCCAACATTGGAGGAGTTTTATCATCATCCTGATTTTGAATTCGATAATGGATCTCTAAAACCACATGTCCGCCGGGTCCACCGCGCAGGTGATAGTGATGCCTGGGTGTGTCATCAATATTAATGTGTTTTTCAAGTGAATTCTTTGGCGGTGGATGGTATCCGAGTGACCGGGCAATTTCCAGGGCTGCTTGCTTCTGAGCTGGTGGAACAAACAAGTCAAGGTCGTCCATCGGACGCAAAGATGGATATGGATATACAGTCTGTGCCAGGGCAATTCCCTTGATCCATAATGGGTCAATGCCAACCTGGGTAAATGCAGATTGCACTTCCAACTGGCATTCTTTAAGTAATTGAAAGTTAAAATCTGCGATCCTGGCAGAATTATCAAGGTCATCCAGAGCAGCGGGAGGGACCCCAACAAATCCTGACTGATCCAACCTCCACTTTAGTAAAGGTCCGAGACCATGCCGGATGGCTAGGCGGTTTACTTCCGGCCACTTACTCAATGGCAGGTCGGCTGGATCCATCCGCCCAGAAACCAGGCTGGAAAGGGTAGGGATCAGGTCAGTCATTTCCACCTGTCAGATCCGATTCAAGGATCTGCCAAACGGCCGGTAGTTCTGTCAATTGACGTGGATACATGAGCCTGCTCACAGGTACGGCTGAGGCTGCCTGGCTGCAGAAATCCAGGTGATTGCTCAGCAGAATTGGCTCAAATAAGCGGGAAGCGGCGGTGTTTCCTGCAATGGTGAGGGCAGCATTTACCGATGAGGTTCTCTGAATTAGGAACCTGGTATCCTCTTCCAACAGGTAAAGTTTACCAAGAGGAAGATTTTCAGGTAAGCCAGACGCATACTGCTTCCCGCCGGGTAGTTTTAACTGCGGAAAGTGAGGACTTGCGAACATCAAACCAGCATGCATGGTGACCGGCAGAATATCATCCGCCACCAGGCGTATTGCGGGTTGTTGAGCCAACCAGGCTGACAGGGTGGATTTACCCGTGCCAGATTCGCCCAGAAAAGCAAGAACCCTGCCATTAATCTCGATGGCACTGGCATGCAGGCACCATATTCCCTGCAAGGCAAGCGCCAGGATCAACGGAGGACCGACCAATGCCTGGATCAAAAGATTTGGAGATAATTTGTTTTGGAGGGATACTTGATATATTTTACTCCCATCCTGTTTTGTCCAGAAAAATCCAACTGAAGCGATACCGAGCAAGAAACCATGCTCATCCTTCCACACCTGGACGTTGGTATTGCGCCCATATAACAAACCCTGCCCCCGCAGAAGTGGAGGCTGCATCGTGATCGCTGCCAGGTCGCTGAAGGTCAGAGGGAGAGATATTTCATGTTCACCCACGCAGAATGACTGCAATCCAGGGAGGGCAGGGGTAACTTGAATATTTCTACCAGCGATGCGGTATAGAGCTGATGGTATCTTGTTATTTTGCATTTAGCTGATTTCGATAAGTCCGCGTGCAAGTAATTTGTTGATCAATTCCTGCAGGTCGCTTTGCAAGGTGACAGGATCAATATCGTATTCTTCGGATAGTAGAGCGGATGCCTGTTCAAATGAGCTGCTTGAAGTGAGCACCTCCACCATACGAGTGCCGACGGGATCGAGCGAATAATAGCGGGTGTTCTTGAGGTTTAACAATACCGCTTCTTCTTCCACCTTGCGCAGGATGACATCGGGAGGGAGGGATGCATAATGACTTGATTTTTCCATTTTGGACCTCGTCGATGAATTTCGGAAACAATCCTTACACTTGAATGTTAATCGATAATTATTAAATAATATAGCAAGCTTGGACTTTACACAAATGTCATCCTCTGAATAATCACATTGTAAGCTGAATCCCGATCAGCAGCGCCATGATAAATCGAAGGAAGGAGGCTTGGTTAGAGAAGGGAGATTGACCAAATCATAGTTAATTAATTTGTGCGCCTTATTCCCTTGTGCCATCCTATGAGCGCCAACGACCCTGCCAGGTGATGAGCGGATATCCCCTGAGGGGAGGGGGATTAAATAACATGGGACGGCTGAAGAAGCCGTCCCGTGATTATGTTTATCTGCTGCTTTAGTTGGACTCAGAACATGTATTGGATCGCTGCTTCCGATAACTTTCCCAACCATGAGAAATGGAAATGATAATTGTCAAACCTCAAAAAAGAGAAACCCCATGAAATTCCAGAGACCGCCTGCCTTGTGGTTTTAAAACCTAAGGAAATACGGTATTCTCAGGCCAACCTCCACCACTAACATCCGCAACACCAATTGAGGGTCCTAATGTGAGGGTTCTCAAGTCACCGAGATCCAATAATACTGGTTTTGAATACTCTTTTTTGGGATGGTTTTCCTGCAAAAAAGACTTATTGCTTTGTTTATCATTATCATTGTTATTATTCATGTTTCATTCCTCACTACTATTTCAACCCAATAATTTATACCACGACTCAAACGAAATGCATAGCCAGGGAAGAAGAGATCCCGGTCCATCAGAAACCTGACCATTTTGCCAAAGATCCTTTAGCCATTCCTGATTAACATATTTTTTCCATTGACCACCAGGTTCTTTTAATGTTGATTCGATCTTTGCACCTTCTACTTCAATTCCACGTTTGAATAATGAATTTAACGAAACAGTCTTTGGCATTGTGCGAACAGATTCAGGAAGAATGCCTCTCATCGCATTCCTTAAAATATATTTCTTTTGTTCATTCCTGATCAATTGATAAGCAGGAATGCTGAGAACAAACTCAAGCAAACGCAAATCCCGAAATGGATGACGCAGTTCAAGACCATACCTGCCAGCTGGAAAGTTCTCAATCGTAGCGCTCTGTGCCACGAGCAGCCCAAGCATGGATGGGTAAGAACCAGGATAGCTAGCACCAGCGAAGATCTCTTTTGATAATAATCCTTGCGAATATTCTGTCAACCAACCAGGCTTTTGCCCTGGCGCCCGGTTTTTATTTCCCCGGAAAGGAGTTACAAGATGCCTACCCAGCCTGCGAACATAACCCGATAAAAGAAATCTTTTCCATCCATGATCCCTGACCTGGTGCAGCATTTCCCTCCCTGCAGTGAAGATCTTCCCATCAAGGAATAGATCGAGCAACCAATCTCCCTCTCCAGCATAGAGATGATCGCCGAAACCGCCGGTCAGAAGTACCCTGACTCCAGCATTGGAAGCAGCCTGATAGATCCTTTCCTTTACCTGACGATAGAGGTTCACCTCCGGAAAGTTCGGGTTGAAAGGCAAGGCAGCCAAATCCTTAAATGGCCATAGATCATCACAAGGGATCAACCGGGAATCAAGACCCCACTGCTTTTGGACTTCCAGAATGGGATTACTCTCATCACAATCCTTAAGTTCGTTAAACACGAACGAAAAAGTATCCAACCGTTCAGGTGCAATCATTCGGGCTGCCAGAGAAGCCAACGAGGTTGAATCCATCCCCCCGCTCATCAGCATGCCGAACTTCCCATTCGAGCGAAGGCAGTTCTTTACACTCTGTTCAAGCAAATCGAGGAAATGATCTGAATATTCATTATCGTGCTTATAGCGCAGCTTTTGGGATACGTCCGGTTCCCAATAACATTTGTGGACAGCAGCAGATCCATTGACCGTCATCATATGGGCAGGAAGCAATTCCTTAACCCCTTTGAACAAAGTCTGACCATCAGGTGAAGGATCAATGGCAAAAAAATGAGCCAGTGCACTCTCATCAAGTATGGCAGATCCGTGGATCACATTAGCAATTGGCCAGGGTTCTGTGGCAATCAAGAGGCAGGTGCCACGCCAGCCGTAGAACAAGGTACGGTTACCCAGCTGATCGCGAAAGGATATGATCTGATCGAGATTGCGATCATAGATGACAATGACAAAATCCCCCATGAGGTGATCACAAAGATCCAGTCCCCAGCGTGAATAGGCACGCAATACAAGTTCGGCGTCGGAAAGGGTTTCCCCCTCCATTTCTGCAGGAAGTTCTTTAATAAGTTCTACGCGATTGTTCAAACGACCGTCCATGACCAGGTTTATGGACAAGCCTGTCATACTGACCGGTTGTCTTTCTCCAACTTCTCCAGGTGTCCTCCAGGAATGGCAATGTCCCATGGCAAAATTGTTTAAGATCAGGGTGTTGCTGCCATCTTGTTCGTCATGACAAAGATCATTCATCAATAGATCCAATACCCCGGGATCAACCGGGGTATTGGATCTATCAAAAATAACAGCAAATGCACTCAACTGATCAAGGGGAAACCACAACAGCCGGGTCACCCAGCAGAGACCATCCTAGAAGGACATCCAATTTTTCAGGATTGCTTTGTCCCAGGATCTGCTTGGATTCAAACAATGCCTGGCCGATGGTCATTCCCTGTGTGGTCATGCGCGGTGTCAATAATAATCCCAGCTGGTATTCCGAGTTGGAATCTGCCCGCCCCATGGCACCCATCACAACCGCTGCACCTTTGTCACCTGAGAAAAGGAGACTCTGGGCTAGGTTTTCCCTGGTTGGGTCCAATGTATAGGTATTCCAACAACCCCATTGTACGACGAGGAATGGTTTACCTGAATTGGTCAATGCGGAGGCATCGTCGGTTGTGAAGAGTTGATCAAAGGTCCAGAATTTTGGACCAGAGTGTCCATTGTACACAACCAGGGCTGTACCCTGATTCATGGCTGTCAGCAGCTGTTGTTTGGCAAGGGAAACAACCTGGTCATCAAGATTAATGTTCTGGATCGACCAATCTGCAGGCAACCCGGTCTGCAGGGATGCATTGGTTTCCTTGAAGGATACAATGCCATCAAATTTATCTGCTGCGAACACGGCAGTTTTCCCATAATCCTTAGCTGAATAATCCAGTGTTTTGGTGATAAC
>DATEUN010000079.1:0-30531 GCA_035283125.1 Anaerolineales bacterium
CGATTTCGGATCTTTTCGTCCGAAAGGATCGAATCGGGAGTTCCATCCATGATGATTTTCCCCTTATCCATCAGTATCATTCTTGAAGCCAATTTTGCGACTTCTGCCAACCGATGCTCGATAAGAATGATCGTAACGCCATATTGGGATCGTAATACCTTCAATGTATCAAGGACATACCGGGTGCTGGGAACATCCAGGGACGCGGTTGGTTCATCCAGGATTAGAACCTTGGGCTTCATTGCCAGGATCGATGCGATCGCCACGCATTGCTTTTGCCCTCCCGAGAGTAAGGAAGGATTTTTATCACGTAAGGTTTCCAACCCGGTGGCTTTCAATGCCCACTCAGTTCTTCTGGTTACCTCATCCGGTTCCAGCCCAAGGTTGAATGGACCGAACCGAATTTCATCCTCAACTTTTAGGTGGAACAATTGCGAAGAAGGATTCTGGAGGACCAGACCGGCATGCTGCACAATCTCCCGGATTGAATGGGTTTGTGTGTCCAATCCACAGATTTCCACACTGCCGGTTAATTCCGCTGGTTTTGATTGTGGGATCAAGCCGCTTAATGCCAGTGCAAGGGTGCTTTTCCCGCATCCGGAAGGGCCTGTGATCAGGACAAATTCCCCCTTGCCAACTTCGAGGTTGATATTTTCCAATATTTTTGTATTGCCAAGGGTTACACAAAGGTTTCTTGCTTTGATCATGCAGACAGCTCACTTTCCGGAACATAAAGAACTTCTGCAGACGGCCACTTGGTTTGTGCTTGCGGTATCAACGAAGGACGTACAACAACAAATGCGAGGTTAAACTGACATGTTTCCAGGGTGTCAAATGACTTGCTCAAACCGCCTTTTTCAATAAACTCCAGGGGACCGAGCTCATCTATGATCAGGATTTGGCAGGAGCGGATTTTTTCAAGAATATCATTCCCCCACTGTATTGTTTCTTCATCTAATTGCCATTCGCCTACTGGAATGGAGTTTTCATTAATTTTGCTTTTGTAACCGAGGGGTTTAAATAAACCACTTTCAAGATCTTGTAGGTTGATCCCAGTTTTGGTTTCTTCTTCAAACACGGGGATGGATACAACCCCCTTGACATCCAGGTTCATCGATCTGGCTTCATAAAATAACTTCATGCACCAGAGGGTCTTTCCAACTCCCGAAATGCCGCTTACAAGGTATATTTTCCTTGAATCGTTGCTTTCAGAAAAGTAACTCACCAGGAGCTTGGCTGGTGAGTCAATAAGCATTGCCTCCACAGGCTTGTTCTCCTTTCCAATTCTATCCCGATGAACTAGGATTTCGGGAGGCTGCCAGGTTTCCCTGGGAACCCTTATCCTCTTATTGAGGATTGCCTGCCAGACCGTGGTTCTTGAACTTTAGGCTTGACAGATCGGAGTTGATTGCCAAAAATTTGCTTCTGGCAGTCAGTTTTGTCTTTCAATTATCATAATACTAATTGATTGCTATATTAATCACAACCTCCAGTAGTGTAATTAATTTACCACCCATTTGGGTGAGTACATCGAAAGTACATTTCAATTCTTTACGGTGATTACTTAAAAAGTTCTTTCTTCGTATCCTTGATTTCCTCAACAATATCAAGTTCAGATTTTAATTCATCGTTTAATGCTTTGAAATAATTCTTAACGTTACGGATCAATTTTCCTGCTTCCCTTGCCATTTTGGATAACCGCTCAGGTCCAAGGATTATGCCAGCCAGCAGGAATACAATGATCAGCTCGTTCATTCCTATTCCAAAAATACTATCCATGCTGTTTCCTTCCTGCTACAGCAGCCAGAATGATGCTGATGATATATAAGCCCATCAGGGGAAGCATCACCAATCCCATGTTTACTGGATCTACTGTTGGAGTAACTGCTGCTGCCACCAACGCTATCACGACAATGGCATAGCGCCATCCCTTGGCAAGTTTCTTGGCTGAAGTGATCCCAAGTGCAGAAAGGATCATCACGACCAGGGGCATTTCAAAACATAATCCGATCCAGAACATCAAGTTGGTGACAAATTGAAAGTAATTAAGTGGCCGAACCTGGGTTTTGATTTCCATGAAATTTATTAAGAAAGGAACAGCCGCAGGGATCATGATGAACCATGTGAATGCAACACCTCCTGCAAACAATACCGTTGCAGATGGTATGCCAAACAACAACCAGATTTTTTCTCTCTTCTTTAAACCCGGAAGAAGGAATCGCATCACCTGGTAAACAACAACCGGCATGGCCAACAGGATGCCTCCCAACAATGCTACCCGCATGAAAATGGCCATGTTCTCAGTCACTTCTATCGATACGAGGGCTTCCTTTCCTCCTATGGGCTTTGCCAGGTAGTTGATCATATCCTGGGAAAAAATGAAACAAATAGCAGTGGTGAGGATGACTGCAGCAAAGGCTTTAAATACCCGTACCCGCAGCTCATTCAGGTGCATTAACAAGGGCTTTGAGGTTTCCAGTTCCTTGCTTGCTTTCCGATGAGCACTGCCAAAGGCGCGTAAAACATCGCCCATTTTGCGTTTTCGCTTTTTGGTGGTCGGATTGGACGCGTCCACGTTGGGGTGTCTATCCTTTATCGTCTGGTTGTTCCGTTATTTCGCCTTCTTTCTTCTCTTCATCTTTGTTCCCGGTTAAACCGGTTCGAAATTCGCGGATCCCTTTTCCTAATTCTCCCGCGATCTTGCCAATTCGTCCCACGCCAAACAGCAATAAGACGATGACCAATACGATGATCAATTCGGTGGTTCCAAATCTAAACATTTTTCACTCCTTATACATCTTTGGAAATTTGAAATTTCTTGGGTGTGGTCATATCGACCTTCAATTCTCGCAGCACAAGATCGCCTTCACGTTCTTCAAAAACGCTGGTACAGAAGCCTATTTCAATATTTTCATCAAGCTTATTCAATAATCGAATGTGTTTGATATTGAACTCAAGATAATTGTACTCCTCGTTAAGATCATATTCATGTATTCCGTTTTTATCCAATAACTGTTGAACTGGAATCCTGTCAGATCCGAAAACCTTTGCACTTTTCAGAAAATAATCCCGGTTGGAAAAAAATTTGATTCCATCAAGAGGCTGGTCGAAGTTTTGCTGGTATATCTGGCCGGAATGTTTGTTCTCCAATGAACAGTAATGCACCCCAAGTTTTAGTTTGTTATCCAGAACATACTCCAGCAGGTCCAGGCATACCATTTCACTTTGTGATACAGGCAACCCGCCTGCATACCAGTAATCGTATAAAACCCGGAATGGCTTGTTCTTTATCAGGAAATCCCTCTTGTTGAATTCATCAACATTGTTCCTGGGGAAACATAATTCCAGTAAGTTGATGCTGTACAAAGCCAATTCATCCAGCCTGTCGAGCACATCTTTCATAACTTCCAGGGTGTCGGGCAGGATCGGCATTTCAACCATTACTTGGGGTATATATTCTTGTGCCAGTTTGATCCGGTCAAAAATAAAATTATTTCCCCTCTCCAGGTCTTGCATGCGGATGCTGAATCTGATCTCATCCAACCCGGCTTCTTTCAACGAGATTAGAATTTCCTCATCCACAAAATCACCGCTGGTGTAAAGGCGGGTATACACTTCGGGGAAGTATTCTTTTGCTGTTGTGAAAAAACGTATGGCTTCAGGTTTGTGTAAAAGAGGTTCACCTCCGGTTAATGCCAGGTGGGAAGCTTTCTGGCCGTTGTCTTTTGCTGCTTTTAATGCAGATACCGTGTCACTGATATTGTCACGGTAAAACTCGTAGTTTTCCTGGTTGGGGTTAAAACAATAGAAACAATCCCTGTTGCATTTGAGAGATGTAAAAAAGGTCGCACTGCTTACACCTGTCTGGCAGGCGATGCATGCAGGGGAGATCGTGTTAACAAAGACACTTTTGCCATCATTCCGAATCTCTGCTCCCTTCTTACGCAATTTTTCAAGTTTTTCTTCATAAGCAGGTGTGGTGTCTACAGGATCTATCTGAATACCGGTTTCAAGGATTCCATCCATGAATTTACTGGCTATGTTTGTGTAGATCTCTGCATAGTTACGCATATCTTGATTCTTGATTAATTTGATATTTTCATCGTTGATCGCTTCAATCATAGGGATTTCTCACTTTTTGTGGAATTTCTTTCAAGACCCGGAGGCACGATCGATCCAAATGGATTTTTCCGTCGGTTGGCACATGTTGGACACACATACGTATCAGGTTTAGAGGCGAAGAATGATCCGCATTTCTCACATTTGGATAACGAACCTTCACGCAGGACCATTTCCTTTCCTTCAAAAAAAACCTCTTGCAGGGGTATCGATTTAAGCAGGGCAATGGAAGAAGGCAGGCAAACATTTACACATAGATCACAGGCAACACATAATTTTGGATTAAAAGTCAGCTTGAATTGCTTTTCTTCCTTGTTTATCGATATCGAGACCGCTTCAGTGGGGCAGGCACGTGCACAGGTTCCACAGGCAGTACAGGTTTCCGAAACTGAAAGGTTGCCAAAGGTTTCATCATTTGATAATGTTAAGTCGTTCACAGGGTTTGGAAATTGGTGCATCGAGTTGATCATTCTCCGCCTGTCTCGACCGGGAAGATGGGTCTTGTGGTTGCTGTGTTCAACTGCTTGTGCCAGGGTGGCTGTGCCCTGTCTGGTTGCCAGTCTGAACAGGTCTCTTCGGGTCAGGGGTGCATTATGGGCATCCCAACATGGTCTCTCGTGGGCATCTTCCAATATCTCGATTGGAATAAGATTCTCCGATTGATTCCATGCTCCTAGTATTCTTTTTGCTTGCTCGACCTGCTTGTCGATGGATGGCTTTAGCGTTTTCCACTTGCAGGATTGACATGCTTCCAGCCGTAAATATACTTTCTTGATTCCCAGTGAGAATATAGTGATGACTGTTCCAACACCAAGCCCGGCAAGACAGCCCTTGAATGCTACACCTGTTGAACCTTCTTTTATCCCTATGCTCTTTTGTTCATTTTCCTGGCATAGCAATTCGACAGCATCAGTTTCAATTCGAGTCAGGCAGGTTAGAAGGTCCTTTACACTGTCTGTTCCCTGGAATGCACCAACAGGACAAACTGGCAGGCATGCCTTGCAATTCGTACAGTCATCTCTGTTCAGCGTGGGTGGTGTTCCCCTGGTTATTGCGTTTGATGGACAGATATCCCAACAAAGTTCACACTTCGAGAAACGATCCTGGCTGTAAAGGCATTGAGTTCTGTCCAGCACAACAGCAGAATGATCAAAAGAGGCAAATCTTTCAGCCGCTGATAATATGCCCAAGGTTCTTACTCCATGGGTATCAGGGCATCAACCTGCTGCGCAGATTCAATGATTGCCCCAACAGCCAATAAACCAACCCCCTTGTAAAAATCTGTTCTGGCATGTTTCAATAACAGCTTTTCCCATTTAAATATCCATTTTAATAGGTGTTTATTGAGAAAATCGCGTTGAGCGGTTATTGTTTCTTGAAACATGGACTCATCCTGTTTGTCCAGTGCTTCAAGCCCCAATCCAGCCAGGTGGGCGATGAATTGAAGTTCAAGACCTATGTGATCATCAGGTTCCTGGTGTAATTTCTCTACCTCAAGATGAAAACGTCGGTACCAGTTTCGGACATCCAGGGTTTGCGCCTGGAATACCAGGGCAGCATCACTGAAATAAACGGATTCCCATACAGGAACCGGAACTTTGCCGATTCCCAGGAACATATGTGCGTAGTCAGTTTGAAGATCCAGGAAACTCTGTTCTGAAAGGCCGCTTTTATTTTGATTGGCCCACGCATTAAGATATTTCAATCCTTCTTGAACCCTTTCCTGTCCCTCGCTAAAAGGAACATCCGAAAAGACATCGTCATCGATCAGGGTTTGCAGCCAGGCTCTGTCCAGTTCTTCATACAGAATTCTTCCACAAAGGGTGAATACCAGTTTTTCCCCTAAAAGAACAGCTTCCCAGTTGGTTGGTTCCGTCATTGTTACAGGCTCCTTAATTTTCCTTCTGGAGTTTTTGTTTTCTTCTCCAGCGGATTAGCATGATGATGGGTAACAGCATAATGGATATGAGTACGATTGCATAAGTGACAAAAGTAATCAATTTTGCGGCATCAATACCTAACAATGCTAGTCGGGAAAGAACTGATTCAATAAATGTAGGTTCAAAACTGGTCATGATGGGAGAAATGTTGCTTCTTAGGTAGTGGGTGATCAATGTGGATTCAATGGGCATCATTACCAGATCAGGTTGATTTTCCAACAGGATCAATGTGCCGGTAGGTATCGGGCTCCAACTCGATGACGATGTTGGTTGAATTGAGCCACTTCCTTCAATCAAAATGAAAAATTGTGTCAAGCCGGGTAAATTCTGTAATGCAAATCGTCCATTTTCCAATTGGATTCTTAGGTTGCCTGATTGCAGGATGATGGGTTCAATGTCAATGCTGTTCCCCCACAACCAGCCACGCTCAATAAAAATGGAGTTTCCGCTTTGGCTGATAACACTCTCAGCCGGTACAGTGATTTTTCCACTTCCCCATGCGATTTCACGGCTCTCTGGTTTCAAGCTGAGATTGAATTTAATTTCAGAGCAGGTTTCGCTTCCCGGAGAGATGACTTTCGCCTGGCTGTAATATCCGGGTGCATTTACGATGTACGTCATATTCCCATCAGCTAGATTAAGAATTGAAAATTTCCCAGTTTCTGGTCTTGATTCTACCGGGTTTTTGTCTCCTTCAATAGTTCCCCATGAAAAAGGGATCGGGTTGTCAGCATTATCAAGAACGATTCCCTGGCAAATGAATCCATCAAGTTTGGTGATGTTCATCTCAATGATTGGGTTTGTATTTTTCGAAAGATCAAGTTTTACATCTTTTAGGGAATAACCCAGGGTGGCTAGGGAATCCTTGTCTGTCGTGATCGTGTATTGGTTGATCGGGATTTCCTTGAATTCAAACGTCCCATCCCCATTAATTTCTGTGGTAAGAATGTTTCCATTGTCATCAGGAATTGCCCATATGGTCAATTCAGAGGGAACCTGGTCACCGGATATCCTGCCTTGGATGGATGCCAGGCTCGCTTTTATTACAAGTGTGATTTTCGGAATATTGTTGCCGCCTGGAACCAGGGTGATATCAACCGGTGAAACACTTTCATACAATATCCCATTGAGCACAGTTGGTTTTACTTCGAAACGGTAATTCGTGGCTCGTTCAGACAATGCTTCAACCTGGAGCGTTGCGTTTCCATCTGAATTCGTTCCACCAGAGAATATCCTTGATCGCCACATATACAACCACGTGGAAGCCGAAATAGGGATTCCTTCCAAAGGTAGATCACTGCTGGAGAAGAACACCACCCTGATTGGGATATCAACCATATGGGAACGATCGACAGTGATATTTCGTTCCAAATTGGCTGTATTCCCATCCGGATCAATTGCTGTAACGGATATGATCATCACCCCGGGAGGTAGCGAAAAACTTGCATCCCATTCATGCCTTGAGAATGAATCTGAGGGATGAACATGACACCGATCACCGCAAGGGATTAATTCCGCCACAAAATTTTCAACATAAGCTCCCGGGTTTACCTGGGCATAGATCCTGAATTTGCCATTCCCATCCGGGTTCACATCCTGGCTCGCCACCACTTGCAGGTCTTGAAGTATCTCTATCTTGACTTGAATTTCCCTTGGATCATGACCTGGGCTGCTCACCTGTCCTTCAATTGGAATGTTGTAAAGCAAAGTGGAAGGACCTGAGTAGAATGTCTCACCTTCGTTTGGCAGGTCGAGTCTTAAAACAAGGTTTATTGACTCTGCTCTTGCATTGGGTCCTAAAGGCAGCAAAATGAAGCACCCAATGATAATAATGATTAAGAATTGTTTCGTGAAAATTTTCATTTTTAAATTACTCTGTATCATTTTGTGGCAAATTCCACGGATTATCAGGATAATGACATTTCTGACAATTTACTTCGGTTGTCAGGTTGTGGGAGGTATAAGGTTTTGTTTGAGCTCTTCCCAGGACTTCCACGGTCCTGAATGTCGTCCAGGTCCCTTCTCCCTCAATCTTATTAACCTCAAGGCCGGAAGCATCATGGCAGGCTGTACACTCTATGGATTGATGGGCAGTCGTATGTTTGTTGCCATTCCGGTTTGCCTCTCTGAATTCAACTTCTGCATGGCATCCTGCATCCTTGCAGTTGGCTGCAACGGAATGTGGTTGATGACAATCAGTGCAGTCATAACCGGCATGGATCAGCGATCCCATATCGATCTTGTATCGCAGCGTTTCAGTGTCTGTATGGCACTTCTCACACAACTGTTGGGATGTCGCCTTCGATTCGTAGTAATTCGTTGAGGGGTTGAACCAGGCGATGGTGGCATTAATTGAATCATCGCTGACCCTGTGGCATACTTCGCAACTGATCCCTTTCCATTCAGACTCCGGGATCAATGGATTCCCTTCACCAACTCGAACTTCACTTTCATTCGCGAATTTACACGAAACGCAGGTGGGTGGTGTACCAATGGTTGCATTGATATCCCAGTTGAGCGGAGAATGGCATTTTGCACAGTAAGTATTGGGTCCTTTTCCAAGGTCGTATCCCGTGGAATGCGCCCCTGAAGCCAGGTCTGCAATTGCGATCGGTACCATTGGGTCACTGGTTGCAGTTGCAGGTTGCGTGATAACAATTGTATTTGTCACCTGGCTTGTTGCCGAACTTGCGGCTGGACTGCAACCGGCACAAAATAGGATGATCACAATGGCTATGATTGGTTTAGGGTTCACACTTCCTCCTGCTGAAAAAAAAACACAGGTCACATGAATGATTTATGGATAACTGGTCTCAAAGCTGTTGGGATCTCCATCCCTTGGAAACTGCTCGCACCAGAAAAGAACTGCTCCATCCGGGTGACACGCCAGGCAGCTTACTCCCTGGGCAACCACAGGTTGCTCCAAACCGCCTGGATGATGGCATCTGACACAAACCACATCCTTGGTAATGTTATGGGATGGCCATGATGTGATCGTGTGGGCAAATTTAACCGGTATGGTAATGCCGAAATATTTGGATAAAGGATTTGGGTCCTTGTATATGGCTAATTTGCCTGCATCATGACAGGCAGTACAATTCGTGGTTGGGTGCCTGGCATGCTCTGCAGCTCCCGGGCTGTCCTGGGGATCATGGCAGTCTGTGCAGTGTGACGGTTCTCCGTGTGGTCCATGGCATTTTGTACATTCCCAGCCAAGGTGTGCAACAGAGATTTCCTGCTCCTGGATCACATCGAACCCATGCAGACCTTCATGGCATTTGGCGCAGAGATCATTGACATGATCGATGGATTCATATTGCTGGTGTTCCTGGTCCCAGAAGGAAGGTTCTACTTCGAATGAATCACCAACTGGTCGATGGCAGACAGAACACCCGATATTCATCCAATCAGTCTGTGCAACCGGTTCACTGCCTTCCAATTCCGGTCTTGGTTCACCCGGTATCCGTTTACAGGAATAGCAATCCAACGCGGCATCTTGTACGCTGTTATGAGGATCCCAGTTCGTGGGAGATTTACACCGTGCGCAGTTCGTGTTAGCGCCAATGCCATCGTCGTACGTATCCGCGTGCTTGGAAAGGGACCATGAGGCATATGCTTCCTGGAGTTCGCTCTCCGTTGCAATCAGTGAATCCGTTGGGGGAGTGGGGGTTGGTGTTTCATCAGCTGATGGAGCAGAAGCAGCTACGGTTCCTACAATTGTGAAAAATATTACAAGGAAAACGATTAAAAAAATGTTTTGTTTCATGGTATTGATCTATTCATCCCTTATTATAAATTGACCCGGAGAGGTAATGGATAGACCTCTCCGGGAATAGGAGAAAAATGCTCAGGTCTTCGAATTTATATTATATAGTAATAGCGACCTGGCTTGAATAGAACAGGAAACGACCTAGGATCTCAGCGACCAACACGAACAGGAAGGCAGCGATAACGAGATTGCTCATGGCCTTGACCTCGCCCTCTTTCTGGGTGCTTCTGAAGAGGAACAGACCGAAGACACCTGCACCGATGAAGGCCAGGATCAGTCTGAAGAAGAAAGCCATTCCGAAGGGTCCGGCGATCAATGCGGCGCTGGCGACAGCCTGTGGGGTACCCACAGCCAGCGAAACGAGGTAGGAGGGGATGACCACAAACTCGATGCCGAGCAGGATCATGGAAGCGATGGCGATCCAGCGCAGGGTGCTGCGCAGGAGCTCGCATTGTTCATCAGCACAGCCGGGGTTCTTCTTCTGCAGGTAGCCGTAGTTGATGACGAAAGCTACACCCATGGCCAGGGCACCCAGGAGCAGGGTGGTGGTGAAGAAGGAGATCGGGGTTGCGATGCTGTTCCAGGCGGGCTGTGTTGGGAGCATGTAGACCATGGCCATGCAGTAGATCAGGACCAGTCCAACCAGGGCGGTCAGCCAGGCCAGGGCAGTGCGCACAGCGGCGCCGCCCCACTTGAAGAGCTGCATGAGGGTATAGAGGAAACCGAGTGCGGCGAAGATGACGCCGAACAGGATCTCACGGCTGAGCCAGGAGGTGCCGAAGTTGGAAACAGCGGTGTAGGCTTTCAGCGGGCTGCCGAGGTGGAACAGGGAAGCCAGCAAGCCGAGGCCGAGGACGACGATGATGGCGACCAGGGAGCGGTCACCCATCAGGTCGGCAGCTTCCTGTCCGGCCTTGCGCATGGCGAAGAACTTAACCACGCTCAGGACGATGAAAGCGCCTACGGACATCTGCACCAGGATGGTGAAGGCGATCAGGATAAATTCTCTTAACATGTTACACCTCCTCCAGCTTGATGATCTGCCCGGTCCCCTGTCCACTGGGTTGTGCGTTTTTGTGAGGTGTGATCACAATGGCGGGGTGGGAGATGGCAGAACTTGGCAGTGGTTCAATGGCACTGATGGAACCATACTTGGCGCGCAGATCGGAAAGTTCGCCGAAGTCGAGGGCGCGCATGGGGCATTGGTCCACGCAGGCGGGGTTGATGCCTTCAGCGAGGTAATCTTCGCAGAAGGTGCACTTGGTCATAACGCCTTCCGCTTCGTTGAATTGGGGAGCTCCGTAAGGGCAGGCCCATTCGCAGTAGCGGCAGCCGATGCATTTGTCAGCGTCGATCAGCACAACGCCGTCATCACGCTTGGTGATGGCAGCCGCCGGGCAGACGTTGGCACACAGGGGATCCTGGCAGTGCATGCATGCGGTTGATGTGGAATAGACGAACACGTTGTTGGGGACCAGGATGTTGGGGTGTTTTGAATCGGGGATCCATCCGCCGCCGACGTAATCATAGACCTTGCGCCAGTTGATACCCACGGGCAGGTTGTTCTTGTCTTTGCAGGCAGCCTCGCAGGCTTTGCAGCCGGTGCAGGCACTTGCGTCAAAATAGAAAGCTAGTTGTTTAGCCATGACTAGGCCTCCTTGATGGGAATACGCTGGGGCCACTGGGAGTCAGGTTCAAGCCTTGGGCCATCCCATTTTTCGACCTGGACGATCTGCGAGTTGAACCCGCTGTGTCCTTCCACGGTTGGCACGCCTGCTTCCAGGTAGTTATCCGAGCCAGCCTTGTCGACACCCAGATTGTCATCGAATACAGTCCAGGCACCGTGTGGCAGGTAGGTCACACCGGGCATGAGCCTTGGGGTCACCAATACGTGCCGAATGCTGCTTCCTTCCGAGCTGGTGATCTTGACCATGTCGCTGTTCTTGATGCCGCGAGCATTGGCATCGATCGGGTTCATGGCAAATTCCTGTGGGAAGAGTTCGCGCAGTTGTGGAACCTGGTCAAATTCAGAGTGGCTGCGGCGCCAGTAGTGCTTGTTGTACATCTGTAAGGGGAATTGTCCCTTGATCTTCTTGTCCCAATCCGAGAAGGTCTCTTCGTAGCCTCGGTGAGCTGGGATGTATTCGGGGATCGGGCGGATCTTGGTCCAGCCCAGGGCATAGATGTCGTCTGCCAGGGTCTGGCAGTGCAGTTCGATCTTTCCGCTGGCTGTTTTCAGCGGGTTGGCTTCCGGGTCCTCGCGGAAATCCTTGTTGGCAATATAGGTGAAATTGTCGCCTTCTTTTCTTGGAAGCTGGAAGGTGCCTTTTTCCTTGAATTCCATGATCGGAATCAACCCGGTCTGAGGTTCACCTTCCACACCAAGGGCAGCCAGGTCTTCCGCTGTGATTGTCACCAGGGTTTCCTTGGTCTTGCCATCGGCAGCCACATAGGTTGCACCGGCGATCTTGTTGAAGCTTTGCTGTTTGTCGGAGATCTCGACCATGTCGGGGGTATAGACACCCAGGCGCAGTCCCATCTCACGGTCGATCTCATCATCGCTCTTGGCTTCGAACATTGGCTCGACCACCTTGTCCATCCAGAACAATGCTTCCCTGTTCGGGTTGGTAACGTAGTTGTCACGTTCCCAGCGGGTTGTCACCGGCAGCACCACATCCGAGTAGACGCAGCCTGTGGCCATGTTGAAGTCGGTTGCGAAGACGAACTCGGGTCCTTTGCGGATGCCTTCAATACCAACTGCCTGTCCCACGGTCGTCTGCAGGCGTGAGCCCTTGGTGAAGAAGATGCACTGGATGTTGACCTTGGTTATCTCGTCGACAGCCGAGGTATATTCACCATCGCGTACCGCTGTCCACACTTCGTTGTTGTTGATGCGCAGCTTGATCGGGTTGCTTGGATTGTCCAGTATGGTTCCGGCTGAGCCGGAACTTACCATGTTGGGTCCGCGGTTGCCTGCGCCGCCTGCATGGCGGGTCTGTCCGAAACCACCGCCGGAGACGCCGATCGAGCCGATCATGGCGGCAATGGCTGTGAAAGCCTGTCCCATGGTCTGGGCGTCATTAATGCGTGCGGAAGCATCGCTTTCCATGAATGCCACCGGTTTGGTCTGGGCGCATTCCAGGGTGAACGAGCGGATCTTTTCCGGTGGGGTACCGCAGATCTCGGAAGCCCACTGCGGGGTCTTGGCCGGATAGTTCTTATGTCCCTTGGGAGCAACCTGTCCCTTGGAGTCCAGACCCATGACGTAGTCATGGAAGTTATCCTCGGGATCTGCGCCTTCGGGGAGGTTGTTCTTGTCAAAACCGATCGTGTTCTTCTTGACGAAGTCCCAGTCGATCAGTGGGTTGGTTTTCGGGTTGTCTTCCTTGATCAGCACATAAGCCATCGCCAGCAACATGGGGGTGTCCGTTCCGGGTCGGATCGGGATCCACTCATCTGCCAGAACCTGGGCTGAGCTGTTCAGGTAAGGGTCGACGAAGATGAACTTGGCGCCGGCTTTCTTGGCCTGCAGGTAGTTATAGCAGGGATTGCCGCCGCTCGAGCAGATCGGGTCTGCGCTCCACATCACGATCAACTTTGATTTGCGCATGTCCAGCCGGTCGTTGCCCATATTGGATTGGGATGCAACCACTCTTGTGGCGGTGTATGCCCAGGTACCGGATGAGGTCGAACCCCAGGTATTGATGTAACCGCCGTAGCCAGCCAGGGCACTGTTGCCCCACAGGAAGGCTTCGCCGCCGTATTTTTCCATGATGCGCTTGATCTCGGACACAACGATTTCGTATGCTTCGTCCCAGCTGATGCGCACCCATTCGTCACGGCCGCGCAGCGATTTGTCGCCGCCGCCTGGTTCCCAGTGGGCACGTTTCATGGGGTATTTGATACGGTCTGCGCCAAAGACGCGGAACCGCTGCAGCCGGCCGCGGGCACAACCGCGCTGCTGTGGAAAATCAGGGCTGTCGGGGTGGGTGTCGTCTGTTTTCTGCTTAGTGACGACGCCTTCAACAACATAAGCCGTGTTGAAACAGCGGCCGCCGCAGTTACCCCAGCATGCTGCCGGGACCCACTTGCCCTCTCCGGCTGCCTTTTCACTTGCAGCCTGCACGGCTTTCAGGCCGTGTCCCAAACCCCCTGACAGGGCAGCGGTTCCTCCCAGTGCAGCGCTCCATTTCAGGAAACTGCGCCGGGTCAGGGCTGTCTTGTTCAGGGCTTTGGTGAGGAAATTGTTTTCGGTCATATACATTCTCCTGTTTAAAGGATCAGGATCGATTTGCTCATAAAGAGCAGCGCCTTTCGGCATACTGGGATTGAAAAAGATTATTAATTTGTTCTGATAGGTTTCTCCTGGTAATTAAATAGTGAACTTCCACGAAGTATTATTCTTGTAAGTACACTAAGAATATGCGTTCCCTTCTTTTTCAGCATCATTCAAGCGAGGTATTCACCCTCACCCTAAAGGATGATAATTTTTGATGGCATTCTGGTTGTTACAGGATTCAATTAAGGATACGGAGGCTTCACCGTTTCTTCCGAATATTAGATCAAATAGTGAATGGGATATTTTTACTAGGAATTCACTCTGAAGAGAGGTGTTTTATCTATTTCCCGGGAGATATGGATGTCGACAGATTTACTTTTCTCTGGGGGAAACCAATCCCCGTTTTATGGCGTATGTGGCTGCCTGGGTGCGGTTGGAAAGTTGAAGCTTTTCCAGGATATTCTTCAAATGGCTTTTCACTGTGTTGACAGAAATGGATAGACTTTCAGCGATTTCAGGATTGCTGTCCCCGCTTGCTACCAGGCGCAGGACAAGCAGTTCCTTTTCTGTCAGGGAGGTTTCCCCTTTTTCTTCCTGCACAATTCGCTGGGCTACACTTTTCAATAGGCGGGTAGCCATTGATTTGGTCATGGCAGCCTCTCCCTTGGTTACCCCATCGATCATTTCAAATAACTCGTCAGCGTCCAGGCTTTTTAATAGATACCCTGAAACACCAAGGTGGACAGCTTCATATAAATGTCCATCTTTTTCTGATGAAGTCAGAATGATGATGGCAATTTCAGGATGAGTTTTATGGATCGCCTTGGTGGCTTGTAATCCATCCCCCTGGGGCATGTAAATATCCATCAGGATGACGTCAGGCTGTAATTCACCTGCCATTCGGATTGCTTCCTCTCCATTTTCAGCTTCCCCGACAACTTCCACCAGGTCTTTGCGTGTGTTCATCAGGCTGATCAGACCTTGCCTGAATAACTTGTGGTCATCTGCTATTAATACTCGTATTGTCATGACTTTCTATCCTCTAAATAACTAAATACCTACCTTTACATGGATGGCATAGAAGAGAAATCGTCCTAAAATCTCAGCTACCAGCACCAATAGGCATGCAGTGAATACATGGGTCAAAAGATTTTCAACCAGGATCTTCCCCCGGTAATATTGTATACTGGTAATTCCCAGCCAACCGGTTCCAATGAACATCAACAACAACCTTAATATAAAAAGAGGTTTGTAAATTTCAGTGAGTAACAATAAACTCGTTTGTGCAGCTGGAGAACCACCAAACAGAATTGCAGTTTGGTAAAAAATTAGGATGGACATACAAATGCTGAATATGATGGCAAGAATGCTCAACCAGTTCAGGGATGATGTAACCTGTCGAATATGGATCGATGTTTTCTCCAGGGAGAGAGATTTTTTAAAAATGAGGTCCATCATCATTAATACCGGCACTGTCATCACTCCCAGGATCAGGGTTGTGAAAAAAAAGGATAAGGGAGTTAAGAAGGTATTCCATGCTGGTTGTGATGGAATCATGTAAATACGTGCCATGCAGTACTCGGTTCCAAATCCAGCCAGGATCGCCAGCCATCCCAGTATTGTCTTTAACGTGAAATGACCCTTATAAAACCATAATGCACCTGATAAGGCACCAATAAGCAGGATATAGATCAGGTTGAAGAAAAGCTCTCGGCTTAACCAGGATGTTGCCAGGTTCCTTAAAGCTGTGAAGGAAAGGAAGGGTTTGCTTAAATGTAAATGAGCAAATCCGATCGCCAATATTACCGTAATAAAAATGATCAGAATGGGGATTTGAGTTGAATAATCAATATCTTCTTGTGAAAGAGTTTTTCTCCGCAGAAGGCGGATGATCATGATGAATAGTAATGCCCCGGTTGATAACTGGGTCAGGATGGTATATACAGGAAGGGTCCATTCACGGATATTCATAAGGTCCAATCACATATGGATGGGAAATGTTGATCTGCTTTGAAATAATGTCTGGCTGTTTCTAAATTTCATGGATTCAAGACAGGGCAGCATACAATCTATGCTTGTGCCTTTCCCGGGTTGAGATTGTATTTCCAATATACCACCCACACTATCAGCTCGTTCCTTCATGGTTGTTATACCAAATTGCTTGCTGGTTTGGCCTTGCTGTATACCGATTCCGTCGTCTTTAATCTGCATGAGAACAAAATCTCCGTTTCCCTCTTTTGAATTGCTGATCCTGACGTCCACATGTTTGGCCTGCGAATGTTTTCGGACATTTGCCAGGGACTCTTGAAAGATGCACACCATTTGGACTTCAGTGATGGAGGAAAGGTTTGGTTCTTTTTCCAACTCGTATTCAAAAGAGGTTTCAATCCCTGTCTGGATTCCGAATTCATACAGGTACTCTTCCATGGAGGAAGCCAGTCCTTTATCGTTGGACAGTGTCGTCCTTAAACTTAAAATGTTTTCTCGAATATCTGCATTGGCTACCTTGACAGCTTTCCGCATTTGCTCCAATTCGCCGGCCATCGATTCTTGATCACCCCGCTTTAGCAGCGCATTGAGCGTTTGTACTTGCAGGTTCATGTACCCCAATATCTGCGCCAGACCATCATGCATGTCTCTTGCGATCCGTGCCCGTTCTTCTGAGATGGATAGGGATTGAAGCTGGGATGTCATTAGTGCATGCTGTATGGCAATTACAACCTGGTCCGCCATGCACTCCAACCAGACCATATCTGTCTGCGTGATTGGGTTTTTTTCAAACCTTGCTGCCCATAACGCTCCGATTGGTCTTCCTTCCATTTCTAATCGGACAATACCCGCTTCCTGAACTTTCGTGTTGAATCCATCGACCAGGCCAGTTAAATTCAATGAACTATCACTTTTTGAGGTTAAAACCGCGCTTCCTCGTTGAATTGCCCTCTGCACAACTGCTGATTTGATGGGTGAAGGTGGCTCAACCAGGTTGGATCGGTTGTTGGTGGATATGCATTTCAGTTCAAGTTCGGTATCGCCTTCGTTATAAAGTGCCAATCCAATGAAATCGGTCGCCAGCAGGTTTCTGGCTTGGTCTAATATATATAATAGAATTGCATCCACATCATCGAATTGAATGATCCGCCGGTTTATCGTTACCAGTGTTTCTGTCCACTTTTCCGCTGTTTTTCTGGCTGTAACCTGGCCCAGGTACGCTGATTCTTTTGCCTGGTCTCTTTCATTCATTATTTTTAGTAATTGTCTTTTCCGGGTGGTTTCAAATACATCTAATGCCCTGACCAGGAAAAAAGTAACCGCAAAGGATGTAAGCATTCGCCAGAATTGGATCGGTAACCCGGTGACTTCCAGCACACGCTGATAGTCAAGCCACCCGGAGAATCCTGAAAATGCTGAAATAGATGGGTTCTGTACGGTGAAGGCATTATTAACAACCCGGTTGTAGATATAGTATGAACTCGGGGCGTATGGCGCAGCCGGGACCACCAATCCAACAATGATCGCTTCGAAAAGAAATGCAAAACCTGCACCGAACATTAACTTGGCTACATCTGCCTGTCCTTTCTCACGGTGGACATACCAATGCCTCAGAAAACCAATTCCTGCCAGGATACTTCCTGGTAAATAGAATAGATACCGTGACCAGATATCGATCGGGATTTCCAGGGGGGATGGTGTTATGAAGTTGGTTGCTGCATAGGTCAATACGTAGGCTAGCGGAACGATGACCACACCGGGAAGGAATATCGTCCAGGGTGGCAGGGGTATATCACGTAACAGGTCCCAGCCGAATTTTAATAAGAATAATCCCGATAATGGCTGAAAGATCGTCCTGGTGATATTCAAAAAAACCGTTAGAAAAGTTCCAGGTTCTGTATTGACCAGGAACATATCCGCCCAGCTGGTTAGTGCACATGCGATTCCAAATGCTGTTAACCATCGTAAATGCTTCGATAAAGGAAATTCACTCCCTTGTCTATCCTGCAAAAAGGAAGCCAGCCCCAATCCCCCAAAAGCCAATCCATTCAAGAAGAAAATAAGAGTCATGACAGCTGGTACCTTCGATAAATCGAATTAAATCCACCAATAACTACCGGAAAAGGTTATCTGGATGATTTGATGATACCTTAATATGACAGTCTGCTCAATGGACATTAATCATGACCAATCTGTTTCCTGTCATATGTTCTTTAAGCTTCAAAACAGTTCTGATTGAATTAAAATTGATGAGATGGCACTTGAGGAGGAAGCGCCATCTCATCTTCCGCAAAAAACAGGATCTGTCCGTTCGTAGTTGTTATCTATGGAGCATATGGAGCGTTTAGGCTGCACACAATGATATTGTCTAATTGAACAGCACCACTGGTCCCATCTTTAATGAAAAAGCCGAATTCACCTCCACCTACAGGCACTTGATCGGTGTAGCTCAATTGTTTTACGCCATCTATGTATACAGAGATCTCACCTTTGAAAAATGCAAACGTGAGCGTATGCCAGACATTCACATCAAATGCCACATCAGATCCGCTTGCTAATAATCCGTTATTGGTCGGGATTTCAAAACTCAGGTTAAATGCTTGCCCGGAATTGTAGCTGATCACGTATCGATAAGTCCCGGCATCCTTCCCTTCGTCTAAAACTGTACTGTGAATAAAGAAGTCCATCGAAAGTGGACCAGTCGACAGTAGATTAAATTGCAGGAATGCATTATCCCATTTTGTTTGAACATCCGTTTGGGAGCCTGTTCCACTAATAGATGCTTCAAAAACGTTACCAAGACCGGTGATAGACTTGATGTTCCAGATCGGCGCTGTTGCTCCAACGAAATCTTGAGCTTTCGTGTCTTCAAAATCCTCGACATAGATGATGGTTTGATCAGCTTTGCATACACTCCCTGGATTCAATTGCAAAAGGTCAGGAGTCATGGAAATGTTTATTTCGTTACTGCCTTCCACCAGGTCTATCGCCTGTTGGACAGGTACAAAACCTTGAGCGCTCACCGTCAGAGTTCCGGAATTTCCAGTTAAATCATTCCAACTGAGTACGCCCTGGCTGTCAGTTGTCTTTGTGAGATTGCTTCCAACTCCCTGCGCATCTCCCGTCGCCCATGTGATTGGATTTCTATCTCCATCAGCGACATGAACCACGAGTGAGTAAGTTACAGAACTTGGCTGTTGCCCTCCGCTGGAAGTTGTTTCTGTTGGAGCGGTAGTTTTTGTTGCGTCAGAAGCACCACATCCTGTTAGAGTAAAAATTAATGTGACTAAAAGCAGTAAAACTAGGGTTTTATTCATTTCATCTCCTTCAATTAAAAGTTTCCCTGTTGCTGAGATAGTTGTTGGAGGTTTAAATTAAACCATTAAGAGGTTTCCTCCACGTTCAAAGTATAGTGATATTACCGAATAAAAAAACCCCTCATTCGGTTATTATTTCATCACTCAAAAGGGTGATATTTTCTTAATTGTGGTTTTTATCAAATAACGCATTGGAGGAAAAAAAATTGATGATTATGTCATCATATCTTGAATTGGGATGGATCAATGCCCAAATAGGAGGTACAGGTCGTTGACATTCGTACCGCTCGGTCCGCATTTGATCAGATCCCCCAGGGTTTCAAAATAGGGATATGAATCATTATCTTCCAGGAATCGGGCAGCATCCATGCCCAATTTGTTTCCCCTTTGCAGGGTTTCACCCGTGGCTACTGCACCAGACGCATTTGTGAGACCTTCTTCCCCATCGGTTGCCATGGCGATCAGCATAACGTTCTCTTTATCCGCAAGTTCTATTGCAGATGCCAGCGCTAACTCCTGGTTCCGACCACCGCGTCCTTGCCCTTTTATGCTGACACTGGTTTCTCCCCCTCCCACCATGCAGTAGGGGCGTTCCATAGCCGGGTTCTCAAATGCAGCACATAAGGTTCTGGCAGTCGTCCGCGCTTCTCCTTGCCATGAAGAACCCAGTGATCTGCAGTGATAGCCTTCTATTCGTGCCTGTTCGATAGCCCCTTGGATTGCATCATCATTGCTCCCGATGATGTAATTAGAAACTTTCTCAAATATCCAGTCATTTTGTTTGGGGGTTTCAGAAACATTTTGCAAGGTTGTTAAGATTGAAGATGGGATTCTTTCAATCAAACTGTATTTTTCCAGGATCATCAGGGCTTCTTCTTTCGTGCTGGGGTCTGGTGCAGTCGGTCCCGAAGCTATTGTTTGCAGGGAGTTTCCGATCACATCGGAAAGGATCAGGCTGACCACCCTGGTGCCTGAAGCCAATTTTGCCAGCCCTCCTCCTTTAAGTTGGTCAAGGTGGCGGCGGATCGTGTTGATCTCCTCGATATCTGCTCCGCAAGCTAACAATGTCGAGTAGAGCTGTTGAACTTCTCCTAAAGATACGCCATCAAGGGTGGCTGCCATTAATGCAGATCCACCACCTGAAAACATACATATGAATAGATCCCTCTCGGTCAGGCTTTTGGCAAGTTTAATGACTTTTCTTCCAGCCAGGAGGCTTTTCTCATCAGGTATGGGATGACCACCAGGGTTGACCTCCACTTGCCTCGGATGTACGCTTGGCTCATTCTTTGGGATCATCAGTCCTCTCGGATTAAGGTCGCCAAGTAGATCAACCATGGCAGTTACCATTGCTTCCGCTGCTTTACCCAATCCCAAAAGTACAATTCTTCCACTTTCAAGAGGAAATTCATGTGCGTCAATAATTATTGAATTCCCTTCCCGCTGTACAGCTTGCTTCACCAGCCTGCCGGGTTCAACAGCATCGATGGAGGAAAATAGGACTCGCCGGATAGCATCTCCTGATGGGTGTTTGTCCAAAGAATGGGTTCGAAAAGAGTCGGGTTTAAGCATTTTAAGATTTTTTATCTGTAATGATTAAAACAACAAAGGTTATTCGACCTTTGTCATGATGATACTATCTAATTATGGAATATCCCAATTAATAAGTCTATTATCCCCGTTTAACTGCTGTTGGTTTTACCAGAACCAATACACCTGTTACGGCTGTCCCCAGGGCAGCGATATTCTTTAAGATCATTAATAAGCTCATTCCACAACGCCTTCTTCCTTGTTTAACTCGTCAATTAAACCAAGTAACTCTTCGTTTGTTGGGATATCCGCCATGCTGTCTCCGTAGTGAACATATCTGGCAATCCCATTTTTATCAACGATTACCTGTGCTGGCATTCGACCAAATTTGAATAGTTTGATCTCCTGCCCATACAGCTTGAGTACAACGCCACGCGGATCAGGAATGCCTGTGAATGGCAGCTTGTTATTTTGCCAGTAATTGGAAAAGGCATTCATTTTGTCTGGTCCGATTACGATGATTCGAACCTGCCTTTTGGTAAACTCTTCGTAGTCCTGGCGCAACTGCGCCATATGCCTCTGGCAGAATGGTCACGTGAACCCGCGGTTGAAGACCAATAGAACATTCCATGAAGGTTGAAATGAAGATAATTGAATTGCTTCGCCTGTAAAATCTTTTAGAATGAAATCCGGAGCTTGTTTGTTGATCGTGATTCTTGCCATCTTCTCAACCTTCTGAAAGCTATTGGTATTCTAAGTGTTATTATCCATTTTCCGAAAAAGGATTTTTCCAGCGAATAAAATTGATGATCAGCAACAATAAACCGATTTATGCCAGGCTGAAATAAACTCTGGTTGCTGGTTTTGACAATAACTTTTTCATGTCAGGCGTATTAAGTACCGGAAAATTTTTCCTAAACTTCAGTTTTGGCTTTTTCCCGCTTGCGATATGCTTTGATCCATCTGCCTGAGTATTCATCGCGCCCCATCAAAAGATCGCATGCTAGTAGGCTGGTTTGGATCTCCGCTATGGTTGGGTCAGTAATGGCAATTGTCAAGCCGCGTGATATGGCCAGCGCAAGGAAGGCTACGTTGATGATCTTTCGGTCTGGCAAACCAAAGGATATATTGCTGGCTCCCAGGTTCATATTTACCCCTAATTCTTTTCCGATCAATTCAATGGCATCCAGTGTGATGCGAGCTTGCCGGTGATCTGCACTGACCGTCAATGCCAGCGGATCAATAATGATATCTTCCGGGGGAATGCCAAAATCACCACCGCGTTTGATCAGTTTTTCTGCAACGTGAAGTCTATCCATTGCGCTGGTTGGAATGCCATTCTCATCCGTGATTACACCGATCACAGCTGCTCCATATTGTTTTGCGATCGGTAGAACTCTTTCCATCATTTTTTCTTCTGCCGTTGTCGAATTGATCAATGCTTTACCGGGGTAAACTGATAGTGCTGCAGCCAGGGCATCCGGGTTGGCACTGTCAAAACATAAGGGAGTTTGGACGGTTTCCAAAACAGCTTGGGTGGCACCTTTCAGCAGTTTGGTTTCATCTGCACCTGGAATACCGGCATTAATATCCAACACCTTGGCTCCTGCTTCAATCTGTGACCTGGCTTCTTCAACAACCAGGCTGTAATCTTCAGCATACATCGTCTCCGCCAGCTTCTTTCGCCGGGTGGGGTTGATCCGTTCACCAATAACAACAAACGGGTGATCCGGGCTGATGGTCACAACAGTATCATTGATCGAGAGTTTGGTCTCCATGGATGCTCCTTGCCTGCCTTGTTTTTTCGCATCTATATTATAGATGCCTTTTATCTTCACCGGGATCGAATAAAGTCGATAGGATCCCGGAAATGATAAGGTTGTTGAATTCTGGCGAAAAAACCATTGTAGTTATTCTGATTTTCGCCTGAGTATGTCACTTTCTAGGGAAAGAACTTCGGGTGATCTTTTATGGATGATTTACTTGCAGTTGATTGACTGGAGACCCTCTTTGAAAACTCAACTCGTATAACGAATGAGAACTTCATTTAAATAAGAATTGCAGTATCATATTAATGAAAATATTTACCAATCTTCCACAATACCAACCATACCTTACGGAGGAGCAAAATGACCGAACGTAAAAAAGTGACGCTGCCGTATTTATTCAATAAGGTTGCCAATAATGAACCGATCACCTGGCTTACCTGTTATGACTATCCCACCGCTTATTTAATGGAACAGGCTGGGATGGACATGATCCTGGTCGGTGACAGTCTCGCCATGACGATGCTTGGTCATGAGTCCACCCTTCCAGCCACCATGGACGATATGATTCGCCATTCCGCAGCCGTTCGGAGGGGAACACCCAATATTTTCGTTGTTGGTGATATGCCATATATGAGCTATCAACCGAGTGTCGAGCTTGCTGTAAGGAATGCAGGTCGATTCATGGCGGAAGCTTCTTGTGATGCTATCAAGCTCGAAGGTGGAGTTGAAATGGCTGACCGTATCCAGGGGATTGTCAACGCTGGAATTCCAGCCATGGGGCATCTTGGCTTGACACCACAGAGCGCTGCTGCTTTGGGTGGTTACAAGGTGCAGGGAAGAGGAGCTTATGCAGCCAAAAAAATTATCGATTCCGCCAAGGCGCTCGAACAAGCTGGAGCATTTGCCATCTTGCTCGAGATGGTTCCCGATCGTGTCTGCCAGATTATTACGGAACGGGCGCAAGATTGCATCATCATGAGTTTGGGTTCTGGTCCTCACGCACACGGTCAGTTGCTTATCTATCATGATATGTTTGGTCTTTATCCCCGCTTTAAACCGCGTATGGCTAAGGTTTTTGGCAATGCAGGTGAGGTCATCCTTAATGGACTTTCCCAGTATGTTCAGGAAGTATCAAATAAGACTTTCCCACAACCGGAAAACTGGTTCACCATGAAGGACGAAGAATACGACGAGTTGATGGGTATGTTATGAGTTTCGCTTTCCGTATAAGTCACCTCGAACCAGAAGGTGCTTATCAGGTTCTTGCAAGATCGCAGGCATTGGAGGCTGAAGGCCGCCAAATTATCCATTTGGAGATTGGCGAACCGGATAATGAAACTTTTGATAACATCAAAGCAGCCGGTATCCGCGCAATTGCCGAAGGAAAAACACGCTATACACCCCCCATGGGTATGAAACAACTGCGTGAAGTGATTGCGCAGCAGTCTTCCTTACGCTATCAGATGGCTATTGACCCTGACCAGGTTGTTGTCAGCCCGGGGGCAAAACCCAATTTATTCTTCCCGGCTTTGGCTTTGATTGAGCCTGGTGATGAAGTCATCTATCCGAATCCAGGATTTCCCACCTATGAAGCCATGATTCGAGTTGCAGGTGGCATCCCTGTCCCGGTTCCACTTGTAGAAGAAAAGAATTTCTCCTTTGACCTGGATGCTTTCCGAACCCTTGTGAATCGAAAAACAAAACTGGTCATCCTGAATTCTCCCGGGAACCCAACCGGTGGGGTTATGCCGTTGCAGGATCTGGAAGCGATAGCTTCCATTGCCAGGAATTACAATTTTTGGATCATGTCTGACGAGATCTATTCCCGTATTGCTTATGACGACATGGATGTACCGTCCATGGTAACCCTGCCCGGTATGATGGAAAGGACCATAGTAGTGGATGGTTTTTCCAAAACCTATGCCATGACCGGTTGGCGTTTGGGATACGGAATTATGCCTCGGGAATTGGCTCACAAGGTTCAACTGCTCCTCACCCATTCTGTCGGTAGCACAGCTAACTTTGTCCAGATCGCCGGCATTGAAGCGCTGACAGGTCCGCAGGATCAGGTTAAGGCTGTCATAAAGGAATATCAACACAGGCGTGATGTCATGGTGGATGGTTTGAATGCCATCCCTGGATTTAAATGTTTGCGCCCACAGGGTGCCTTTTATGTCTTTCCGAACATAAGAGCATTCGGATTAACTTCTGCTGAATTGGCTGATCTGATATTGGAGAAGGCCAATGTTGCCCTTCTGCCAGGTTCTTCCTTTGGGAAATATGGTGAAGGTTATCTCCGCCTGGTGTATTCGAATTCCATTACCAATATTCAAATGGCAATCCAGCAGATTGGGGAGGCAGTTAATACACTCCATTAATTAAATTTCAGAAACATAAATCCTACTTAAATGAAACGATTATTTCAATGAGAAGTAAGTTGTATATTTGGAAAAAATAAGTAATGTTTGAAAGGAATTTTTTTGGAATATAAGAATTATTGTGTTATATAATTCATTCCCAAATATCATCTACCTAATACCTATAAAACATCCTTTCTTTTATTATTATTCCTTCCGAGATAACTGGCTGCCAATCCATAATGAAGGCTAATTCATGGTTGCGTTGTTAAATTAAATAGGCAATTTTGCCTATAGAACATTCAGCCATACTGCTCTGTATAAAATCCCTCTACCTGAATAAGATATTTACAAAAGGAAGTATCGGACGAATGACTTTGTTGGTACAACCAATTTTGATCGGTAATGGTCATAATTTCTTGCTCACTCCATTTGTTTTGTTCGTACGATCTTCCATAACCATTAATTCAAACTGCTATGGAATGTTGATGTCCAATTAAATCATTAATGTTCTTATTAATGCCTTAACAAAATAAGAATAATTATTTTTACTTCTTTTGAACATCTTTTCCATAACAGGATCCAACAGTTAAATAAGGAGTACAAAATGTCCAAACGAAAACTATTTTCCACGCTTCTTATATCAGCTTTATTTGTTCTGTTGTTGGCTGCATGTGGAAGCACTGCGACCAATAGTCCGGTTGAAGTGAAAGTGACAATTTCTGAATATGCTATTGAATCCTCAATTACAAATTTCAAGGTCGGAGTACCTTACCATTTCGTTGTCACAAACAAAGGTGCAATTCCACATGAGATCATGTTAATGAATTCATTGGATGCTACTGGAGGGATGGGAATGGACGAGATGGACGCTATGGCTTTGGCACACTTGGAAGAAAATGATCTGCCCTCTGGTGGGACTGCAACTTTCGATTACACCTTTATTCAACATGCTGCTACGGGTGAATTGGAATTCGCCTGCCATCTTCCAGGTCATTACGAAGTCGGAATGAAACTGTCAATTACTGTAACGCAATAGAAACAAACCAGATTATTTAAAGGTTCTTGTTACAAAAATTTTCTTGCTGATTCACTTGTTGTTGGTTTTAAGTTGTTAACAATCGACCCTCAAGTGTCTTCCTTGCAAAATATTAAACCTTTCCCAACGAATCGGTTGATGGAAATAATATGGATTAACAGTGGTAATTCCATATAAGGTTCACCAACTGTTTAACAGGTGGATAACAGGGGGCATAATAAAACAATGAAATAACTATGAAAATTGACCGATGAAATAATCATCGTCTTATGTGATATAGATTGGCAGATAACCTCCAGGTTCATTCTTCAAATCCAATTCCATACCCATCTAGACCTGTGTGGTTGCCAAGCACTCACGACCCAGGTTGAGCTGATCTGGTCGATCTGTATGCTATTTATTAAGCCAAATTAATATTTATCATAAATGTATTAAATTGAAGAAAATATATCGCTGATTTCCATTCAGATACGTCGAATCAAACATCTGAAAATTTAGAAATTACCTTGTTGGCAATTGCACACTTGACGGATGATGGGAATTATGTATAATAAAGATAACCCCCATGGGGGGATAGGGGATATAGCAAAGTGATTAGTATAAAGGAAGGCCGGAATGACCGAAAAAATTTTCTCACAACACCAACATGATCGCACGGCAGTGATCAACCGCCTCTCGCGAATAGAAGGGCATGTCGGTGCAGTTAAACGAATGGTTGCTGAGGACGTCTCCTGCCCGGATGTTCTGGTGCAGATTGCTGCCGTTCGCTCTGCCCTCAACAGCGTCGGTCGGATCATTCTCGAAGACCACATCAGGAACTGCATGGTGGATGCTTCCCGGGATGGTGATTTTGAAGAGGCAATGAAAAGTTTGAAAACATCCCTTGACCGCTTTGTAGATTAATAATACAAAATAGATTTTTTAATAAGGAGAAATTATGCATAACCAACGAATAGAAATTTGGAAACACCCACATTTGTTTAATCTCAATAAGAGAGGGAATGAAATAAGGACGCGAATTGTCGTCGTTATCACATTTATTGCCATGTTTGTTGAGATCGCCGTTGGCTGGCTGACTAATTCAATGGCACTTTATGCGGATGGCTGGCATATGGGTACACATGCATTCGGGTTGGGTATAGCCGTTTTGGCATATTTTCTTGCCAGGAAATTTGCTCGCGATGAAAGATTTACTTTTGGGACCTGGAAGATCGAGATTCTGGGCGCTTACTCAAGTGCCATTGTCCTTGGAATAGTTGGAATTTTTATGATCTTTACCTCTGTGCAAAGGTTGATGAACCCGTTGGTTATTCAACTGAACGAGGCGATTATCGTCACTATTATCGGATTGACCATAAACATCATTTGTGCCGTTATCCTTAGCTCCGGTGGAGGGCACAGTCACGCCCATTATGGTGAAGACGAACATGACCACGGACATGACCACGGACACGATCACGAACATGCCCTTGGACAGGCTCATGAGGTTGGAGAATCTGAAGCGCATGATCACGGACAATCACATGACCATGGATCTGATGAGAAACATGATGACCTGAATTTCAAAACTGCTTACTTGCATGTCGTTGCTGATGCCATCACATCTGTTCTTGCAATAATTGCCTTACTTGGGGCGAAATACTTTGGCTTTAACTGGTTGGATCCATTTATGGGCATCGTTGGAGCAGGATTGATTATTCGATGGTCATACCTCCTCCTCCGTGAAACGTCCAACATTTTATTGGATCGCCAGACAAATACTGAACTGAATGAGAAGATTATCGGGAAAATGGAGTCAGATGGCGACACGCGAGTTAGTGATCTTCATCTTTGGAAGGTGGAGCAAAATCAGTATTCCTGCATCATATCATTGGTAACAGGGAAGGAAGTTTCGGTGGATGAATTCAAGAACCGTCTTAAGGATATTCACGAATTGATTCACGTAACGGTTGAAGCAAATCCCTGTCAATATAATTTAAATTAATCTTATTCATCTTCCCGACATATTAAAGGACTTAATCATGATTAAAACCACCATCGATAAACTCAAGTATAGTGAAACTCGAATCCTTGCAGAATATTTTGGCTCAATGACGCTCACATCTGGAGGGATGAAAATATTCAAACCTGGTGAAAAAGCACACGATACAGCTCATACTCACAATGTCAATGAAGTATTAATTTTCATTCAAGGAAAAGGCCAGGTGCCCATAGACGGAAAGATCCATCCTCTGAAAACAGGGGATGTGGTCATTATTGAACCTGGGGAAGATCATCGTACAGAGAGCTCAGTGGATGATCCCTTGGCATGTGCATGGTTCCTCATGGAACGCTGAACAATAATAAATGGGATAAAAAATAATAGGTTTGTGGCAGCTCTTGTTGTTTGGTTGCCTTCCACAAAATAATTTCAATGTAAAACTGATTGGATTCTCCATCCTCTCGCAGGATGTGGAATCTTTTCATTTGATCAAATAATCCCGTCTTGATTGGTGTTTTGCTGGAGCATGGGGTTATAATTTTCCGGATGATCTGCTCAGGTTTGGAACTTCAAATTCATTGCTTTTCAAATGTTTCTTCCATTGTTTTAGAATTACTATCTTCATTAAGATGCATTATAAAATGACCACTTATAAGTAACGGGGTTTCGCAAAGTGTAAATATGACTGCAAATAAACTAAAAATTTTCCCTTGGCATACAATTTTATTTAGCCTTTATCCTATTCTTGCTCTTGCAGCTGTGAACATTCATGAGATAAATGTTAAAGTGGTTCTGAGACCATTATTGTTGTCGTTGGTTGGGGCTATTCTATTAATGACTTTTCTTGGATTGATCCTCAAGGATGGGCAGATAGCTGGTTTTGTTACTTCAGCGTATCTTATTCTCTTCTATTCTTATGGCCATGTCTATAACCTTCTCCATGAAACAAAGATCGTAGGCATTCTGGTGGGCAGAAACCGTATCTTGGCAGTTATCTGGTTGGTGGTTGCGATCTTTCTTACCTGGTTGATCATAAAAATTGGAAAATATGAGTGGAAATATCTCCTTTCAAAATCCCTTAATGTTGTTTCGGGGCTTTTGGTGGTCTTACAACTTGGATCGCTGCTCTTCTTTGCATACAGGTTGAGACAGGTTGATGTTAATGAAGCGAATTTCGACCTCTCATACTCTTTTAATTCCGATCCAGTACTGCCAAATACAAAGCCACCCGATATCTATTACATTATTTTGGATGCATATGGCAGGTCCGACGTTCTGCAATCGATCTATGGAGTTGATAATTCCTCGTTTATCGAACAATTGAAGGGATTGGGTTTTTATGTAGCCCAATGCAGTACCTCCAATTATGCGCAGACGGAATTATCATTATCCTCATCGCTGAATTTCAACTATATTCAATCTCTTGGCTTATCTTCTGCAACTCCAGGTAATAACGCACAACTGATTGCTTTCATTAAAAACAGTGCAGTTCGTCGCATTCTCGAAGATCTGGGTTACGATACGGTTGCTTTTGCTACCGGTTATCAATGGACTGAGTGGGAGAATGCAGATCATTATTTATCCCCTCAGGGTTTTTGGAAGTTAAATGAGTTTGAAAACCTGGTCATTCGTTCTTCAGCAGGATTATTGCTGCTTGACTCGGGTCTGTTCAATATCAATGAAGCCAGCATTGAAAATATTCGGGGAAGAACCTTGTTTGCATTGGATCAGCTTGGATCGCTCCCGCCAGGATCTTCACCGAAATTTGTTTTCGCTCACTTGGTCATCCCCCATATTCCATTTGTTTTTGGACCTGATGGCGAATCGACCCTTGTCGGTCCATTAACTTCTGAACGTCCTTACACGTGGGATGAATACAAGAGAGGCTATGGTAACCAGGTTCAGTACATTAATAGCCGTATTGTCGATATTGTAAGGAACATCATAATTGGATCTGAAGATCCTCCCATCATCATCATTCAGGGTGATCATGGACCGGGGTATTCCTCCAACAGCGACAGAATGGCTATTCTTAACGCATATTACCTCCCAAGAGGAAATTCATACCTTTATGCCAATATCTCTCCGGTGAATACCTTCCGGGCTATATTCAATGAATACTTCAATGGTAACTTTGATCTATTGGATGATGTTGGCTATTTTTCCCGTTACAACACACCTTTCGAATTTGAGGTTATAGACAATAACTGTTTGACCAATTAATTTAAAACTCCGGTCATTCCATATGAGGGAAACCCTTGTATTAATGCTGCCTTGGATTTATTCCGAAAATCTACTATTGATGGCACGCGCATGATTTTTTGCTCCATGATCCTCCAAAACAAGGATAATTCGATAATATTTGGACCTTTCAGAATAATACTTGACAAGAGAATTATTTTGTCTATAATAATATACATCACTGATATATCATTGATACAT
>DATEUN010000080.1:0-17176 GCA_035283125.1 Anaerolineales bacterium
CCATGATCCTGGCTGCTTCTTCAAGCGGAGTGTCTTCTTTTACCGTAAGTACTTTCCTAGTCATTACATCTGATATGGTTATTTTTGAAAGAAGGTAATTGAGTTCCCAGACACTCAAGCTGGTTACAGGAGACGGTGATGTGTTGATCAGGTCCCTGTCTGAGACAATTCCTACCATTTTCTCGCCTTTTAATACAGGTGCCCTGCGGATATGCTCACGTTTGAATAAATTAAGTGCTTCGTGAACAGGCATATCAGGTGTGATCCAGATCACTGGATGAGACATTCTCTTACCAACTAACATGAGAGCCTCCTTGGTTATAAATCAGTCTAATTCTTTTAAAAGATCATGTTCGAGAATGGTAAATACTTGAACATTAAGTTGACTGGTGCGGATTGTGTCAGCAACTTAAATGTAGCATATCATAAAATGCACAAATTATTGTCCTAATAACTGGTGATTTTATTCACCTTATTTCAATGAAATATTCCTGGGTTTTAATTCAATTGAAAGAAAATATTTTTAGAGGTTGTTTCAGGAAACTCCACCTTACCCCATCGGATGGATCAAGTTGTGACCACCCAAAATGTGAACATGCAGGTGCGGGACAACCTGGTTTGCATGAGGACCGGTATTCACTATCAAACGGTAACCGTTTTTTGCTATCCCTTCATCTTTAGCAATTTTTGATACAGTTATTAAAAGATGTCCCATCAAAGATTCGTCATCCTTGGTTAAATCATTGATTGAAGTGATGTGCTTATTTGGGATGACAAGGATGTGTACTGGAGCAGAAGGATTGATATCATGGAATGCTGTTACCAGGTCATCCTGGAAAACAATCTTGCCGGGAACCTCACCCGAAACGATCTTACAAAAAATACAATCAGTCATCAACACCTCCCGGATGATTGAAAAAAGTTCCTTCCACGAAATCCTTAATGGTAAGAATACCCTGGGAATTCGAAATCTTTACCGGAAAAGATATCAGTACAGATGGATATTTATGTGTACATACCCCAATCAATGGCGTTGGGATCCTCCATTAATGAGAAATCCCATGGTTCCATTCCCAGTTGGATGTCAACATCCATATTCAACGCTTCAAGAGCTTTCTGCTTGGTAGTTTCGAGCATGGCTGGTCCATATGGACAAAAAGGAGTGGTCAGGATCATGTAGATCTCTGCTTTTTCATTTTGAATGGATACCTTTCGGATCAAACCAAGTTGAATGATGTTAAGTCCGATCTCGGGATCTACGACTTCACTGAATTTTGTTCGTAAGGGTTCCACCAGGTCAGGATGAGTATCGTGGATCTCCCAAGTTACGTAATTGATGGATTCAGATTCATTGGTCATTTTTCAGTTTCCATTTCAGAATTGATCACATACGTGCAATAGGAATCCCCGCTCAGAATGCATTGAACCTTGGAAGCGGGTAACGCCAGCATCTTTGAGATCAATGTCTGGTCTACGGTGCAAACTTCTGGATGATTTTGTCCGATCTGGTAATATGGGCAGCTGATCTCGTTAATGCGATATTGTGAGCCGGATTTTTCCCATTCTATATTGAAGCCTTCATCTGTCAGCAAAGTTTTCACCAGGTCGAGTCGTTCCTCAATTTCGAGTCCCCGCATTTGTTCTTCGTAATCATTTGCCAGGTCGTCAGCCATCTGTGCAAACAGTTTGCTGACCATTGCTTCTGGCATGCTTTCTTTTAATTGGTCCAATAAACGTGTGGTTAGCCGGAGATACCGGGTCGGGAATCGCTCCATGCCGCCTTCGGTAAGAGAATAAACAATACGCGGTCGCCCGACACCGTGCTTTTCCTCCTCGCCAATCACAAGACCGGATGCTTGCAAGTTGCTTAGGTGATGTCTGACTGAGATCGGGTTGATTTCAGCAACATCAGCAAGGTCAATAATTGTTGAACGTGGTTTCTTTAAAAGAAATTGTAAGATCTTATCTCTGGTACTTTTCATCGAAATATTTCCTGACCCAAATTTCCGCCTATAATCAATGGTTCCATAAACGCATAACCTACAATGGAGTATATCAATTCTATCAAATGTTGTCAATAAATTAGATAAATATCATAAATATACATTCATCATTTTGTTTTAGTGTCGTTTTTACTAATTATTAATAATATACTAGAATATTATCATAATTATTGACAATTTAGCATCAAAATGCTATAATCAGCCGAAATCGGATTGTTTGGAAATTTCATTCATTTTCTCGATTAATCGTTAAGATTTTGGGATGATGAATATTGATACAAAAGAGAATCAAGGAGTTTCTAATAAATGACAGAATTAAGTATAAAGAACCTTCATGTAAGTATTGAAGGAAAGGAGATCCTCAAGGGTTTGAACTTGACTGTTAGAAAAGGTGAGGTTCATGCAATAATGGGACCAAATGGAACCGGGAAATCTACATTGGCTTATACCCTCATGGGTCATCCTGCATATGAAATTACCCAGGGTGAAGTATTCCTTAATGACGAGAATATTTTAGACAAAACGCCGGATCAACGCTCCCGAATGGGATTGTTCCTGGCATTTCAATATCCAGTCGCCGTACCCGGAGTTACTGTAGCCAATTTCTTGCGCACAGCATTAAATGCCCGTCGAAAAGCTATCGACCCTGAAGATAAGGGTATCCCGATTCCTGAATTTAGAAAAATGCTGATCGAGAAAATGGATCTATTAAAGATGGATTCAAAATTTGCAGGCCGTTATCTCAACGATGGATTTTCAGGTGGGGAGAAAAAACGTGCTGAGATCCTGCAAATGGCTACTTTACAGCCTGAAATTGCTATCCTGGACGAAACCGATTCAGGCCTTGATATTGACGCCCTCCGGACAGTGTCCGAAGGTGTTAATGCCTTAACCGGTCCCGATTTGGGAGTAGTTATTATTACACATTACCAGCGCTTGTTGAACTATATCAAACCACACTTTGTGCATATTATGTACGATGGAACAATTGTCGAATCTGGTGGTCCGGATCTCGCGCTGAAATTGGAAGAACATGGTTACGATTGGGTTCGAGAAAAATATGACGAAACCATTCCTGCCTAGTTTTTCATCAAATATTGGAGGTTAATATGGCATCCGACTCAAGATTGTTGGAACAGATCGGATCCTATAAATACGGTTTTAAAGATTCATCGGATGATTACTTCTTTAAATCCCAAAAAGGATTGAACCCGGAGATCGTTAGAAAGATATCCGAAATGAAAGGCGAACCAGAATGGATGCTGGAATACCGCCTAAGAGCTTTGGAACATTTTCTGCAAAGACCCATGCCGACATGGGGAGCCGATATCTCTGGATTGAATTTGGAGGATATCTTTTACTACGTTAAACCAACGGAAGGTTCTGGTAAGTCCTGGGATGATGTCCCTGATGAGATCAAGAATACCTTCGACAAATTGGGTATCCCGGAAGCAGAACGTAAATTCCTTGCAGGCGTCGGAGCTCAATATGAATCTGAAATGGTGTATCACAGCATCCAGGAACATTTGGAGAAGCAGGGAGTAATTTTTCTCTCCATCGAAGACGGTCTGAGGCAGTATCCTGATCTTTTCCGTGAACATTTCGGAAAAGTGATTCCCATAGAAGATAATAAATTTGCCGCGTTGAATAGTGCAGTCTGGTCAGGCGGTTCATTTGTATATGTGCCAAAGGGAGTTAAAGTTGATCTTCCCTTGCAGGCTTATTTCCGTTTGAATATTGCAAATGTAGGTCAATTCGAACGGTCTTTGATCATCGCTGATGAAGGTTCCCAACTGCACTATGTTGAAGGATGCACAGCACCTCAATACACAACTGATTCATTTCATTCAGGAGTAATTGAGATTGTTGTAAAAGCAGGTGCACGCATGAGATACACAACCATCCAGAATTGGTCTACAAATGTGTACAATCTCGTCACCCAGCGGGCTATGGTATATGCCAATGGCACCATGGAGTGGGTGGATGCCAATCTGGGATCCAAAGTAACCATGAAATATCCTTCCTGTTACCTGATGGAACCCGGGGCTCATGGTGAAATGCTATCAATGGCTTTTGCGGGAAATGGCCAGCATCAGGATGCTGGTAGTAAGATGATCCATTTTGCTCCCAATACCAGCAGCAAAGTTATTTCAAAATCGATCTCCAAGAGCGGTGGGCGTTCTTCGTTCCGGGGATTGTTGAAAGTGTATAAAGGAGCCAGCAATTCCCGCTCCAATGTAGTTTGCGATGCACTTCTACTGGACCCACAATCCCAATCAGATACGTATCCAACCATCGAGATCGATGAAGCCGATGTCAGCATTGGTCATGAAGCTTCGGTTTCCAAGGTTGGAGATGAGCAGCTCTTCTATTTGATGAGCAGAGGATTGACAGAGGAAGAAGCCACCACCATGGTGGTATCAGGCTTCATTGAACCATTGGTAAAGGAATTACCAATGGAATATGCTGTGGAGATGAACCGTCTCATTCAGCTTCAAATGGAAGGCTCGATTGGTTGATATGGTAGAAAAACCTCATATTGTCATAACATCACGTACCAGGAAACCCTCGAAGGAACAGGATAAATTCAACTTTGGACCTGGAATGCTTGATCATTCGAGTGTATTGAAGGATTATCGTATTTCTGCCTGGAAGGAATTTGAACGGATCCCGCTGCCGACAACGAAAGAAGAATCCTGGCGAAGAACTGACCTTCGGACCATGCCTATTTCATCTTTCAATTTACCTTTGGGCAGCAAGCAGAAATTGGACCATGAAATACCAGCTGAACTACTAAAACCAATTGCAGGGGATCAACATGGTGGACAAATATCTCTCCAAACAGGTTTTTCTCAGGTTTATCTGGATCCTGAACTGGAAAGTAAAGGTGTGATTTTCCTCGATTTGCCGACCGCTGTAGAGAAACACCCTGAGTTGATCCAGAAATTGGCTGGCGAAGTGATTAGCAGCCAGGAGGGTAAGTTTGCAGCCCTGGCAGCTGCGTTTGCCTGGACTGGGATTGTTTTGTATGTTCCCAAAGGTGTCATTATTGACCAACCACTTCACAGCATTCTCTGGGGAAATGGGGAAGATCAGGCAATCATTTCCCATTTACTGGTCTGGGTGGATGAAGGTGCTTCAGTTACCTATGTTCATGAATCAGCTTCAGCAAAAGGTGTTTCCAATTTCCATGCAGGTCTGGTGGAGATTAAGGTTTCGCAGAGAGCAAATCTTCGTTTTGTTGAACTGCAATCCTGGGGTGACCAGGTTTGGAATTTTTCCCATGAACGCGCCCAAGTGGGGAGGGATGCGAATCTCGACTGGATTTTTGGTGCCATTGGATCAAAAGTGACCAAAAATTTCTCCAGCCTTGATCTGATTGAACCAGGTGCCACTGGTAAGATGTCAGGTTTTTATTTTACAGATGGAAAACAACACCTTGACCATGATACCCATCAATCACATCTGGCACCCAACACGACCAGCGACTTGTTATTCAAAGGAGCCCTGAAAGGAAGCAGCCATTCTGTCTGGCGAGGGATGATATATGTGGCACCTGGTGCACAAAAAACCGATGGCTACCAGGCAAATCGCAATCTTGTCCTCAGTCCTGCAGCCAGGGCGGATTCCATTCCCGGTCTGGAAATTCTTGCAGATGATGTCCGTTGTACTCATGGTGCTACTGTGGGAAAGATCGATCCTGAACCTATGTTTTATCTACTAAGCCGTGGAATATCTGAAAAAGAAGCGGAGCGTTTGATAGTTGAAGGTTTCTTTGATCCTATTATGCAGCGGATACCTTTCGAAGGTGTCAGGGATCGTTTTCAAAAGGCGATCAAAGAAAAAACAATGAGCCAATGATAATTTTCTGAGATTCGAGTTTGGGTAAATAATACTGTTTCTATTATAGTTATATTGGAATTATTAAAAATTTATTGCAGGTCGGGAGGGAGTATGACTCAATTCAATTTTATGAGGATGCCAGATTTGAGTACTGGATTCGAAGTTGGTGATTCGGTCGAAGTTTTCTGTGATCATGAGAAAAACGAAGACAGGATTCGAGGATGGTTAAAGGGAATTGTCGTCCAGATTGACCCAAAGTTGATCGCAGTACAGTTCCGAACAAATGTTTATCTAACGGATGGATGGATGGTTCCCGATCGGATTCTTTGGTATCCACCAGAATCGGAACATATTCGTCCTATTCCCAAAAAAAAGAAACCGATTAGAGGCCGATAACTGATGGCATCTTTGGATGTAAAGAGGATCCGAACTGAATTTCCTATCCTTGAAAGGGAAGTACATCAAGGAGTACCACTGGTTTATCTTGATTCAACAGCAACATCTCAGAAACCCAGTGTTGTTATAGATTCCATGGATTCTTTTTATCGAACCAATAACGCCAATATTCATCGGGGAATTCATGTTCTGGCAGAAGAATCAACAGCCAAATATGAAGAAAGTCGTGGCAGGATCGCGAATTTCATTAATGCACAATCCGCCAAACAGGTGATTTTCACACGAAATACAACTGAATCCATAAACCTGGTTGCATATTCCTGGGGGCGCGCCAACCTTAACCAGGGTGACCTGGTTATCTTAACTGAAATGGAGCATCACTCCAACCTTGTTCCGTGGCATTTACTGGCAGCTGAACGGGGGATCAGGTTGGAATTTATCCCGGTCACAGATGATGGTTATCTCGATCTGCAGGTTTATGAAGTACTTCTTAAACAAGAGCCCAGGTTGGTTTCCTTCACGCATATGTCGAATGTCCTCGGAACCATCAACCCAGCCAGGAAGATCATCCAAATGGCCCATGCAGTTGGTGCCATCACACTGGTGGATGGGGCTCAATCCGTTCCGCACATTCCGGTTGATGTGGTTGATTTGGATATGGACTTTCTTGCTTTTTCAGCGCATAAAATGCTTGGTCCATCAGGAATCGGTGTCCTTTACGGAAAATTGGATCTATTGGAAAAGATGCCTCCATTTCTGGGTGGGGGAGATATGATCAAGGCTGTTCATCTTCGAACTTTTACTCCTAATTCACTTCCGCATAAATTCGAAGCTGGAACTCCAGCAATTGCAGAAAGTGTTGGTTTTTCAGCCGCTGTAGAATATCTGGAGAAACTGGGTATGGAGAAGGTGGAAACTCACGAACAGGAAATAATACATTATGCCTTGGAGAGATTGGAAGAAATTCCAGGTATCCGCGTTTATGGTCCTTCGGCAAAAGACAAAGGCGCTGTTGCATCATTCAGTTTGGATGATATTCATCCCCATGATGTTTCCCAAATTCTAGACAGGTATGGACTGGCTGTTCGCGCTGGTCACCATTGTGCCCAGCCGCTTCATGAAAGATTAGGGATACCTGCGACCACCCGTGCCAGTTTTTATATCTATAATAATTTCCAGGAAGTGGATAAATTGGTGGAGGGGATCTATCAGGTAAAAAAGATATTCTCGTGAGATATGTCTTTTTCCGTTCACTAATAACAAAATCAATAGTCAGGTGAAGTATGGAAGATTTGTATCGTGAAGTGATCATCGATCGGTTTAAAAACCCCCAGTATCGCGGAAAACTTGAACCCAATGATATTTCTTTCGAAGATGATAATCCACTTTGTGGTGATCATATCCGCATTGATCTACGGCTGGATGAAACCGACCGTGTGAATGAAGTTCGCTTTGATGGTCACGGATGTGCGATCTCTCAAGCCTCCGCTGACCTTCTTGCAGAGTCGATAATTGGAAAATCACTTGAAGAAATCAAGAATTTAACCAAGGAAGATGTCCTTGAACTCTTGGGGATTGAATTGGGACCAGTACGTCTCAAATGCGCCCTTCTCAGTCTAAAGGTTCTTAAAGCAGGGGTTTATGGGTTGGGAGAAGCAAGTGATGACCTTGTGGAGTGATAATGTTTAACTACCTTGAACTGGATGAGAAACAATGTGAATTCTTCCAGATTGCACCTGTTGAAGATTTACCAAATGGTGAACGACTATTTATCGAAGTTGATGAGAAGAAGATTGTTCTTTTAAACCTGGCAGGGAACCTTTACGCTCTGGGAGATGTTTGCTCACATGATGATGGTCCGGTAGGGGATGGAGAGATCGAAGGATTTGAGATCATCTGTCCAAGGCACGGTGCCCGATTTGACATTCGCACAGGACAGGTTTTGTTATTGCCAGCAGTAGTTGATATACCAGCATATCCAATTCGTGTAGTTGAGGGAATGATCGAAGTTGGTATACCAAATGATTAAAAAGTGGAAAACTGCCCAACGATCCTGAGGATGTCAAATCCCTCTGCAAAAGTACGCTCAGCCAAAGCACCATGACGGATCATGGTAGCTCGTAGAAGGTCAGGATTGAAATAGTACTTATCGGAATACGTTTTATATTTGGAAAGTGCTTCAATTTTCTTATCTACGTCTTCTTTATCCACTTCAACTAGGAAATGGGGAAAGAATCCGTAACTTGAACGAACCACATCAAATCCCAACACGGTAGTTCCTCTGTATGCCCTTAAAGCTTCTTCTGTAGCCACATTGTGATCCTGGTGAATGTCTGCTCTGCTGTGCACGAATACAATTTCTGGTTTAAATTCGCTTCGAATTCTTAATAAATACTCCAGGATTTCCTGTCGTTTATCCGGAAAATCCCGGGTTTGAAATTTTTCAACCACGATCCTTGAAGCAGGTACTCCCAGAACTTCCATACTGGAATGCAATTCATTCACAACATTTTTTAGTTGTGGATTCTTCTGGTTATCAGACAGGGTCACACACATGATGTCACAGGATGATTTGATGTGATGAATCAATGCACCTGCACCTAATTCGATATCATCCGGGTGAGCACCTAAAAATAAGATTCGATTTCCATGGAATATCATATTCTCTCCGCTGGTTTATCATTTGGTGGCGATGAAACCACCAACTACCTTAGTCATAACCAATTTACCAGATTCCTTGATACGTTTGTTGGCTGCAATCTCGATTTTCTTCATCACATTCTCAAAATCATCTTTTCCTTTGAATAGATTTTTCCATAATTTCCGGTCTTCAGATAATGAGGCATGGGTATATTCAATAAAGGGAGCTGCTTCGGGGAATGTTAGGGGATTCTCAAAGACATGTGTTTCCACCTTTGAGAATGTGTTTTTCAATGAATTTAATATCTCAGTACTGTACCGTGATGAACCAGGCATCGGGGGGATGGTCTCCCCTGTGGCTTCTTTGATAACATCATAGAATAGTTGCTTGTTTTCAGGCATTGGTCCGGATGTGAACAACTTGCCACCAGGCTTAAGTACTCTATGCATTTCTTTGATCGTTGCTGGTATATCCTTGGCATAATAAATGGCAAAACAGCAGGATTCCAAATCGAATGTGTTTTCGTCCAGAGGAAACCGTTCATTGAAATCAAGTTCCATAAATGTCACCGGGTTGCCAATTTTTTGATTCTCGAATCTGGCTTTCATCAGGAGTTCTGCATTTATATCTCCCCCGGTGATCCTGGCTGTTCCTCCGGTGAATTGATTATATAAGAAACACTGTTTCCCTGCTCCACAGCCCACATCCAGGATCGTGGATCCATTCCTGGGACTAAGTAAATCCAGCATCCAGCGGTCAATATCCTTACCACCATAGATTTTGTGAATATCAATACGTTTTAATAGGTCGCTGGTTGTCTCCTGGTAGTTTATTTCCATGTTTCCTCTTCAATAATAAAGTCTGCAGGTTTCGTTTATACCACATCTTGTGTTAAAATTCTCACCATCATCGACAGAGAAAAATCACTTTAGTTCAAACCCACAACAAAGAGCATTTGTTAATAGAATTATCCAAAACCCTGCGATGTCCCGATGGAGCGATTGAATGAATAAAATTGTACCCTCAGTTAAAGGTACCAGGGATTTTTACCCGGAACAAATGGCATTACGAACCTGGTTGTATGATAGTTTGCGCGAAGTTTCCGAATTATACGGTTACCAGGAATATGAAGGACCATTTTTGGAAATGTTGGAGCTTTATGCTGCCAAATCTGGTGAAGAATTAGTCAAAGAACAATCCTATGTGTTCGAAGATCGGGGTGGGGCATTGATCGCGTTACGGCCTGAACTGACGCCTACTCTCGCACGAATGGTTGCTCAAAAACAAAAAGAACTGACATACCCAAATCGCTGGTGGTCATTCGGTCCTTTCTGGAGATATGAAAAACCTCAAAAAGGGAGATCCCGCGAATTCTTCCAATGGAATATTGACATGATGGGTGTCAATACTCCGCAATCGGACGCTGAGTTAATTGCAATAGCAGCAACCTTCTTTAAAAAAATTGGTCTTGATCCATCAGACACTCGCATATATGTTAATGATCGTCGTTTGATGGAAAACCAGTTTGACCGAATAGGTTTGTCAACCGAATTGAAACAAATGGTTTCTGGATTGGTGGATAAACGATCAAAACTGCCATCAAATGAATGGGAAACATATGCGTTGGAAATTGGATTAAACCAGGTTCAATTTTCCGCATTAAAGAATCTATTGGAAAATAAGGATCTCTGGAAGGAATCCGTTGAAATGAAAGAGCTATTCTCTACTCTGGACGTAATGGGATTCCGTGATTATGTTGAATTTGATCCGAATATTGTTCGTGGATTGCTTTATTATACGGGCACGGTCTTTGAAGCATTCGATACCAGTGGGAGCGTACGTCGATCGATTCTTGGTGGTGGAAGATATGATAACCTTCTTGCTGATGTTGGAGGTGACCCATTACCATGCACAGGGTTTGCCATGGGTGATGTAGTGATCAGTTTGATACTGCAGGAAAAAGGACTGGTTCCTACCTTTAATATTTCTCCAGCCCAGACTTTGGTAACGATCTTTTCTGAAGAATTATCAGGTCAATCCCAGACACTCAGTTCTGAATTACGTAACAAGGGGATTAATGTAAATTGTTATCCAGAAGCAATTAAATTAAACAAGCAATTTAAATTTGCAGACAAAATGGGAATGAGATTGGTACTTGTCATTGGACCAGATGAATCATTACAAGGAAAAGTGACCATTAAAGATCTGGCAATTGGTACCCAGGAAATGGTTGATCGAAAAAGAATTGCGATGAGGGTTAAGGAACTGCTTGCTTAGCTGGATAAATCATGCTAAAATCCTCCCGCTCAAGGTGGCTGTAGCTCAATGGCAGAGCACCGCACTGTGGATGCGGTGGTTGTGGGTTCGACCCCCATCAGCCACCCTGTATGAAAAGCTTGTGAAGATAATTCCCTTCATAAGCTTTTTTCTTGGATGCTTATTTCCAGTAAACGACTTTTCAAAGTTTTATACAAATCAGGTGCATATTTTCTATATTAATGTTAGAAGGTTTTCATCTGATGTATACTTTAATTATTAAGAATCAAGTAATTATTTAGAAGGGTAAATAGGATCCAAATTGAGGGTTGCTCTTGTTCATGATGCTTTATGTGTGAGAGGTGGAGCAGAAAAGCTGGTGTTGTGGATGAAAAAAGCTTTTCCCGAAGCTCCCATTTTTACATCGGTCTATCTTCCCGAAAAGACATTTCCTGAATACCGAAATTTTGAAATACATACCCTTCCTTTATCTGGTCTGATAAATAATGAAAATCAGATGAAGCTCTTATATCCGGTTTGGTATCATGGTTTTAAAACACTTGATCTAAGTGAATTTGATCTTGTTTTATCTTCATCAACTTACCTGGCGAAGTTTATTTCGCCGCCACCGCAGGTTAAGCACATATCTTACATTAATGCACCATTCCGGTTGTTATGGAGACCAGAATCATATACAACAAATAGCAGGTCAAGCTTTAAATATTTGGCAACAATTCTAAAGCCTTTTTTACCGTTGATCCGAAATTTGGATCGAAAACTGACAAGGCAAATTACCAAAATAGCAGCCAACAGCGAGAATATAGCCAAAGCAATTATGGACATATACCAAATGCCTGCAACGGTTATATACCCACCAGTAGATCTTGAAGAATTTTCTCCTTCTAAAGAAAAAGGAACATATTTCCTTTCAGTTTCCCGATTGGTTTCTCACAAACGTGTAGATATTGCAGTGGATGCATGTACAAGGTTGGGTAAGGATCTGGTTGTTGTGGGAGATGGCCCGGAAATGGAGCACTTGAAGAAATCAGCTGGACCAACCATCCGGTTTGTTGGTAAAGTGAACAGCGATGAGCTTTCCGTGTTATACAGTCAGGCACGAGCTTTGCTTTTCCCCAGTGAAGAAGATTTCGGAATAGTTCCGCTTGAAGCACAGGCGAGTGGGATCCCTGTAATTGCCTTTGGCAAGGGAGGAGTCCTCGAAACTGTGTTGGAAGGTGAAACAGGTTTATTTTTTAAATCACAAACCACAAATGATATTCTCGATTCAATTATCCAATTCGAAAATATGAATTTTAACAAAAAATTGATCAGGGATTGGGTCAAGAAATTTAGTGGTACAAATTTCATTAATGGAATTCGTGATTTTGTTTTTTCTGTATAAATTCTTGTAGTTGAGACAGGAAGTATAATGTCTTACAATATTATCCTCCTAAAAATAGCAAAGGGGCGATTGCTTGAATAATAGAAATGCTGAAGATGAGACAGAAATCAGAGTGAAGAACATATATAAACCAATATTGGTGTCGTTCTTGCTGCTGTTATCAGATCTTCTGGCTATAACATTAGCATTCTCCATAGCATTCGTCATGCGATGGAATTTGATCCCCATCATGGGCGGATATGTTACTACATCACTGATCGGCCCTTTATATATACTTCTGATAATCATTATTCCGGTCATTTTTCTGGTTTTTGGGTTATATCCAGGCCATGGACGGATTGGACTAGCTGAATTTCAATCAACGATCATATCCATATCTTTGGCTTATACGATCACAGCTCTGGTGGTTTTTTCTTTAGGTTTAAGCCAGTTCTTTTCCCGGGCTGTTTTTATTGTCAGCTGGCTTCTTTCTTTGGTCACTATTTTGAGTTTTAGATTGGTTGTTCATAATCGCGGATCGTTGTTTGGTTGGTGGGGTAAACCTGCTGTCATCATTGGCGATTACAGAGACGTCGAAAAAATAATCACTTACCTTCGATCTGCAAGGCGGATTGGTTATAAACCTTTTGCTGCCATTTTAATTTCAGAAAAGAAAGAAGTTAAACACATTAACGGAATTCCTATTTATGAAATGACAAAGGATAACCTGCAGCAATTCCGGAACATGAATGTTAAATTGGCGATTTATACCAATCGGGCAGGGAATTTTGAATCTGCTATTCGAAAACATATCCACACATTGAATAATATATTTCCTGAGATTATTTTTGTTTTAGCGGATTCGAATATGAACCTTTTATCAATGACTGCCATGGACCTGGCAGGGCATCCTTCATTGGTGGTCAAATATAACCTGTTGAACCCGGTATTTCAAACGATCAAAAGGGTATTTGATCTAACTTTATGCTTGCTGAGTCTGGTCGTTACGCTGCCAGTATTTATTATTATCTCAATCATTCTTTGGATCGATTCTCCTGGCCCCATTTTCCATATTCAAGAAAGGTTGGGGAAAAATGGCAGGAGATTTAAGCTGTATAAATTCCGTACCATGGTCGTTGGAGCTGAAAAAAAACTGGAAGAGATACTTGAAAGAGACACAGCACGCCGTCTTGAGTATGAGGAATTTCATAAACTTCAAAATGATCCCCGTTTAACCCGAGTTGGTAGAATACTCAGACGGATTAGTTTTGATGAATACCCACAGATCTGGAATGTTATTCGCGGCGAGATGAGTTGGGTTGGTCCAAGGGCATACCTTCCAGAAGAATATGACCTAATGGAAGATTATTCAGAAACCATCCAAAGGGTTGTACCTGGTTTAACAGGGTGGTGGCAGGTTATGGGTAGACATAAACTTAATTTCAAGGAACGGTTAAGGTTGGATGAATATTACATAAGCAACTTCTCACTGCTTATGGATGCATATATCATTTTGAAAACGGTATTTGTTGTGTTAAGCGGTCAGGGAATATAGAAAAGAATCAACCTCATTACGGATTATTGGGTTTTTCCTCCATGATCACATTATGGTATAACTTTTAGAAAATTATGGATCATCGTAGTGGGAATACGAATTAGAAGGTAAAATAGCTCTAAATCTATAATCGTACTATCCAGATTTGATCCACATTTATTTATCAGGGACGATTAGACAATACAGAAAGCAAAGCTGAATTGTGATGCATTAGAGAACAGAATAACCAAATTTTAGCTAGAATTCTGTTATGGATATACATACTTAAATTAAAGAAATAATATATGTTAATTCTTTCTCTATTACTGTACCTTGCTTGTTCAATTATCCTTCAAAAGGGTTTATTTCAGCAGTTTAGTATTACAAAGTTAATTCAGGTTTTTTTCCTGGTTATTTTCTCTTTCAACATTGTGTTGTTTGGGTTATTAAGTTTGCTGGGGATGGCAAACCAATCCTGGATTTCATTGATCCTTCAGGCATTAATGTGCGCCATCACTTGTCTATTCATTTTTAGGCGAAATCTTTTTACTTTTCAATCTTTATGGAGTGATTTTCATGAGAAGATAAGAACAATAAAAATACGAGATTATTTTCTTATTGTTTTTATAGGGGTAGTTCTAATTGCTTTCTTTACAGTCGGGATCACAACACCTCCAAATAATATTGACAGTTTAGACCCAACTCATCTGGCTCGTGTATATTATGCAATTCAGCAGGGAACTTTATTAATTGATAATTATCATCAAGTCGCTCGACCTTTAAATATCCATATTGTTCATTTTTGGCTTTTTTTACTGGGAAGATCGGAAAACTTATTCTTTATTGTCCAATGGTTCTCTCTCATTGTTGTATTAGTTACTGTTTATAGGGTTTCTCGCTTTTTAGGATTCACCCTTACTAAAGCATTGATAAGTGCTTTTGTGATTCTATCTTTCCCGGTTGTAATGTTGCAGACTTATTCCTCTCAGGGTGATTTAGCAGTTGCTGCATTAGTATTAATGTCGATATCCTTTGCGGTTGAATACTCAATTCGGAAGCAAACAGCAGATATTTTATTTGCAGCGATTTCATTAATAATTGCTTTAGGGACTAAAAACACAGCATTTCTGGTCCTGCCAGTATTCGGGATTTATATCGTAATTTGGTTATTTAAAAATATTCGACATCGTAAGGTAAACGTAAAATTTGTCCTTATATTGGCAGTCCTGCTGATATTTTCAGGTTTCCAATTCATTGTCAATATTGTGAATACGGGATCATTTTTTGGTAATGGAAGAATCCTTGGATATGATTATTCCTCTTTAAATAATTTCTGGGAAAAAGCGAAATACAATCTTCCCAGATATACTTACCAGTTAATTGGATTTGATGGACTACCGTTTCAAATCCAATCTTATTTAATAAATAAAAAGGCAGGATTATTTTCCAGCGGTTTGTCAAGATTTGGCATTGATCTTGAATCTGAAGTAATCCTTCAACCGGGTTTTAGTCAGAATGAGGTGTTTCAATATAATAAACGAAATGATCTCAATGAAGACTCATCTTGGTTTGGACCAATTTGCCTTTTCATACCACTAGCACTAATTGTTTCGTTATTATCTACAAATTCGATCAGGCGTAAATATAGTTTATTCTCACTTTTTTTATTCTTAATATATTATTTTCTTGTATTCCTCCAAAGACCTGGTTGGGACCCCTACCAAAGTAGATATTTTATCTCTGCAATTCTTCCTGGTGTCCCATTGTTACCAATTCTCATTCCTGATCGAAAATTTCTAAAACAATTCATACCAGCTGTAATAATTCTGGCCAGTTTAATGGTAGTGAGTTTTTCGTTTTTCACGAATACATCAAAACCTGTTATCACTCAAAAAGAATCGCACGATTTTATCTATGAGAACTTTATTCCCATTCCTTCTGATAATGACATTAAGATAATAATTAAAGAAAAGCTTCGATATATATTCGCTTATTTAACGGAAAGTACTCCTTGGAAAAGCAGTATATATAAAGTGACTTACCTTGAACAAGTATATTATAACGATCTCACAAAACTCCCTGATGTGAAATTCATTAACAGCCTGGTTCCTGAAGATTCACCTTTATTCTTTTGGTTTCGTGAAAAAAACCTGGAGTATGGATTGTTTGGGAAAAATAAAACCAGGGACCTTTACCCGGTTTACAAGCAGGATCAAACAATTAATGGGTATTTTGTCACATATTCTTCAATATTCATAGAACCATCTGATAAAGTAAATTTGCTGGGAGATAATGGCCATTACAAAGTTTATTATTTATCCGATTAAAATCCAAATTTGACGATTAATAATATGGATTATATCGAAATTGAATCTGCAGCAATGCACTGACAAGAAACTTTCACCATGGTTGGTTGAATACCATGGCTGCAAAATATAAAACAAACTGATAAAGGTGAAATATATTTAATGACGACAACATCGAAAATATACGACAGCGCAAAAACACCATGGTTGGCATTGGATGAAATTCAAGGATTGATTAGATACAAAGATCTAATTTTCCAGCTTATCCGCCGCAATATCGTCACTCGTTATAAGCGCTCAACTCTTGGTATTTTATGGACCATGCTCAACCCGTTGGGTACAATGATCATATTGTCCATTGTTTTTTCACGGGTTTTTGAAATTAGAGGTGTTTACCCTGCTTTTATTATAACGAATATCGTAGCGTGGAATTATTTCCAGCAAACTACGCAATTTTCTCTCACTGCTACCTTGTGGGGTGGAGATCTTTTCAACAGGATATACATGCCGAGGACATCATTTGTCATTGCGATGAATGGCGCTGGTCTGGTTAATCTCCTTTTTGCTCTTGTCCCTCTGGCACTCATATTTCTTATCACTCATATTTCCATTGATTTACCAATTCTGTTATTCCCTCTCGCGATCATTTTGCTGGCGATATTTACACTCGGATTTAGCTTGTTATTATCAACATTGGTAATATTTTTTCCTGATGTGGCTGAACTTTATCCTGTTGTGCTTCAGGGATGGTTCTATATTTCCCCGATCATATTCCCAGAAACAGTGTTGGAAGACTTATTGGGTGGGTGGATATTA
>DATEUN010000081.1:0-18453 GCA_035283125.1 Anaerolineales bacterium
ATTTTCCCATTAACCAGTGCTGGATTTGTTGCCGGATTCTTGCTGACATTTATCACAACCATGCGCGAGCTTTCCTTGATTATTTTGCTGGTCACACCAAAAACCCAGGTATTGGCCAGCCAGACCATGTTTTATATCGAAAATGGCGATGGTCAGATGGCAAACATCGTCATCCTGATCCTGATAGCCATAACACTGGTTGGAAATTTAATAATCGGACGCTTCCGGGGGGGAAGTTTAAAGAAAGGCTTGGGAATGTAACTAGAGGATATTATGGAAACAACTATCGAGATAAAAAACCTTACAAAGAAATTTGGCGAAGTCATAGCGATCAATAATGTCAGTCTGACCATACAACCTGGTGCATTTCTGACTTTGCTCGGACCCTCTGGTTGTGGCAAAACTACACTCCTGCGTTGTATCGCAGGTCTGGAAGATCCGGATGGGGGTGAGATATATATCGATGACAAGCTGGTTTTTTCATATGAAAAAGGGATTTCACTCCCCCCTGGGCAGCGTGATCTGGGATTGGTCTTTCAGAATTATGCCCTCTGGCCGCATATGAAAGTGGACAAGAATATAACTTTTGCGCTCGAGATTCAAAAAATGCCAAAGGAAGAAATGAAAGAACGAGTCAAGGAAGCTTTGGCAGAAGTTCAAATGGAAGGCTATGAGGATCGTTACCCGCGTGAAATGTCAGGCGGACAGCAGCAGCGCATTGCGTTGGCTCGTATGCTGGCGTATAGTCCCAAGGTCTTCCTGATGGATGAACCTCTTTCAAACCTGGATGCCCGTCTGAGAATGGATATGCGTTCAGAGATCAAGCGCTTGCACCACGTGGCTAAGGCAACAACTGTATATGTAACCCATGACCAGGTGGAGGCATTGACCATGTCAACTACTATTGGGATCATGAAGGAAGGTGTGCTTCAGCAGGTGGATACCCCTGATAGGATTTACCATTACCCTGCCAATCTGTTTGTTGCAGATTTTATTGGCAATCCGAAAGTGAACCTGCTGGATGGCACAATCAAGGGTAAAAACTTAATTCAAATTGGTGATTTTACTATTTCAATGGATACATTTGCCGCTTCTGGTAATAAGGTTGTAGCTGTTAGACCCGAAGATATTAATATCCTTACGGACCCAGACCCGGAAGCGGTGGAGTTTACTACGTATTCGGTCTTACCAGCAGGAGCTGATTCAACCATAATTGCTAAGAGAGGAAAAATAGAGATCACCATCAAAGTCATGGGTATAAGCACGATCGCTATGGATCAAAAGATCTGGTTGAAATTTAATTCCGATACCATGAATTTATATGACAAGGAAACCGGGAATTTGATTTCTTCTTGATACCTTAAAAGTTTTTATCATGAAAAACCATCTCAAAGGAAGAGGACTGTGAAAGGAGGCTTATCGAATTGAGAGAATATAAAAAGGAACGAGAATTTTCCTCAAATTTTTGATTAGATTAAGTAAGGAGAGAAAAATGAAAAGATTTATGAAGTTGATCACAGTGGTAATTTTATTCAGCATGGTAGTTGGCTGTGGCGGAACAACTGCACCTACAGAAGTACCTTCCGGAAATGGAACAGTCGCAACGGATGCTCCAGTTGCCACAGAAGCGATGCTCACCGCTGCTGAACAGTGGGCCAAGGACAATGGAGTCGGCCCTTATACACCTGAGGTTGAAAATTGGGATGCTGTTATTGCTGCTGCAAAACTGGAAGGATCAGTAGTTGTTTATTCAAACTCTTCCAAGATCGAGAAATTACTCGAACCATGGGCAGAACTTTATCCCGATATTGCCCTTGAAGGTGGCGATACAGATGACATTGCTGTCAAGATGGCTGCTGAACAGCAGTCAGGCAATGTTGTTGGCGATGTCTGGTTCAATAGTGATGGGCACCTTTTGTATGGCGAATTTGTTCCTAACCAATGGATGTGGTGGTATACACCACCAGGTGTCGTTATTGAGGGTGCAACCGCGGACCAACCTTTTGCGATGGCTCGTCGTTCAGTTGATGTCGTTGGTTACAATAACGAAATAAATACCGGTGACTGCCCGCTTACCAATTGGTGGCAGCTCACAGAGCCAGCCCTCAAGGGAAAATTCTACATGGAAGATCCCTTGGCCGACAGCAGCACTACGGCAAAAATCGCCCTCTTTGTTGAGCATGCAGATGAAATGGCAGTTGCTTACCAGGATCTCTATGGTAAGGATTGGACCACTGATGCAGCCTATACCAGTGACATCGCAAATGCTGGATATCTTTTCCTTAAGAAGTTGGCACAAAACGAACCTGGTATTCAACCTGGTGGTGATGAAGTGGATTCTGCCTTTGCAACACTTGGTATGGATCCTGCAGTTGAACCCGGGTATGGCTGGACCGGCCTTTCAAGTTATGAAGCCACCTTGGATGGGGAATTGGCCATGGCGCCTTGCTATGGGCTGAAACCTGTTGTAGGTATCTTGAAGTCCTCCTATCTGGGAATCGCAAATAATGCACCTCATCCCAATGCTGCCAAGTTGTTCATCCAGTTTGCTCTTACAGAAGCTGGATTCGACCCATGGAATAAGTTTGGTGCTTACCCTGCTGCCGTCGGACTCCCGATTGCTGAGGGAATGCCGGCTCGTGATTCTATTGACCTTTGGCCAAGTAACGATTTCTTTGCCTACCAGAACATGAGCCCTGTCCGCGATTTCTGGGCAATCAGTCTGTTGGCTCCCTAAAAGTGAGTTGATACTGAAAGTCTGAACACATGATTTATTCCTGGACACGAATATCTCCATCCGTGTCCAGGAAAATGCACCAAATAAAAATTCGAAACCAGGGTGGAGTATATTTGTTATCACGCTTGGTTCTATAACTACAGCGAAAGGTTCAATATTCTATGGGAATGGTATTTCAGATATGAATATTCAAGCTGTATTCTTCGATATGGGCGGAACCATCGAAACCTATGGGTATACGACTCAGCTCCGCATCCAGGCTACTTCAGGTCTGCAAAAGATCCTTTCATCAGCAGGGATGGATCTGCATCTATCGGATGAGCAACTTTACAAAGTTGTTACTGAAGGATTGAAACGATACCACTCCTGGAGTCTTCTGAACTTGGAGGAAAAAACTCCTCAGGTCGTCTGGCGGGATTATATTCTTGCTGGATTTGCAGTAAACAAGGAGACGCTGGACACGATTTCAGAAGAATTGATGTTGTTCATTGAGACGGAATATTATTATCGTGACATTCGCCCTGAGGTCCCGTCTGTTCTTAAAACTATTCACAATATGGGTTATAAAATTGGCATTATTAGTAATGTGAACAGCAAAGGTCAGGTACCAACCAATCTAAAAAAATATGGAATTATTGATTATTTTGTTCCGATCGTCCTTTCGAGTGAATACGGTCGACGAAAACCTGATCCCGCTATTTTTCATTACGCAGCTCGCCTGGCTGACGTTCCCACCAGCAAATGCTTGTTCATTGGTGACCGGATTTCCCGTGATGTAGTCGGAGCTAAAAAAGCAGGATTTGGAATGGCAGTTCAGATCCGCCATAATTTTGATCACGGTGAAGACGATTCTGGTGCAGCTCCAGATGCGGTCATAAGCAGCATGGATGAACTCGTGGAGATCCTTAAAATGGATGCCAATTCTACGCAAATCCCTCCCTTGAGAGGGCAGCAGGTTCAGGCTTTGATCTTTGATGCCGGAGATATTCTTTACTACCGCCCGAGCCGTGGGCAATATTTTCAGAAATTTTTAACAACCAACAATCTATCAAATATAGACATTTCCGAGTCTTCTTTGAAAGAACTGAAAAGAAAAGCATTTAATGGATTATTAACCCAGGATCAAAGACGGGAGATGATTCTTAAAATGTATGGAGTTAAAGATCCGCTTCTTGTTGAAAAAGGATACCAGGCATTGGAGCAGGATGACAACAACGTCGTTTTTTTTGAGGGAGTCAGGGATACACTAATTTCCCTGAAGGATCGGGGATTCCTGCTCGGAATAATTACAGATACAGCTAATCCCGTCCATGTCAAATTGAAATGGTTTGAACGTGGTGGTTTTGGACATGTCTGGGATTCAATCATCTCTTCACAGGAATTGGGAATGGAAAAGCCACATCCGCACATTTATGCAGCTGCGCTTAAGCAGTTGGGAGTAAATGTCAACCAGGCTGTTTTTGTTGGACATTGTCCTTCTGAATTGGATGGGGCTCGTGCCGTTGGATTAAAAACGATAGCATTTAATCCTGATGAAGGAGCAAAAGCAGATCAATTTATTGAGAATTTCTCGGATTTATTAAATGTACCTTTCATCTCCTCAACTGTGGAAGAGATTAATAAGTAAATGTGGATAATAAAAAACGTGTTTCTATTTATAATGTTTGCTTCATAAGACGGTATTTGGATAATTCAAGAAATTAGGAAGTTTAAATTTATGACCATTTCAGCAGTAAGAAAGCCGCTTTATCATGCCTCCCTTTCCACCATGTGGGCAGTTGGGAATTACTCTGATCTGAATGATTTCAGGCTCACCGCCCAAAAGCTTGGTTTCACTCATCTGGAATTGAACCATCAGGTAAATACTGCCATGTTGAATGGATTCAACCCCTCACCATTGGGGATAAGTAGTATCCATGAACCTTGTCCTGCAGATGTATCTGTAGAAGAATTGAAGAGAAAGGATTGGTTGATTTCTTCCTTGAACGAAGAGAACAGGCGCAATGGGATTGATGCCATCAAGAGAAGCATTCCTCTTGCTGATAAATTGATAGTACCCATCATAGTAGTACACTGTGGTGCGGTCTCATTGGGTTTTACATTAGAAAAAAAGTTGAGAACCCTCTACGAAAAAGGCGGAAATGGGAGTGGGGATTATAAAGAGATATTTCAACGAATGGTTTTTGAACGCAGCAAACAGGCATCTCCGCATTTGGAAGCTGTGAAAAGGAGCCTTTTGGAATTGTTGGATTATGCCCGGCATTATAATATTCGCCTTGGATTGGAAAACCGTTACCATTATAATGATATTCCCATCCAGGACGAAATGAAGACTCTCCTGGAACTGGCGGAACCTGGACGATTGGGTTTTATTTATGATGTTGGTCATGCCCAGGCTCTTGATCACCTCGGTTTTCTTCCCCACCGGGAATGGTTGCAACGGTTTTCTACCAGGATGATTGGGACGCATTTGCATGATGTAAGAGGTGTTACAGATCATCTTCCACCTGGCCTGGGAGAAGTGGATTATAAAATGGTGGCAGACTATCTACCAGAAAATGCATATCGGGCATTGGAGATCAATCCAAAAAGCTCTTTCGACCAAATAGCAGCTGGTCTGAAATATTTGGCAGACCAGGGTTGTATAAGAAAATATTCAGCAGGAGGAAACCTATTATGAGCAGCCTGTTTAAGAAAAAACAGAACAAGTTCATTAAAATGATCCATGACCAGACAGCTCTTACCCTGGAAGGGATTGAAGCATTGAAGGCATATATGGATAACCAGGGCAAGGAAACAGCCGAGAAGTTGAGGTCCAAGGAGAAGGAAGCTGATGAAGCCAGGCGTATCCTGATCGATGAGCTGAATCGTAATTTCATCACCCCCTTCGACCGGGAAGATATCTTTTCCTTATCCCGCACGATCGATGATGTTATCGACTACGCATATTCCACCGTTGACGAAATGGAAATCCTGGAGGTAAAACCTACGAAATATATGCAGAGAATCTCATCTCTTCTCAGGGATGCTGCTTATGAATTGCTGATGGCGGTTGATCGGCTGGAAGATCATCCCGGAGTTGCAGGCGACCATGCCCAGCGCGCAAAAGCCCTTGAGAATCGTGTCGAAAGTGTTTATAGGGAAGCGCTGGCTGAGCTATTTGGTGAAGCCAAGAGCAACGATGTTGATTCGATTTTAACTATATTAAAACAGAGGGAAGTTTACCGTCATCTCAGCAATGCAGCGGATCGGGGTGATGAGGCTGCCAATGTGATCGCTGATATTGTTGTCAAAGTGGTCTAGAGAGTGATTAGCTTATGACTGCACTTGTTATCATCGTAATTATCCTCTCACTGGTTTTCGATTTCCTGAATGGAGTCCACGATTCCAGCAATGTGGTTGCCACCATGATCTCATCGCGGGCTTTTTCTCCCAAAATGGCGCTTGGTGTTACAGCAATAGCAAACTTTGTAGGTCCATTTGTTTTTGGTGTCGCTGTGGCAGAAACCATCGGACATGAGATCGTATCTCCTGAATCCATCAACACGCAGGTTCTGATCGCAGCCCTGCTGAGTGCCATTGTCTGGAATATAATGACCTGGTTCTTTGGTTTTCCCAGCAGTTCTTCCCATGCACTGATAGGTGGTTTGATTGGCGCAGTTTTGTTAAGCGCAGGCTGGGAAGCGATCCATCTGGGTGGCTTGGAAAAGATCCTCATTGCACTTTTTGCATCCCCATTTATAGGCTTTATATTTGGATTCATCATCCTCCGTTTAATTCTATTCCTTGCCAGGAAAGCTACTCCGCGAATAAATTCTCTTTTCAAAAAGAGTCAGTTGGTTACAGCCTTGGCGCTCGCATTAAGCCATGGCACCAATGATGCCCAGAAAACAATGGGTATCATCACCTTGGCGTTGGTAACCGGAGGTATCCTGCAGGAATTTATCGTACCTGTATGGGTGATCGTAATTTGTGCGGCTATGATAGCGCTGGGTACTGCTGTGGGGGGGTGGAAACTGATCCGCACCCTTGGGGGAAAATTCTTCAAGATCCGCCCTGTGGACGGATTCGCTTCTCAATTGGCTGGTGCTTCGGTCATTATCGCAGCTTCTTTAGTGGGAGGACCTGTCAGTACCACCCAGGTGGTCAGTTCTGCCATCATGGGAGTTGGTGCTGCTGAAAGGGTTAACAAGGTCCGCTGGTCTGTCGCCCAGGAGATCGCCATGGCTTGGATTTTAACCATCCCGGTAACGATTCTTATCGGGGCTGGCTTTGTGCTTGCACTGAAATGGTTAATTCCCTGAACGCCATGTCCTGGATCTGAAAAATCTCATCTAGATAAAGGTTGTCCACAATGAAAACTAACAAGCTCTATGATGTCGCCTGCATAGGCAACTATACCAAAGATACGATCACTTCACCGGCAGGAACCAGGTATATTGATGGAGGAGCGATCAACTATGCTGCTCATGCAATTGTCCGCTTGGGTATTCCTGTTGTTGTAGTAACCCGCCTGGCTGAAGAAGATCGTCGGGTTATCGATAAATTTACTGCTTCAGGAATTGATTCATGTCCAACCTATACGGACGAATCAACCTGTATGCACCTTGATTATCCAACGGATGATCCAGACCAGCGTACCCTCTCCGTAACAGGAACTGCTGGCTCGATCACACCACAGGAAATTGATTGTGTTCAGGCAAAAGCTGCAGTGATTGGTTCCAGCCTTCGCGGAGAGGTAGGTTTGGATGTGATTCGATCATTGAGTGAACGGAAGATTATGGTCGCCATTGATGTCCAGGGATTTGTCAGGGTATTAAGAGGTCAAGCGCTTATAAATGAACCCTGGGAGGAAATGACTGAGACCCTGAAATATGTTGACTATTTGAAAGCTGATGCCGTGGAAGCTGAATTTCTCACCGGTGAATCGGATATTTTCAAGGCAGCACAGTTCTTTTCTGATATGGGACCAGGGGAAATTGTGATCACCCATAAGAATGGTGTACTTGTTCATACCGGGGATGAAACTTATGACCGTCCTTTCTATCCTCAAAACCTTAGCGGTCGCAGTGGCCGGGGTGATACTTGCATTGGCACCTATATTGCCAAACGCCTCACAACCTCCCCAGCCGAAGCCAGCATATGGGCAGCCGCTGTCACCAGTCTTAAAATGGAAAAAGCCAGTCCATTTGACCGACCTCTGAGTGATGTTGAGGCGCTTATTCATTCTCGTTACAACCATGGTTCGAGGTTAAATTGAGTAATTTTGGATTGGAAATTATAGTGACCAATTAATCAGTGGTTATTTTTATTCCCTCTAAAGTAACACAACCATAAAATGCAAGAACCAGATGACAATTCGTATTGCCATCTGGTTTCATTTTGCATAACCTTGCGAAGGCTTCAAACCTTCGCAAGGTTTGTTTAAAATTCAAATAGAAGAAATTATTCGACAGTTATGACAACAAAAGCACTCATCCCCCAACGCAGATTTTCAGGGATTGAATCAAGGGCAATTTTTACAGAATAATATACACCTGAACCCAATGACTTCTTATCAGCTACTTGAATCACTTTTCCTGTTACAGTGATATCTGGCATGGCATCAAATGATACCTCAACAGGGTTACCTTCTTTGACCCTTATGGCATCTAATTCACTTAGATCTGTTGATTCTACGATGAGTGTGGAAAGGTCTGCTAGCAGAAAGATTTGTTGACCGGGAAGGGCATTTTCGCCGGAATGTGCATTTACTTCAACGATTGTTCCAGAAAATGGTGAATAAATAAATGTACTACCCCATGCTTTACCGGCTTGATCAACACCGGCTTCTGCGGCTTTTACGGCTGCTTCTGCCGCCGTTATGGCTGCTTCTGCCGCTTTAAGTTGTGCAGCAGTTGAGCATAAGAAACAGGTTAATGGTTCAAGATTTGCTTTTGCTGACAATACCTGGGCGTTCGCAGCTTCTAATTGGGCTCTGGCTGCTTCCAATCCTGCTTGCGCAGTCAGGTCATTGGAGGATGCCAGGAGGGTATCTTTATGAACAGAATCACCTTCATTTACTTTTATTTGTATATCCTGTCCGCCTGAATAAAATCCCAGGGAAGCCCATTTTTGGGGAACAACTTCAGCAGAGGAGCTTATAGTATTTTCTCCAAAAACAAGATCATTTTGTGAAGAAGGTGATGTCGTATCTGGTTCAGTTCCACTGGAACTGCTGCATCCAGTCAGGGAAATAGCTAAAATTAATACGACCGATATTGCTACTACCATTGAATTTTTATTTGACATTTTGAATCCCTTTCCTTGAAATAGTGTATGGAAGATTGCAGGTTTGAAGATCTTGGATTTATTCATAGTGAACAGCCTCTAGTATCTGCGTATTGGCGGCACGTCTTGCGGGGAAAATCGCTGCAATTTGTGAAACGATTAATGCTACGATGACAGTTATGATGACGCCATCAAGCGGCATTGTGAACGTTAATGTATATCCGGACATGGTTGTCATGCCAAGGAAAAGAATTCGAGCTAGAATGACACCTGTTGCTAATCCCAGTAGTCCTCCAAATAATCCCATTAAACCTGCTTCAGCAAGAACCATGCTCACAACTTGCCTGCGGGTCATCCCGATTGCACGCAGCATGCCAATTTCCTGTGTTCGTTCTATGACGCTCATGGTAAGAGTATTGACCACACCAAGAGAACCAACCACAACTGCAACCAATGCCATTACATCAAACATGCTGAATGCCTGGTCCATCAGGGTCAGTACCCGCGTTCGAATCGATGCATTGGATTCAAGTGTCAAATGGTACCTTTTACCATAAAGGTCTTCAATGCGCTTTTGAACTTCTTCCACTGAAAATCCATCACTTACCTTGACCATGAAGGTGTTGGAATCATTGATATGGAAATATCGCCGCATGTCATCCCAACTTCCTTGAACAACCAATCCCTGGTTGTAAAAATCTACAACGATTGCCACAATTGTGAAACGATGGAATCCACTCCTCGTTCTTATGGAAATATCATCACCGGGTTGAAGTCCGTATTTTTCAGCCAATACGCTGGAAAGAAGAACTGAATCACCACTCCTCAATTGGTTGACAACATCCTGGGTATTGGGTTGTTCTCCACTGAACACAAAGGAGGTAACCTTGTTATAAGAGACCGGGTTATACGCCATGAAGTTAAATGATTGAATTTCACCTGTAGGAGTTTGCCACTCGGCATTAAAATACCGTAGTGGTGCAACTGCTTCAACACCGGAAATAGCTTCTATTCGGCTGGTCATATCACCTCGCATCGGTATTGAAGCACCAATATAAATGTCCCCGCCAATGTATGCACTCATCCATGACCGCAGATCTCCTGCAAAAGATTGTGTCATACTGCGGGTCATGATCACCATTGCTACACCGATCATCAGTGCTGCAACTGTAAGCGTTGTACGCTGACGAGACCGTTGTACATTGCGGCTGCCAATCCCACCGCTTGCGCCATAAAGGAATTTCAATATTGGTCGTCCGATTCTTTCCCAGCTTCCGATCGTTGCAGGAATTAACAAAGTAGCTCCGGCAAACAACCCAAATACAGTCATGCTGCCCATGCGAAACTGAACATCATAAGGGAATGGATTCCATATCAGAATTGCTACTGATACCGCTAACAACAGGGAGCCTGGTATCCAGCTGAAACGAACCCACCAGCTTTGACGTGATTTTCCCCTGATTCGCAATGCTTCCATTGGAGATATACGTCCAGCCTGCCATGCTGGAATTCCGGCTGCAATAGCGGTAACCACAACGCCGATAAAGAAACTGGATATAACCAGGTCTATCGGGAAATGAATATCCCGCAAGCTCTGGTTAAGAATAACTTCCATTAAGCTAGTCAAGCCTCGCGACAGGAGAAACCCAAGTCCAATACCAAGGAAAGATCCAAAAATCCCAAGTATTGTAGCTTCAACTATCAACTGTCCGGTTACCTGCCCACGGGTCATCCCGATCGTTCGCAGCATGCCAAATTCCCTTGTTCGTTCCACAACGGTCATGGCAAATGCGTTATAGATCAGGAATGCTCCTACAAACAAGGCGATCCCACTCATAAAATTCAAGCCTATCTGGTAATTCTGCAGCATCTGGGTCATACGCTTACCCTGGCTCGCAGGATATGTAACAGAAAGATTTTTTCCAATTCGAACCTGGATGGATTCTTTTAAAGATTCAAGCGTTTGGCTGTCTGGTTTTTCATCCATTGTTAGGATATCGATTTGATCAAGACTACCTTCCCTGTTAAAAAGTTCTTGTGCGGTATATAAAGGAACAATTCCAAAGGCACCATTATTTGTTTGGCCTGGACCTTCTTTTGCGATCAAACCAACGACTTTTACTTGCTCAATCCCATTCGGGGTTACGATGCTGATCCATTGATCCACGTTGATATTTTTTTCATCCGCGTAATCTTTGACCAGGACAATTTCTCTACTTGTGAAAGAATTACTTAGAAACCGGCCGTCAATAATGGTATAGGTGTGTAATTCCTGATCTAGGACCGGATCAATTCCATAAACCTGCATACCTCCGCTGATACTTGCTCCAAGCAAACCAAGGCCAAATTCGCTGGCAGTTGCTTCATCTGCAAGTAATGTTAGTGCTTTTACAGTTGGTACTGCAGCTGACACACCTGGAATATTGGCGACTGTGCGGACAACCTGTTCGGAAAACCCCTGGCTGCTATCTGAATTGGCACTTACAATGGTAAGCTTGGAATTGCCGGAAGTATTTTGAAAAAGCTCAACAATGGAAGCAAGGGCGGTTTGATTGGTAACATTAATGGCCAGCATTGCTGCGACACCGAGAACAATACCAAATCCACTGAGTGCAAAGCGTATAAAACGCAAACGAATGGAGCGAATGGTTAATAGACGCGTGAGTTGAAACATGGTTAAACTTCGAGAAGTTCCATCGTCTCCATGATTCCCCGCAGCCTTTCCGATAATGGCATATTTTCAGGGGGTATGAACGCCTTGACCACCTTCCCATCACGAAGGAAAATAACCCGGCTTGCATACGCAGCAGCTTTTGGGTCATGTGTGACTGTGATTACGGTCTGGTTCAATTCAATGGCAGAGCGCTGAAGTAATTTCATGATGGATGTCCCTGTTTTTGAATCGAGGTTGCCTGTTGGTTCATCCGCAAGCAAAATGGCTGGTTCTGTGATTAATGCTCTTGCAATCGCTACCCTTTGTTGTTCCCCCCCTGATAATTGATCGGGTTTATGATCTCTCCGGTCCAGTAGCCCAACCAGGTCCAGGATGTTTTCTAATTGTTTGGAATATTGCCGTGGATCCTTTCCATCAATGATGATGGGTAGCAGTACATTCTCTTCTGCTGTTAATGTTGGAAGCAGGTTGAAGAATTGGAATACAAATCCCACGTTATGGCGTCTTGCCAGGGTTGCTTCTTTTTCACTGAGTTTGGATAATTGGTTTTCAGCCAGGATGATATCACCTTCAGAAGGTGTATCCAAACCTCCCAGTAAATGAAGAAGTGTTGATTTTCCACTTCCTGAAGGTCCCATAATGGCGACAAATTCACCTTTTTCTACCTTAAAATCTACTCCGGCAAGGGCTTCAACAGAATGTTCACCCATCCTGTACAGTTTTCTAAGTTCTTTTGCTTCAAGGATAACCATTTCTACTCCACGTATTGGTTAATTGCATTGAGTTTATTAATAATTACTAAACCTTTATGACCATCTACAGTAACCAGCATGTCGTCGACAAGATTCATCGCACCATTTACCGAAACAACTGCCGGGATGCCGTATTCTCGGGCTATGATGGAACTATGGGAAAGTAATCCTCCCGATTCTGCTACAATAGCACCGGCTCTGGCAAATAGCGGTGTCCATCCTACGTCGGAATAGGGTATTACCAACACATCACCTTTGAGTACTTTCTCAAAATCTTGGATACCTCGAACAACTCTTACCGGCCCGGTATGCTGACCGATCGAAGTTGAAAACCCACTCAATTGTTCCGTGGATTGATCCACAATCGGTGGTGTTTCATCGCCATATATAACGGTTGGAAGGGTAATATCGCGGAATTTTTCAATATCTTGCTTGTGATGGGCAATTTCATCCCGAATGTTTTTTTCAGGATTGATCCCTTGAGCAAGCTTTCTAACTTCTATATCGGTTAGATAAAAAATATCAGTAGGGCTGTCAATGATATCTTTATTAGTCAGGTGTTTACCAATGGCAAGATAGTAATTTCTAAAGAATCCATATATATAGGTATAGCAGTTGCTTAGGTATTCACGCAGAAGACTGTAAGTTCGCACTCTTTGATAGAAAAGGTTGATCAACAATCGTCTTAAAGGATTTAACTTAATATCTTTGTATTGAAATTTTGGTATCTTTTCTTCAAAATCAAGGTTGCTATTTATGATTAATCCTAGAACCATATCTGGATCTTCACGCCAGGGAGTGGTTGAAAAATCATTTCCATTATCGCTTAAATGACCAAAACGATTGATGAATTTCTCAACTTCCTGTTGGAACTCATTAATATCGGATAACTTTAAGAACTCTTCATATGATATTACGCGAACCTTATCTTGCACGGAAGGTTCAAGATTCGTAAAAATAGTGTGAATTCTACGCAAGTGGGTATTCGGGTTGAATTCAGCCAGTTCAGGGAGATCTTCATGAATATCAAAGTTGGAAGGTTCGATACCTGACCGGGTTAATTCTTTTTCAAAAACGCGCTTGTGCATTACAGCTAACATGGGGCACAATATATTGTAATAAGCTATTTCCTGGAATAATGGTCGCAACCGATCGAGTGCTCCAATTAATTCGGTTATATCCATTTCTTCTGAATCTTGCCATCGTAGTGAACTGATTTTGGAGTCTAACTCTGGTTTTTTCTGTTCAATCCTCTGCGGGAACTTCCATTGGTGATGAACAAATTTGAGGAAATGAGGTAAACGTTTCATCATCTGTAACGTCGGCTTCATTTTTATCTTGTCCTTTGAAACAAGACCAGTCATCATTTCTACCGAATCAGCTGGCAATCCCAGCTCAACAAAAACTCTCCCGATCGCTCCCATATTGAAATAAACTCGATAGTAAAATGACTTGGCAAGATCTTCCGGGTTGATAACAACATTACCAAGCATCTCGTTTAAAAAACGAACAAATACCCCGTTTACATTGGGAATATTTATTGACCAGACAAGTGGTTTGATCATTCCCGGAAGCATCTCTTTGGGGATGTAATTGGAGTACATGTTATGATGATTGATTGTAGTGATCTCTCGTGTCTGCAGCCAATAGACATTTTTTCCATCCCAAGCCCACTCAAGGTCGATATGGGTTTTAAGATCGCGTGCGATTTTGTTGGTTTGATTCACAATTTGATCGACAACCTGAATGGGAATTTCTTCAACATCTGAATTACTCAACCATTCGCCAGCTTTATTTATCCAACGGAAAGGTGTGACCCCGGACTGCACCAGGGATTCTCCAAGACCAAGTACTGCCTCAACAATGACCTCGTTGGCTCCTGTGACTGGGTTGCGGCTTAACGCAACTCCGGCTGCAACAGGTTGAACCATCTCTTGGATAATGACAGCCATGGATAATTGAGTTGGAGACATATTCAATCTTTCTAGGTAGGTTTGTATGGCAGGTGAGTTGGCCGTATCCCAGATTGAAACAATAGCCTCAATTATCTGCTCAACACCCTTTACATTAAGCACGGTTTTAAACTGACCAGCAAACGACCGATCAATGCTGTCCTCGATGTTCGCTGAAGATCGAACTGCATATTGTTTATTGAGATCCAGTTTTAATTTAATTTCATTTCGAAGGGAATTTAAAAGGTTGCTATCATGATTAAGGTAATAATGATAAGCTTCCCATGTGCACACATAAGCTTTTGGGACATCGACTTTAAGCCTTTTCAGTTTGATTAAGCTGGATGCCTTATTGCCAATAGAGGAAGGAATTTTTTTATCATTCAGGATTACGATAAACCCTCTATCAGCCATGATTTTACTCCTTGTTCATTCCTTCTTTCATGAAACCAAGAGAGCGTGCCATTTTTAGCATTCCGCGTCCCATCGGATTTGATGATAAGGAGCCAATGCCATATTCCATGGTTTTTCCTTCTCGCTTATATTTAAGTCCAACTTTAATTTCAGGGATCATTGCCAGGATAAATATGACATTGATTACAACGGAATAGATTAAGTAGGTTGGATCACCGGATGTTCGCCACCAGAACCATGGGATTAATAGCCATATCCATGCCAGGGAAGTAACGATAAGGTTGCGAAAGATAAGCAGTCCAAGAATAATTCCTGCTACTGGTGTTGCGATGACCGCAAGTGGATCAATGACCAATAAACCACCCATGATGGCAGAAAATCCTGACCCTCCATGGAATTTATAATATAAAGGCCAGACATGCCCTATCAATCCTCCTAAGGCTGCTGTCAATGTATAAAGAGGTATTTCTGGAAAAAATAATTTACACAACAACGTTGGAAGGAAGGTTTTTAAAATATCCAACAGGCTAACCGTCATGCCAGCTTTTGCCCCCAATACTGAGCTAACTGAATTAGCTCCTATGGATAATACCTTGTAGCGGTCATCTGTTCCTTCAACTGGAATTTCAAATTGTGTGACATCCTTACCAGCCCAAATTTTCGTAACCAATCGTGCGAACGAAATCGAACCAATTAAATAACTTGCAATTAATATGGCAACTGCAATGGAACAGTTCATTATTTTCTCCCTCGTTATTTTTCAAGTATATGAGTATTAACAAAATTGTCAACTCATTGGTCTAAGAGAATTGATTGGAAATATTGAATGGTTCCTTATAAGTTCATAAAATTGAGTTGAAATATATTCAAGAAGAATTCAGGTAAAGGTTAAATTCTGAATAAAGATTTCTGACATCTAAAAAATGCTAATGATAAAAGCTAATGCGATAAAGGTGATACCTCCTACTACCAATAGATCAAGGGATCCTTTCTGGAGAGGAATTGGGCGCCATTCTGAAGGATCAAAAGCCCTCCCGTCTGCAGCCAGGGCTATCTGTTCAGTCCGGTTCAATGCGTTGGTGATGATCGTCACCAATAACAGTCTGATTCCTAGCCAGCGTTTTTTCCGCAAGCCTCCTCTCATCCAAAGACTTTGCCAGGTATTGATGGCAGCTCTTTCTAATGACGGTAATAGGTTTAGGGCGATACCCATGGTGAATCCAAGACCACGAAAACCAACTCGCTCAAATAAATTACCGATTGTGGAGATATCAATTGCATTGGTGAATCCGTCAACACTAACCAGAACAACAATGATCCGTAAAAAGATCTGTAAGCTGATCCCTGCGCCTTCAGATGAATATGGGATACCCATGAAAGTTTGATTCATATCCCCCAACACGAAAATGGGAGGGATTGCCAATAAACTCACCATGATCAGCCATCGCAATCGTAATAACCGCTTGAAGGAGTTCGGATAAAAAAGAATTGCTGCAGCCAGGCATAATCCTCCTGCCAGCAGAATATGTTCTGCTGGTGCAAACAACACCATGCTTAGGGACCAGAGAAACAAAACCACGTAGCTTAATGATCCAAATTTAAGCTTGGTTTTAGCTTCAGGTTTTCTTAGGAGGATGCTTTCCTGGTTGATCATGGCACGATTACCAACTTGTAAAGAAGCCGAAGATTAAGTTTTCCTTCCTGGTCAGGCAGAACCATTCTGAATTTTCCTTCATCGCTGGCCAGGGAGCTTCCATCAGCCAGGGAATAGGCAACCAGAACATCATCTGGAGAGAGTTGAGCTGTTTCATAATTTACAGAATACCCATCGGTTGCTACACCCTTGATGGCTGAAACCTCATCAAGATTGATGCCAGCAGCATCAAGTAGCACTTTTACAGAAACTCCTAAATAACCCACACCATTAAAATTTGAAACTGACGATGGAAAAGCTTTGAGATCATCAACAGTGAAAGTCTGTTGGTTGTCTCCAATAACGATTGTCAGCACCGCTTCTGGAACAGTAGCTGTCGCTTGCGTTGGTGCGGATCCGCAGCCAGCCAGAAAAACCATCAGGATTGTCATCAGCGCTAATATCTTCATTGAATTAAATCTCCTTTTGATTTAATAGAATATAAATTGGATCTCAAGAACGACCCAACCGACTCTTAAGTTGACCTGCAATTAACCAGCTTAACCAACCGGCTGTTGCCCCGATTAAGATGTAAATTAATAAGAACCCTGCCACGATCAGAAATATTGCTGATTCATTCAAACCCAGTAGTCTGGTTCCAGAATCAAGGAGATCCAACCACACAACAAAAAGGGTTCTTCCAAATAATAGCGGACCAGTTATAAAGGGTTGCACCAATGTCCAGGTTACACCGATCGCCCCTGTTACCAGGAATGGAAATAGGTTTGGTTTTCCAAATAAGGAAAGCACGATTTCTGCCAGGATTGCTTCACTTAAGATTCCAACCATGGGACCAATCACAATTCCGCCCAGGTTGAAGAGTTTAAGAAGCATTGCGATCAATCCTATGAACAAAGTGGATCCCCTTCTTGGAACAAAAACCCTTCCCACCATTGCAATGATTAATCCGATTGCTGCCAGGAAAGCACCAGAAAATGGAATATTTAGTGTGTGTAAAACTGATCCCATCGTGATCTCTAAAATACCCCACAATGTTCCAAAAACGGCGATCGTTGCCAATTCACGAGTAGCTAGTTTCATTGGTAATTCCTTTATTCATAATTTCATTTGTATTCGAATAACCTTTAGAGCTTTTCATGAAATGACCAGTTAATAGAATTTGTCCATTCTTCATCAGGTAAACTCTCTGGGCATAATGATGCACCAGTTTGTAATCATGCGAGATCAATAAAATAGCCATTCCTTGTTGGTTCAATCTTTTTAGAAAGTCCATTAACTTCTGCAGATGCCACCAATCCTGTCCCAGGGTGGGCTCATCCAGGATTAATAACCTTGGCCGTAAACCAATGCAGGCACCCATGGCTGTTCTTTGTTCTTGACCCACAGAAAGCATGAGTGGACGATGATCTCTCAAAGGTTCTAGTCCTGTCTCTCGTAATATTTCTTCATGCAGCTCTTGGCTGAAGCGATCATAATTCTGCGGCGCAAAGGCAAGCTCATCACTAACTGAGTCGGTAAACAATTGGTCAACAGGATTCTGGAAGAGCATGGCAACGTCCAAACCCGGTCTTGGTTTTGATCCATCCTGAAACAGAACTATCCCGGAAATTGGTTTGAGAAGACCCGCTGCTGTCAGGCCAAGCGTGGATTTACCGGCTCCATTATTTCCCACTACTGCAACGAAATCTCCCGGATAAAGGGACAAGTTGATGTCCCTGATCACACTTCTGCGGTTGTAACCAGCACAAACATTTTCAAATGAAAGAAGCGGTTTCACCCCTTCTTTGGTCAACATCGATTTCTTGATTAATGATTCCCATGTAACCATGGTTTCATTGGTCATTCTTCGAAAACCATACCGATTTCGGATCTTTTCGTCCGAAAGGATCGAATCGGGAGTTCCATCCATGATGATTTTCCCCTTATCCATCAGTATCATTCTTGAAGCCAATTTTGCGACTTCTGCCAACCGATGCTCGATAAGAATGATCGTAACGCCA
>DATEUN010000082.1:0-47875 GCA_035283125.1 Anaerolineales bacterium
AAAATGAAGAGATACCAGACCAGTAAACCAACCAGAGGGTAGCGATTGATGACGGACTGAGTATCAAATAACTCCGACCAGGTACCACCAGCCTGCTGTTCGACCGATCGTTCTGCCGTAAACAGCAAGGATTTGTAATTCTCCGACTGTCCGGGGGTAAGATGTACAGCAGAACTCATATCAATGGACGAAAGAAAAGACTCCACCCGGGCTGGATCATATTGGGCGCTTTTCTGGAAGATCAGAACTTTGGGGTGGTCGTAAAAGGTAAAAGCCTCCTCAGCCCCCTGGTCATTGATCTCGAAATCTCCTATCTGCGGGTAGGAAGTGAACACTGCCACCAGGTCGAAACCAAGTTCACCATGATAAGAACCCGGCTCGGCAATTTGATAACAGCGGATGATCTCCATGCCTGGCGGGCAGCCGATCAGGGCACGATAATACTCTGTGGTGAATGGGTACCTTTCCGGCAGGCGGGTGATCTGACCGTATTGATGATTGGTGGGAATGAAGATGTAATCAGCAGCATTGAAGGTGTTGATGAAACGTGTCAATTTGTCGGGATTGTCATCCCAGTAGACCTGCAAATTCAGATCACCGCGATAAAGCCCACCAAAACCATCATACCCATCGATACGGAACGGCAACCCATAATCGTAATCGGTCTCATTAACCACCGCTGATCCACCCAACTTAATGACTCCTGCGCTGGTTTCGACATGTAGATAATAGGTCTGATTTTTGATCAGTATGGCGGGTTGTTCAAACTGAATCGAATATGCATCCCCCTGCGTGGGATCACCCTTGGAGAAATCCGCTGTAACGCTCCCAGATGTGATCACCTCCTGTTCACCATCTGAAGCTGGATCCAGCGACAATGAAATGGTTAGAGTCTGGGAGCCACCATCCCCAGTATCGAGAACATGCGGAAGGAGGATCTTTTCCAGCAATCCGTCGTTCCGGGCAACAAAAGGCAGATCAAGAGGAAGGTCAGCCTGAATGGTAGCTGATCCCTGCATGACCGGCAGCGGCTGCTGGATCAATTCATTCTGACCTGCGTCGATCTGTAGTGTTATCGGACCAGGGATGTTCTGGAAGATCCACTGCGAAGCTGCAATACGGGTTTCATCACGGGCATAGATGCTGGAGAATCCAACCGCCCAGGCTGCTGTGGATGCCAGGACAAAGAGTCCAACAACCAGGCTAGCTATTCTACGCAGCCATATTCTTTTGCCTGAATCGACACCGGTCGTGATCGAATCATTTTTCTGCCAAAGTTCGACCAGGAACCAGCCAGCCATTAATGCCAGGAACGGATAGATCGGTAATTGGTAGCGCATGGTGGGGTTGTATTGAAGAGACTGCCAGTTGAAATACACAGCAGTCCATGCCCAGGGAAGCAGATGCTGACGCCAATTCCCATTAAAGATGCGCCAACCCATCCAGAGAAATCCTACCCAGGCAAGGATACCGAGCGGCAGTCCCAGCCCCCATTTGGTCAGATTCTCAAACGAGAAAAACAGCGAGCGGTCAGCCCACTGCAAATTCCAGGGAAGATCCGCATTGGGTGTTGCCTGGGCACGCTGCTCGCGGATATTGGAAAGCCACTGCGGGTTCAATCCGAGACCATTGAAAGCGTAAGGTTGAAATACCCTGAAAGACAGGATCGCAAAAAGCCCACCAACCACCAGGAAGAAGATCGTCCGGTTTAACAAATCGTCTTTGGAATACTTCTCTGTGCGTTTAAAGTATTTAACAACAAAAGCAAGTGGAAGCAATAGCGCAAGGGGAGCAGATGTCAACTTGGATGCCATTGCCATTCCATAAACAATCCCGAACAGGGCACTTAAAATCAGGTCCCTGTCTTTAAACCAACCATGCCAGGAGGAAGGTGCCTCATCAAGTTCATTGACACCTGGATCAAGCCTTGTTCTTTTACCGATGGCAATTTCAACGGCGATAAAGATAGCCAGGTAAATGAAGAAATTGGCAAAAAGGTCGCTGGTGTAGAAATGGGATTGCTGGATCTGCATGACTGCCAGGGAAGAAAATGCAGCACCCAGCAGGGCTGCAAATTTTCCGTATAAGCGGCTGCCGACCAGGTACAGTACCAGGATGGTGAGCAGGTCCATCACAGCTGAGAGCTGCCGTCCAAACTGTTTCAAGGAACCCATCTGGTCTGTCCATTCCGCCAGGTAGCGGGTCATGAAAAGGGGCAGGGTTCCGTAAGTGAAAAAAGAATGGCCGCGGTTGTTCGGGTTCAATGGGGAACAGGAAGTATCAAAATACCCTCCCCACTGCAGGCAATCGTGATATGCTCCCAAAAAAGTCGATCTCCAGGGTGCATTCTGGATGGATGGCAGCGGGTACATATCATTTTCGGCTCCGATAAGCCCGATGTCATAAGTGACACTCGTGAGAAAGCCTTCATCAGGATGCTGATGCTGAAGCTGCCCCCAATCACTGCCCTGCAATCTTAAAAAAGCTGCTCCAGCCAGTACAAGCAGGAAGAGAAGGTCGAAAATGATCGATCTTCTTTTTGAGACTTGGCTGGTATTCGAGCCTTGATCTGTCATATCAGTGGTTCACTCCATGCATACCCTGGATAATCCTTTAAAGCCATACATATAATCAATCTTTTATTGAGCAGGAACGAGATACACCATGAAATCGTGCCCTGGTGTATTCGAGATATAAAGACTGGCAGAACCAACCGGATAGATCTCATTAAGCAATTCACCAGTTTTATCATCATTTATATTGTAAATGAACAATTTTGTACCCGGATAGGCAAGTGTATCCTTGAGATGATCCTGCCAGATGGCGAAATCCCGGTTGGGAATGCCCGCCCAGACTCCAGGCAGACGGGTGTCCACCCAATACGGGAATGGAACGATCCAGGCTGTATCCGTGCTGCCATATGCATTTCCGAATTGGGAAATCACTTCACCCATCTCAGACGAATTCCAGGAACTCAAGCGGAATTGCTGGTTGTATTGATTAAATACCAAGTCGTAATTCTGGAAGGTGGAAACCCCCAGCAGGCAAATCATTACCAGCCATGCCAGCAAACTGCCCCTTTTTTTAACACTCATGGACTTGATGGCAACAAATAGTCCATCCATTGCCAGGGCAATAATTATGAAAACAGGGATAAAGGCTGCACTTGCCCGATTCAAGGCGGGATTTTCCTCCGGAAAGGCAAGTGACAGAATGGAAGGAAGCATGAGCACCTGGATGGAAACCAGCAGGAAGATGTCCTTCCAATCATGATCCTTGAAATACCGTTTTAAAAGAAGGAACACTCCGAGGATAAAAAAGGCTCCAGAAACAATATCCAATGCCGGGCGATTGGGAACAGAGCTTACCCAGATTTGCCCGTCGGACCAATTGAACATGCCATTCGCATTAAGAACATTGGATAACAGAACCCGCCACCAATCACCGGGAATCGACTGCTCCAGGTTCCCCAACCTGGAAAATGCCCGGTAGGAGAAATCTCCTGGATTATCGATCCAATAGCGAAGCAGGGGGAGGAAGACAAACAGGGAGGTAATAACGAGGAGACCAAGCCAGATAATGGACTGCTGACGGAAACCAGCCGATCTCTTATGAATGATGAACAGTGCAACAGCGATGACCACCAGGATGGGAACAATACGAAAAGGACTATAGCCATGCAGTCCCAACCCAAGAAACAGACCAGCCCAGATGAAATCATTACGGCTGGAAGTGCGTAAACCACGGACAAGGTGAAACAGGACGGGAGCTGCAAATAAAGGATAAAGGGGAAAACGCAACCCGACCCTGCTGATCACGTTTGGCCAATAGGCAACACCAGCCAGGATCACAGCCAGAATGGCAACCCTTCGATTTCCGAATTCCTCTCCCAGTTTGTACATATAAGGCAATGTCAACAATCCACAGATCACTGTCCCGATCTTCAGACTCAGGAATGATAAACCTGTGCCAAATATGGCTGCCACAAGGACAGTGAGGTACATTTGGATCCCTTCCCGTCCGGTGTTCCTTGGAAAGAATATGTGGGTCTGCCCCTGGGTAATGTCGAAAACATCGAGGATCTTTTCAGCATGATCGCTGAAAGGTTCAGCCGGGATACCTGGAACCTGGTATACACGGAAGAATACAACCAGGATGATCACAAAAATCACAAGAATGTGCCAGCCTGAAAAACGGATCCTCCAGGTATCCTTATTAAGTGCCAGACGAACCTTCTCCCACAACGATGGCGACAGGGTTGGCTTTAACCAGAATGCAAAGACCAAAAATACGAGTGCCAGGATCCACAGGGTGAAGTTCAGCGGAGTGAAAAGATTTCCGCCAAACAGCAGGAAAGCAATCAGAGCGAAAATTGCACCTGGAAGCAAGGCGGAGAAGCGAATATCCATTCTGTCGCGGCGAGGTTCAAATTCCCTGGATTGGGCGATCTTCCATTCCGATATGATGATAGACCAGGCGAGGAAGGCCAATGCAAGCGCATAAAAAACGACCGCAGCCATCCAATTGTTATTGGCAGGTTCGAGGAAACGCTGACCGATTAACGCAAGGGATACCGCCAGGAGTGATCTCCAGGGCAATTTCCCGGTTGACTCGATCTCACTGATGGGTTCAGGATCGGCAAATTCCTCCTTTGGGAGAGGTATTTTATTCTTCGTGCCAAATTGAAATAATGATTTCAGGTAATCGAGAATACTTGGTTCATCCATTATTAATCAACTTTTATTGAATGTTTGGACTGGTCGACAATCCCGCTTTAACGGTCAGGGTTTGCGGGCAATGATAATAATACTCTCTCCCCAACGGTAGGGCAAGAAGATGAAACGGGTTACTGCCTGCAAACCACCCAGTGACCCAAAAATGATCTTCTGCAGACCTTTTGGCAACCCCTTAACATAAGGAACATCCCAAAATCCATCCGCAAAAACCCGCCTGGTCTTCAACCCCGCTGATGCCACCATCTGCAACCATTCGGCTGGTTGTTTCAGCGAGATATGGGTAGGGTCCTGGTATCCGATCCACCTGTCTCCCTTCCATGGTTTCAGAAGGGATTCAAGGTTGGGTGTGGAAAGGATGAGCACACCACCCGGTTTTAACAACCGACCGATCTCGGTGATACATAAGGCAGGACCCTGCAAATGCTCAACGACATGCTTGATGATGACAACGCCAAAGCTATCGCTTTCAAACGGCAATCGGTCAGCACTGGCAACCTGGAGATGGGTGGATCCGGCAACATTCTTGGAAGCGCTTAAAGCCCAGGGATTGACATCAATCCCGAAGGTTCTGAAATGTCCATCCAATTGACCCACCAGGTGACCCAAGCCGCTGCCGATCTCGAGCAGGTTAGAACCTTCTTCCCCAAACCGCCTGGCAAGACCGGCATAAAAACGATTAGACCACCAATACTGGCTGTATTTCTTAAATGAAACACCTTCGTAGGTATGGGTGGAAAAGTAATATTTATCAAACGGCATATTTGTTACAATCCATTCTACTTCCCGGGTTTACGGGCGATGTAAAAGGTAAACGTACCATTCGTGACTGCTTCATTGCCTGAATATGGTCGGATGAGCTTTTCGGTCAGGAATAGATTCCAACGATTTCTGACAAGAATCCAACGACCGGTAAACGTGTGGATGATCCATGAAGGAAGTCCGAGGTAGTGCCCCCACTCGAGCATCCGCATGGATGCAAGGGGAAAATAATGCCACCAGCGTTCCAGTTTTAAACCAGCCCTTTCGAGACGTTCCTGCCAAACAACGGGGTCATCGGCATGTTCCACCCTGGAGATCCGGCGGAACCAGCGTTCATAGCGTTTCCCAAAGATCCTGGTCAATGACAATTCGGAAAAATAAGCTGGATTGGGAACACAAAAAGCAAAACATGCCCCCGGTTTGAGCACCCTTGAAGTCTCCATGAGAACTTTCTCGACATGAGGGATATGTTCGAGAACGGAATTGCTGAATGCACTTCCAAAGGTTTCATCGGGAAAGGGAATCTCACCTCCATCTGCTTCGACCAGCATGTTATAACAATGCCGCCGGCTGGCTTCGTGGATGGGACCATGCCAGGGGTCAAGCCCGACATCCACCTTGCGGTGGAATACAAGACTGGCAAAATGTCCATCTCCACAACCCACATCCAGGATGGGACCTTCGAGCTGGATGTCCTGGTAATAGGAAGCTTCCACCGCACGAACCAGGGCTCGAAAGAATGGCAGGTCTTTTAAATGAAGGATAAGGAAGTCTTTTTCCGGCATTGTGTCAACCAGTCAGGGTTTAAGGGGTGCGATCTAAGGGAAGGGCAGGTTCCAATGATACGACAGCCATTGAATAAATCTATTTCAACCTCTCGAATAATTTCTCGTAATCAGCTGCGACAGAATCCGGGTCGTACTGACCTGCGAGCTGGTGTGGATCGCAAACATAATCTTTTGGGTTGGAGAATATCCTGTTCAGTGCTGCCGAAAGCTGGTTTGCATCTCCTATGGCTATTTCTTCTCCCATGGAATGCATGCGCACCGGCTGCCGAACACCAGGCAGGGAGGATGCCACGCAGGGGACACCATTTAGCATGGCTTCAATCTGGACAAGGCCGAATGCTTCCGTGGAATTGAGGGATGGAACCACCAGGGCATCGAGATTGGCATAGAAGGTGGACATTTCCTGCGGGTTGAGGATTCCAAGAAAATGCCAATGCCCCTTCTGCTGGTATTCCATAATCCTTGGCATCAGCCGGTCCGCGTATGCCTGTTCGCCCATGACATCCAGGTATTGACCGGCAAACAAGACCTGGGCGTGGGGAAATTTCTCCAATACTGCAGGCATGGCATCCAACAATACCTCGACCCCTTTCTCGGAGGCAAACCTGGCTGCCATCCCAATAACAGGGGAATTTTCCCTGATGTGGTATTTTTTGGCAAATTCGCCCACAGAATGTCTGTCAGCAGCGGGAAGGACCACTGGCGGAAGAATGGTTGTCAATTTATGCCTGTAATTGGAAAGGTAAACAGAATTTTCGGCATAATCACTGGTATACGTCACCAATTGAGAGGCAAGTGCACCGGCAAGACGATTCTGGAAATTGACCACCAGGTTGACAATCCGGTTGAACCAACCGGAAGGAAGCTGCAGATCACAATGGTAGGTAAGGACGACCGGTTTGCCAAACAGGCGTGCCCTACACGCAACACCGGGTGCATCAAACTGCGGCAGATGAAGTTGGACAACATCATTTTTAAGAACATATTTCGTTGCCGCCCAACCGAACGAAGGCGCCAAAACACCTTTGCTTACCCGTATTAGAACTGGAAGACGGATTATCCTGACCCCATCCATCTCCTCATGCAGAGGCAGGGATTTATCATATTGCGTTGTAAGAACCGTGACCTCGTGTCCCCTGTTTACGAATGCACGCGCCAACCGTTCAGCATAAATGGTCAAGCCGGATGTATGTGGACGATAATATGTCAGTACTGTCAATATTTTCAAATCTAACTCCAACCATGAAATTTCGAGGAGTATTGTAGCTTATGTGATCAATCCTGACAAAGGTCATCCTTACTGGGATCGCTGAATATTTTCTGACGGGATATCTCATCCACCATCCCGTCTTTTGAAACATCCATTTCAAGAGCATAGGTGTAATGAGGACCACAACCGAAAAACTGGTAATAGAAAACATTAACCGTGAATCCATCGGTGGTGTTTTCGACATGAGTGTCTTCAATTGAATTTACGTAATACTTTATTCCACTTTCTTTTTGTAGACCAAAATATACCGAGTAGTTGTAAAAAGCGAGGGTGAAACTTAATGCCTCATTGGCAGACTCAACTGGAGCAAAAGTCTCCCGGAACTCATCCGGGTTCCTGATCAGCAGGAATTCACCATCCCGGTAGATAACGTACCTGACCAGGTCCTGCAGTGGTCCACCCGAGTTGTAAAAAAACTCTGAATCCGGTGTGCTGTAAGGGTCGACGAGCTCAGGGTGGATCATGGGTCGATACACACACTTCGCAATCGGGTAAAGGGGATCCAACCCGCCAAACAGGTCTGGGACAGGCTTGAGAAAATCACATCCCAAGGCATAAAGCGGGCTGGTCTCCTGGCATATGCGAAAACCATAATCATCCAGCGGACAGCCGATATCTTCAAAAGGTGAAAAATCAACAACCAGATCCGGCTTGTTGTGATTCATGATCTCAACCCTGCTGCAGCCTGCCAGGGCGAGAAGGATAAGAGAAAATACCAATAGACCAGTTTTCATCCCCACCTCCCAGTTTGAAGTCATTTGAAATTTACTAAGATCGAAACCCTATTCATTGAACGATATGCCCTGGTTGAATTTCACTCAGGAATCGATGAATAATTCCTTGTTGCCAGACACCCAATCAAACAATTTCCTGATACCCAAGGCAACATTCGTTTTCGGTTTCCAACCCAGTTCTTTTTCCGCCTTGCGAATATCAGACACAAAAACCTTCTGATCACCTGGACGCCAATCCCAGTGTTCAACATTGATCCTGCTTCCAAGATGATCTTCAAGAATCTTTCCAAATTCATTCCAGACCGATAAGACATTGTCCCTGCCTCCGCCAATATTGAAGACCTTCCCCCTGACCTGGTCGATACGGTCAATGGCTGCATCATAGGCATCCAGGAGATCATCCACAAAAAGAACATCGCGAACCTGCTTGCCATCGCCGTATATGGAGATCTTCCTGCCAGTAATTGCTGCTATGATCATCCATGCCAGCCAACCCTGGTCTTCCATGCCAAACTGGCGGGGACCATAAATGCAGCTCTGCCTTAATACCACGCTGCGCAATGCATAAATTCGGGCGTAATCACGGACATATTGGTCGCCAGCTCCCTTGCTGCATCCGTAAGGTGAATGAAAATCCAGGGGCTGTGTCTCAGGACAGCCAAATGGAAGATCAGCATACTGCCACCTGTCAGTGGTTTCAACTACGGAAATATCCTCCATTTCACCGTAAACCTTGTTGGTGGATGCGTACAACAATACCGGATCCCGACCACTGGCGCGGGCTGCTTCGATCACGTTGAAAGTGCCAAGGGCATTGATCTCGAAATCCTGGCGGGGATTCAGAACCGAAGTTGTGACCGCCACCTGAGAGGCAAGGTGAATGATCACATCTGCATGTTTAACAGACTCCTGTAATTTTTCTTGGTCACGGATATCCGCAACCACAAGACGGAATGCGTCCTGTCCATAGTTTTCATGCAGCCATTGAATGTTCCTGTCTGCACCTTTGCGGCTGAGATCATCATAAACAGTGACCTGTAAATTCCGTCCCAACAGCCTATCCACGTAATTGGAACCGATGAAACCTGCTCCGCCTGTCACCAGATAATTACCTGCCATTTTTACTCCGTAATTTCCGAATTGGTCTTTTTTCTGAACTGGGTGATATCCCTGTAAAGACCTGCCAATGTTTGCCCTTCCGAACTCAGGGCGATCAATGCCGGGATGCCGGTCACAAAATAGCTGAAGATTCGCAGAACTACAACAAAAGCTGCCGCAGAGTCAATGTTTTGCGAGAGCAGATAAACCGCTCCTCCGACCGCAGAATCGAGGGTGCCGATGGCTCCGGGCAGGGAGGGAATTGCTCCTCCGAAAGCTGCCATGCCAAGGCTAAAGGTACCCCAGACAATCGTGGCTTGCGGAAAGAATGCCCTCACCAGCAGGTAATATTCCACAGCGGCGACAGCCCAATCGATCGTCATCCAAAAGATAAAAGCTGAGAACCTGCGGAAGTCGGTCAGGATCGATAACCCATCCAGGAAAGGGTCAAGCATGCTTTCCCTGATCTTATCAATGGCATGCCATCGGTTTCCCAATCTTTCCAGGATCTCACCAACCCGATCCCTTTTGTATGCAAGAATAAACAATCCAGCCAACCCAACCAGCATGATAACGCCAACGATGAACCCGATCTGGTCTGCTCCTGATACACCCAATACGAAGGGCACGGAAAGAATCAGAATACCAGCGGAGAACATCAGGTCAAGAACCCGTTCGATCACAATCGTGGGAACGATCTCCATGAAACGCAGATCGGATTTACGGCTGAGAAGGAATGCCCGTCCGACTTCACCCAGTCTGAAAGGAAGGAAATTGTTCAACAGGTATCCTTCACACAGACAAAAAAAGGTGGCTCTGTAACTGGGTCTGCGTTTCAGAAGAGTCCACCACACCAGGCCGCGAATGAAAAGCCAAAGGATCGCCAGGACAAGTGCGAGGAGGATGAAACGGAGATCCGCCCGGATCAGCGCTGCAGCCACCTGGTTGAGATCCACATAGTGGAAGATCAGCGCCAGCAAAACCAGGCTGATCAGTGTGCCGGGCAGCCAGCGGCGTACGTTCTTCCAAGCCTGATGCGGGACTTTTTCGTTATCCAATGTCTTGGTCCACTTCACTACTTATCGTCGTCCAGGCTGAGGATGGCCATGAATGCCTCCTGCGGAATTTCCACATTCCCAACCATCTTGAGACGTTTTTTCCCCTTTTTTTGTTTCTCGAGCAGCTTCTTCTTGCGGGTGATATCGCCACCATAGCACTTGGCGAGAACATCCTTGCGGATTGCTTTGACAATCGCCTTGGAAATGATGCGGCTGCCTGAAGAAGCCTGGATGGAAACATCGTATAACTGGCGGGGAATCAGTTCTTTAAGTTTCGTGATCATGCGCTGTCCTTTGTGATAGGCATCCTTCTGGTGGACAATGGCAGCCAGGGAATCAACGGGTTCACCATTGACCAGGATATCCAGTTTCTGGAGCTGATCCATGCGGTATTCGGCAAACCTGTAATCAAGGGATGCATATCCTTTCGTGCGCGATTTGAGTTCATCGAAGAAATCGACGATGATCTCGGAAAGGGGGATCTCGTAATTCAACTGCACACGGTGAGGTGCGGGGTATTCCTGGGATTTATAAATGCCCCTGCGCTTTGTGACCAGCTCCATAATTGGCCCGTAAAAATCGGTTGGTGAGATGACCTGGATCTCCATCCATGGTTCACGGATCTCAACAATACTGGCTTCTTCCGGAAGTGCGGCAGGCGAATCGATCACGACCACAGACTCATCCTTCAGAAGCACTTCATATTCAACCGTTGGTGCAGTGAATACCATGTTGAGATCATATTCGCGTTCCAGGCGTTCCTGGATGATCTCCATATGGAACAAACCAAGAAAACCTGCCCGGAAACCAAAACCGAGTGCCTGCGAGGTCTCCGGGGTAAAGGTAAGCGAGGCATCATTAAGCTGGAGTTTTTCGAGCGAGTCCCGCAGTTCAGGGTAGTCATCAGGTTCTGCGGGATAGATCCCTGCAAAAACCATTGGCTTGGGATGGAGATAACCCGGCAGGGCTGAATTGGCTGGATTCCTGGATTGGGTGATCGTATCACCAACCCTGCATTCATGGACTGTTTTGAACCCGGTTGCAATGTAGCCCACTTCCCCGGCACCCAGGTTTTTGACAGGATTCATTCCCGGAGAAAAAATACCTATTTCAACCGGTTTAAAATCAATGCTGGTGGACATCATTCTCAATGTGTCTGTTGCAGCGATGACCCCATTAACGATTCTGATGTAGGCGATCACTCCTTTGTATGGATCATAATGGGAATCAAAGACCAAAGCCTGCAGCGAAGCGGATTCATCTCCGCTGGGAGGTGGTGTTTTTTCAACAATGGCTTCCAATACAGCGCTGACATTCAACCCCGATTTGGCGGATACACGAATAACCTCTTCACCAGGAACACTCAATAAGCTGCTGATATCTTCAGCCACTTCATCAGGCACGGCTGAAGCAAGATCGACCTTGTTGATGACAGGAATGATCTCAAGGTTCGCATCGATGGCTGAGTAAAGATTGGCCAGTGTCTGTGCTTCGATCCCCTGGGTGGCATCCACGACCAGCACTGCACTCTCACAGGCATTCAATGCCCGGCTGACTTCATATCCAAAATCCACGTGTCCGGGTGTATCGATCAGGTTCAATTCATAAACCTGTCCATCCAGGGCTTTGTACTCCATATGAACTGCAGAAGCCTTGATGGTGACACCCTTTTCGCGCTCGATATCCATGCTATCCAGGATCTGCTCGGTCATCTCGCGGTCAGAGATAGTACCGGTTAACTGCAGAAGCCGGTCCGCAAGAGTGGATTTCCCATGATCGATATGGGCGATGATACAGAAATTACGGATATTGGATGGCATTGATTGTCTTCTTGTGGATCCTTTTCAATTAATCAGTAACTGCAGATAATATGTTCTCCTAGATATTGGTGAGCAGTTTCTTTTTCTTTTCCTGGAATTCCTCATCGGTAAGAATGCCCTGTTTTCGTAGCTCATCCAGTTTTGTGATCATACCGGGAACATCTTGTGATTGGGACGGGTAGTTTTCACCATTCTCGTGATATCCCATACCTTCCTTGGCATTCAGCATGGCTGTTTTAAAATGGACCGGATCACCGATACGTCTGAACAAGTTAGCTCCAAGCTCGCTGGCGGTGAGGATTTCGATATCACCATAATCGAAGATCCTTCCGAAGAAGGATTGGGTCATCTTGACATCGTTTACTTTTTCCAGAGAAGAATCGATGACATTCTTGTTGATAATGCCGTTAACCTGGATCACTCTCCGATTGGAGACAATATAAAGACGGTTGTACCATTTCAGGATATCAAGGATCATTGACACAAGTGGGAAGACAAGGAGACTGAAACCGATGGCTGCAAAGGGTGAATAGAAAACCGCAGCCGTAAAGATGGCCAAAATGATAATCATGATGATGATCTCGGTTAATATGGATGCAAAAAGAACGAACCAATGCTGTCGACTGACAAGCAGAATCCTTTCACTCTCTCCTAAAAGACTGTTGACATACCTGTTCTTCATCTCTATCCTCCGGTTTCTTTTGACGAATAAAAAAATTTATACGAGAAGAATTGCGAAGCAACCATCATTACGCTTGAATATCGAACAACTCTATTCTATCATTACAGCCTGTATCATCTCATGGAAATCACCAGGTTCGCCTGGGAATGTGAGCCATGCCAGGAACTCGACATTGCCTTTTGGCCCAACCAATGGGGAGCGGACCAACCCTTTTACCCCCAAACCCATCTCCTGCGAGGCACTCAGAATATGTTCCAACACGCTCTGATGCACCTCTGCATTGCGGATGACACCATCTCCGCGCGATACTTCCTTTCTTCCAGCTTCAAATTGAGGTTTGATCAGAGCGATAATATCCCCGCTTCCAGGAAGCCAATTCAGGACAACAGGCAGAAGGGTTTTAAGAGAAATAAAAGAAGCATCAATGGTAACCAATTGGACAGGCTCGGGGAGAGATTCAACATAACGGGCATTGGTTTTTTCCATAACGATGACATCTTTTCTCTGGCGGATTTTCCAATGCAGGATCCCTTTACCAACATCTATGGCATACACCAGCCGGGCTCCATACTGAAGAAGGCAGTCGGTAAAACCTCCGGTTGAAGCACCTACATCTGCACATGTTTTTTCACTGGCAGAAAGGTCAAATGCCTCGAATGCAGCTGCCAATTTTTCCCCTCCGCGGGAAACGAAACGGGGACCCTTTTCAAGGGAAATTTGAGATCCAGCATCGAACCTTGATGACGATTTAAGGATGAGCTCTCCATCAACCCTAACCTGGCCTGCCATGACCATGCGCTGGGCAAGGCTGCGGGAATCCACCAACCCTTTTTCAACCATCAGGACATCCAATCTTTTTTTCGGCATGAATTTATTTTACCGCTTTCGGGTAAAATAAACCCATGATAAAGGCATTAATTAGGACGATGCGAATCCGCCAGTGGACGAAGAATGCACTTGTTTTCTTCGCACTGGTTTTTGACAAACAGCTATTTAATCCCACTGCCCTGCTGCGAACCACTGCCGGTTTCTTGTTATTCTGCTTGCTTTCAAGCGCAGTTTACATCTTTAATGACCTTTCAGACCTGGATAGCGACCGGCAGCATCCTGAAAAAAAGAACAGGCCGATAGCATCAGGGAAACTTCCCGTGCAAATTGCGTGGATCGCAGCAATCGTGCTGATCCTTTTCGTACTCCCAGCCGGATACCTGCTTTCCCCGAATTTCAGTGCAGTGCTGCTTGGTTACTTTGTGCTCATCCTGCTGTACTCAAAATGGTTTAAACACATCCCGATCCTGGATGTGATGGTGATCGCAGCTGGATTCGTACTGCGGGTTCACTCTGGTACGACGTTGATCGAAATTGAGCGCTTTTCTCCCTGGTTATACGTGGTGACAACACTGGGAGCTTTATACCTGGGATTCGGTAAACGCAGGGCAGAGCTTGCTTTGCTGGCTGTGAATGCAGGATCCCATCGCAAGGTTTTGGATGGTTATTCGATCGCCCTGCTTGATCAATTCATCCTGATCGTAAGCAGTACAACCATCGTAGCTTACAGTCTCTACACTTTTTCTGCGCCCAACCTGCCGGAAAATCATTCCATGATGCTGACCATTCCTTTCGTGCTGTACGGCGTATTTCGCTACCTTTACCTGGTGCAATCCAAGCATGCCGGTGGTGCCCCTGAAGAAGTACTTCTTTCAGACAGACCACTGCAGATAACCATCTTTCTTTGGGGGTTGGCTATTCTAGGTGTTTTCTACCTATGATCTCTGCAACCGCTCCCGGTAAGATCATACTACTGGGGGAACATGCTGTAGTTTACGGTCAGCCAGCCCTGGCAATCCCGCTCTCGCAGCTGACTGCCAGCGTTCAAATAGAACTGGAAGGTGATGCTGGAGAATTCTCCTCAGATTGGAGAGAGGTTGTGAGGGTGTCTGCTCCTGATATTGGCAGATCAGGTTTTCTATCGGAATACTCACCTGCCAATGATCCAATTGCACTGGTAATCGCCAACGTACTGAAAGAGATGAAGATCCCGAGACCCCCCAGGTGTCATATCAAGATCGAATCCACCATCCCGGTTGCATCGGGATTGGGATCCGGAGCGGCAGTTTCGGTGGCACTGGCGCGGGCAATGGCATCAGCAGTGGGGCATGAATTGGCGGATGATGTCATATCCAAAATCGCGTTCGAAGCAGAAAGAATTCACCATGGGACACCATCAGGGATCGATAATTCGGTCATCGCCTATGAAAAACCTGTTTATTATGTTAAGGACCAACCCATAACCACATTCCAGGTCAAAGTACCATTCACCCTGGTCATTGCTGATACCGGCATCCGGTCTTCAACCATGGATTCTGTGGAAGATGTGCGAAAATTGTGGCAAAGAGATCCCTTTAAGTACCAGTTGATCTTCTTCCAAATTGGTGAAATCGTGGAAAAAGGCAGGCAGGCGATCCGACATGGTGAATTGGAAAATCTTGGCAGGTTAATGAACCAGGATCATCATTTACTGCAGGAATTGACCGTTTCCTCCCTGGAGCTTGACCAATTAACGGAAGCAGCTTTATCGAGCGGCGCGTATGGAGCAAAATTGTCCGGAGGGGGAAGAGGGGGAAATATGATCGCCCTTGTTCCAGAGGGAACGGCTGGCAGGGTTGAAGAAGCCCTACTGAAAGCCGGAGCTCAAAGGACTTTAAAGACGCTGGTTGGATAAACCATGAGACGAGGAAAGGTTTGGAACGGATGAGTGCGATCGAAAGAATTTCTTTTCACCTGAATATCCGCGATGAAAAACCTAACCAGCAACTTGCCAAAGAACTGGCAGAATCAAGTGATACCGATGGCATCAATGAAATTGCCAGGTATTTGAGGGATAAGAATCCCAATGTCCGCAGTGACTGCATAAAAATATTGTACGAGATTGGATATATCAAGCCAGACCTTATCACCCGATATGTGGACGAATTCCTGAATCTACTGGACAGCAACCAGAACCGGATGGTATGGGGCGGTATGATCGCTTTATCCACCATCGCGGATATCGTACCGGAAAAGGTTTGGGCTGGGATCGATAAAGTGCTGCAGGCAATTAAAGGAGGATCAGTCATCACAGTGGTATCAGGTGTCAAGGTACTTTCAGCTGTCGCTGCCCATGATGACCATTATTCTGCGAGGATTTTCCCGGTGCTAACAGAACTGCTCGAAACCTGCATCCCCAGGGATGTACCGATTCACGTTGAAAACATGCTAGCCTGCATTAATAAGGAGAACTCGCAAATTACCCTGGATATATTACGAGCTCGTGAACCTGAATTGTCCAAAACGCAAATGACCCGTCTAAAACGGGTCATCAATACGATCCAGAAAATTTAACCAGCTATTCTTATCTAAAAATTGATCTTCAGGCAACAACCGGATTTCTAAGAATACCGAGACCCTCGATCTCCACGACCACTTCATCTCCATCCACCAGCGGACCCACTCCGGCGGGAGTGCCGGTGAAGATGAGATCCCCAGGCTCCAGAGTCATGACAGAGGATATGAAAGCAACCAGCGACTCAACCGGAAAAGTGAGATCGCGGGTGGTTGCCATCTGGCGGGGTTGTCCATTGACGTGACAGGTAATCAAAGCATCGGATGGATCGAAGTCGGTTTCCACCCAGGGTCCGAATGGACAAAAGGTGTCAAACCCCTTGCCGCGAGTCCACTGACCATCCGAGAACTGGATATCACGGGCAGTAACATCATTTCCGATGGTGAACCCATATATTGCTTCGCGAGCATTCTCAATGGTGACATTCCTGGTTTTCCTGCCAATGACAACCACCAATTCTGCTTCATGCTCCACCTGGCTGGATTGAGCAGGTAGGACAATTTTATCGCCAGGATTGATAATGGCACTGGGTGGTTTTAGAAACAGCAGTGGTAATTCCGGTACCTCAGCATTATGCTCTTTGGCGTGAGCACTGTAATTGCGACCAATACAGATGATCTTGCTGGGTTGAACCGGTGCCAGCAATTTTACATCCTTGAGAGGAATCTCACCTTTAAGGCGGCGGTAACCTCCAAAAGGATCTCCATCGATCCTGCCAACCAAATCATCCTGGATCCAACCAAAAGCTGGATCTTCATCCTTGTATTTAAAACGAACCAGGCGCATTCCCTTCCTCCAGTATTTTTATTGCTAGAGTTTAACACAAATCCTTGTTCATTATAAATCTTGGTATAATTCCCGCTGCCGGGCGCATAGCTCAGTTGGTTAGAGCGCCTCGCTTACACCGAGGAGGTCAGGGGTTCGAGTCCCTTTGCGCCCACAAGAGATTCTGCTATTATGCGGGATCTTTTTGTTACAGCGAGGTCTCTGCGGAGGGGATACAGAGGTCAGGGATTCGTCCCGACACTGAAGTGCCGGGATTGCGGGACGAGGAAATGAAAACATCCCCGCTTAAGTCCCTTTGCGAAGCACCCTTTAGGGTTGCGCCCACAAGCAACTGATCACTTTCAAGTTACTGATCTTAAGATCCGATATATTCCTGTTAAATAAATACTCAAACCTGATCTACGAGTTCCAGCAGTTGTTATAATTATTGACCGAATATTCAAGAAATAAACATTTTTGTGAATTGTACTCATATAATTTAAACCTATGAAAATACTTACCGCAGACATCGGAACCGGGACGCAGGACATATTCCTGTATGATTCAAAGCTGGATATTGAGAATGGTTTCAAGCTGATTCTCCCCAGCCCAACCATGCGGATGTATCACCGTATCAAGGAAGCAACTCACAAGGGAGAATCGATAGCATTAACCGGCAAAATAATGGGCGGCGGACCATCGGCATGGGCGGTTGAAGCTCATCTGAAAGCGGGGTTGAAAGTCTATTCAACACCCCAGCCAGCCAGAACGATCGACGATGATCTGGAAAAGGTTGAAGAAATCGGCGTAGTCCTGATATCTGAGGATGAAGCCAAAGAATTACCTGAATCGGTCACCCGGATCGATCTAAAAGATTTTGACTTCGAAGAAATAAGGCAGGTATTCACCCGTTATGGTGTTTCATTGGATGACCTGGAAGCAGTTTCCCTGGCGGTCTTCGATCATGGCGATGCACCTCCAGATATCTCAGACCGGCAATTCAGGTTCGATTACCTTGACGAAAGGATCAAAGAAAGAAACGATCTGCGATCATTCGCTTTTCTTTCTGATGAGATTCCTGAATCGATGACCCGTCTGCAAGCAGCAGCGGAATCATGCATGAGCGCAAATACTCCGGTGGTTGTCATGGATACAGCCCCGGCAGCAATCCTGGGAGCAACTTTCGACCACAAGGTGGAAGAAAGAATAAATAACCTGATCGCCAATATCGGGAATTTCCACACACTGGCATTCCGTCTCAATTCAGGAAAAATCGATGGTGTATTTGAACACCATACCGGTCTATTGAATATGGAGGATCTTGAAACGCTGCTGGTATCTCTCGCTCAAAGCACCCTGAAACACGAGGATGTTTTCAATCATCACGGTCATGGCGCCCTTATCTATAATGCAGAACCTTATCCTTTGGATTCAGGTGAATTCAATTTAGTCATTACTGGCCCCCGCAGGAAAATGATGAATGGGATCAGCACTTCTTCAACCCTTCGTCCCTACTTTGCGGTTCCTTTTGGGGACATGATGATCGCTGGTTGTTTTGGACTCCTGGCAGCAACTGCTGATAGGATCCCCGAGTTGAGTGAACCCATTTTGAAATCCCTTTCGAATCGAACCGGAAGCGATATAGCTCCCTGGGATATTTAGGCATCGAAAACACTTTTACCCTTGACTTTTACCTCTTGAATCTTTAGAATTGAATGGCATGGATCAATCATGATCGATGCTTCAATTTAACGGTTCAAGGGAAGAGATCCTTGAAAAAGGACACCGAAGGTGCAAACCCGAAGACAGGCAGTCGAGGGTGAAACTCTCAGGTAAAAAGGACCCTGGATCGAAATATTCTGGAAAGTCATGAAAATGACACCGACGGGGCAAGCTCGCGAAGAAACACGGGCGAATCTCTCAGGTTATAGACAGAGGACGCATTCATTTACTGTTTATGCGTCCTATTTTATTTGCCTAAAATAAACAAGAGGAGAAAGTTCATGAATATCCCCGGAAATCTCAAGTATACAGAGAGTGACGAATGGTTTGATCCATCCAGCGGCAAAATGGGTTTGACCGATTATGCACAGGAACAATTGTCTGATATCGTCTTTGCAGAAATCCTTGTTTCCGAAGGTGATTCAATCACCAAAGGGCAGGCAATGGCTTCGGTGGAATCCGTCAAAGCAGCAGCAGAAACCTATTCTGCGGTTGATGGCAACGTAGTCGAAATCAACGAAGAGCTGGTGGATTCACCGGAATTACTGAACAGCGATCCATTTGGCGCAGGCTGGATGGTCAAGATCGAAGGTGGGGATTCAACCGGTCTAATGGACGCTTCTGCGTACGAGAAATATTGCCAGGAACGAAGTCAATAACCCATTATCAAGAAAGGTAAAAAAATGACCTATATTCCCCACTCTCCAAATGAGCGGGATGCGATGCTGGAAACCATTGGCGTAAAGAAACTGGATGATCTGTTCAAGGATATCCCAGCCAGGCATCGTTTTCCCGACTTAAATCTACCCCCCACCCTTTCAGAAATGGAAGCTGCTGCTGAACTGGCAGGATACGCTGAAGCCAATGAAACCACCCAAACGATGGTCTCGTTTTTAGGCGCAGGTGCCTACCGGCATTACATCCCATCAGCAGTGGATCATATACTCAGCCGGGGTGAATTCTACACAGCATATACACCATATCAACCCGAGATCTCCCAGGGAACCCTGCAATCCATCTTTGAGTACCAATCCCTGATGACTTTGATCACTGGTATGGAGGTTTCAAACGCCTCCCATTATGATGGTGCAACAGCTGTTGCAGAAGCTGTTAACCTTGCTTATGCCCAGTTTCGAGGTAAACGAACAAAAGTGATCGTTTCCCCTTCGGTGCACCCTCAATACAGGGAAACACTACGTACTTACACCCAGGGAATGGGTCTGAGCCTGGTTGGAGATGATGCCAGGGACGACATCGACAGCGGTCCAAAGGAAATCGAAACACTGATTGATGAAAATACCGCCCTGGTGGTGGTTCAATATCCTGATTTTTTTGGCAGGATCTTTGATTATACAGAACTTGCTGCCAAGGTACATCAAACCGGTGGATTGATCTGCGTGGCTGTTAATCCGACCGCCCTGGCAATCCTGAAAACCCCAGGTGAAATGGGAGCGGATATCGTCGTTGGCGAAGGGCAACCTTTGGGAATCCCACTTTCGTTCGGTGGTCCATACCTTGGCTTTTTCACCACCCTGAAGAAGTATATTCACAAGATGGCTGGCCGCCTGGTTGGAGAAACTGTTGACAACCGTGGGCAGCGTTCTTATGTGCTCACTTTAACTGCCCGTGAACAGCATATCAAACGCGACAGAGCCACCTCTAACATCTGTACAAACCAGGGACTGCTAGCACTTGCCTCGGCAGTTTACCTGTCACTGTTGGGACAAAAAGGCTTCAAGCAGGTTGCCGAGCTATGTTACAACAAAGCCCACTATGCAGCTGAACAGATCAACAAAATTGAGGGGTACAGTGTCTGCTTTGATACTCCCTTCTTCCACGAGTTCTCGGTCTGCTGCCCCCGACCAGTATCCGAGATCAACGAACACCTGCTTGAACATGGGATCATGGGTGGATATGAAGTTGGTAAAGATTATCCATCACTCAAAGACCGCATGCTGATCGCTGTCACTGAAATGAACTCGAAGGAGGAGATCGATCTTCTGGTGGATGTCCTCAAGGAGGTCAACCATGAGTGAGATCAATGCCGTGAAAACTCCAATAGTCGTGGAACCAACATTATTCGAGCTATCCAGCCCTGGACGGACAGGCATCACATTTCCAAAATCGGATGTTCCTACAGCCAAACTGCCAGAATCACTGCGACGCAATATTCTACCCATCCCTGAACTGGCAGAAGTGGATGTGATCCGCCACTATATGCATCTTTCAAGTTTCAACTACAGCGTGGATGGAGGATTTTATCCATTGGGTTCGTGCACCATGAAATACAACCCTAAGATCAACGAAGATATAGCTCGTCTGCCCGGATTTGCAAATACACATCCATTACAAACGATCGAAACCGTACAGGGAAACCTAGCATTGATGTTCACCATGCAGGAATGGTTAAAAGAGATCAGCGGGTTTGCTGCGGTCACACTGCAACCTGCTGCTGGAGCCCATGGTGAATTAACCGGCGTCCTCATCATGAGAGCATATCATCAGAGCCGAGGAGATGCCAAAAGAGTCAAGATGCTGATCCCGGATTCTGCACACGGGACCAACCCGGCATCATCAGGTATGGTCGGTTTGAATATCGTACAGATTCCTTCTGACCCGAATGGGAACGTGGACCTGGATGCCTTGAAGGCAGAATGTGATGATACCGTGGTCGGCTTGATGTTGACCAACCCCAATACCCTGGGATTATTCGATGAACACGTGGAGGATGTTATCAAAACGATCCACGCCTGCGGCGGCTTGGTTTATGGTGACGGAGCCAACCTGAATGCCCTGCTGGGTATTCTACGACCGGGTGATGTTGGCATTGATGTGATGCACTTCAACCTGCATAAGACTTTCTCCACACCGCATGGAGGCGGGGGGCCTGGTTCTGGTCCGGTAGGTGTCACTGCTGCACTGGAAGATTTCCTGCCTGCCCCGATCATAGGCATCGTGGATGAAGGCAACGAAGAACTGCCTCCACTGTATGGATATATCCATCCTGCCAAGACCATAGGACGGGTAAAAGCTTTCAATGGTCATTTCGGTGTCATCCTGCGGGCATTTACCTACATTGCCATGCATGGACCGGATGGACTTCGCAAGATTTCGGAATATGCAGTCTTGAACGCCAACTACCTGCAAGCAAGGTTACGAGATACTTTCCATGTTCCATTTGAACGAATCTGCATGCATGAATTTGTGGCAGAAGGAATAGTTAAAGGTTCTGATGTACGTGCATTGGATATCGCCAAACGGTTGATGGATTACGATTTCCACCCACCCACCAACTATTTCCCGTTGATCGTTCATGAAGCCTTGATGATAGAGCCAACCGAAACAGAAAACAAAGATACCCTGGATGCCTTTGCAGATGCGTTGATCAAGATCGCTGAAGAAGCCAAAACCGATCCGCAACTACTGCACGACGCACCGCACAAGACTCCTTTCGGACGTATGGACGAAGTAAAAGCTGCCCGGGAATTGGTGTTATGCTGCTGGCTCCCGGAAGATTATTCGAGTGCTGAATAAACGGAGGAAATAATGTCTGATTACCTTGTGCGCGGGTCTTTGGAAGAACTGGACCCGGATGTTTATGAATTGACCCAGCTTGAAGCTGAACGCCAATACCGAAAATTGATCCTCATCCCCAGTGAGAGCCAGGCGCCTTTGGCAGTTCGTGAAGCAATGGCATCTGCATTCCAAAATATCTATGCAGAAGGGTACCCTGATGAGGATATGCATGGGATGAAGGAAGAAGAGATCCTGGATCATCCGACAAGGATGACTCATTATCGCCGCTATTCGGATCCCCGCTATTATAAAGGCGTGGAATACGCAGACCAGATCGAAGCACTTGCCAGACGTAGATGCTCCGAGGCGTTTGCTGCCAATGGAGTTGATCCAGAGCAGGTGTATGTCAATGTGCAGGCATTATCCGGAGCGCCTGCCAACAATGCGGTATACCATGCACTGGTGAAACCTGGCGATACTGTGATGGGCTTGAACCTCCTGCATGGCGGACATCTATCGCATGGATCATCTGTCAACCGCTCGGGGGAATATTACAACATCGTTCATTACAACGTTGACCCTGTGACTGAACGACTTGATTACGATGCCATCAAAGAACTCGCCCTTGAGCATAAACCAAGAATGATCATTGCAGGGTATTCTTCTTACCCATGGATCCCCGACTGGAAGAAATTCCGGGTGATCGCTGAAAGCGTGGGAGCCTACCTGCTGGCAGATATCTCGCATATTGGTGGATTGGTGGCAGCTGGTGTAGTTCCCTCTCCAATAGGTTATGCGCATGTAATCACATCCACGACGCACAAAACCCTGCACGGACCACGCGGTGCGATCATTATGACAACCGACAAGGCGCTGGCAAAAAAGATCGACAAAGCTGTCTTCCCCGGTGAACAAGGCGGACCGCATGTGCATATCTTTGCTGCTCTCGCCCTGACCTTCAAACTGGCAAAAACGCAGGAATTCAGAAAATTACAATCGCAAACGATCAAAAATGCGATCGCACTCTCGGAAGAGCTCAAATCAAGAGGATTTCGGATCCCCTTTGGTGGAACCGACTGCCACATGCTAAACGTGGACTGCACCGGGATCAAGGCACCGGATGGAACCAGTCTCAGCGGCGACCAGGCAGCACGCATCCTGGACACAATAGGTATAGTCACCAACAGGAATACAATCCCAGGTGACAAGAATTCCAGAGATCCTTCCGGGATCCGCCTGGGAACACCCTGGATCACCCAGCGAGGTTTTGATGAAGACAAAACCCGCCAGCTGGCCAATATCATTGCCGATGTGCTCCTGGCGGCAGATCCCCATGCCGTGGATACTCCCCACAAGGGACGGGTTCGCCGGGCAAAGGTTCCATTCAATATCCTGGAAGATGCCCGGACAAGGGTTTCAAAGCTGGCTGAGTCTGCCGGCATCGATTTTGAAGCAGCCAAGCATGGATACCCTCACTTCTATTCCATAGAAGATAAGCCTGAATCAAAGGGCGATCGAACCACACTCCAGGTGTCAGGAGCACGTGTTCGGCAATTCCTTGATTACCTGTTATCATCCGATATTTCCAATTTAAAGGCTGGCAAGACGCAGGCAACCCGTTTGATCACTCCGCAGGGAAACATCGAAGGATTCGTGAACTGTGTTTCCGACACCATGTTTCTGCTCGATATTCCTGCGAATGAGTTCGGGATTGCAGCCACCTGGTTGAGAGACCTCTCGGATGGATATACATCCCTGGATATGCTGGGCAAACCTGATCATCAACCAGGTCGATTGCCAGGACCCATCATTGTCAAGGAAGTTAACCAAAAGGTCCAAGCTGTCAAAGGATCTGTCGAATGGATGGATAAGCCATGGTATCTTGGTATTTCAGAAGGCAAGGGAAAATCCCTGCCTGATTTCCAATGGGAAGAGCCAAGTGATCCTCCCCTGCAGCGAACCCCCCTGTATGAGGTTCATAAAAAATCAGATGCAAAGATCATCCCCTTTGCCGGATGGGAGATGCCGGTCTGGTACACATCCGTGCTGGAAGAACACCTGGCGACAAGACAGGCTGCCGGTCTGTTCGATGTTTCCCACATGGGTGTTTACCAGGTCGAAGGAAAAGATGCAGCATCCTTCCTGGACACAGTGTGTGCCAACGATGTAGGCGGATTGGAACCGGGTGAATCCCTGTACAGCCATTTTCTGACGCCGGATGCTGATGTGATCGATGATACGCTGGTTTACCGGCGCACGCTGGATAAATTCCTGGTGGTTGTTAATGCCTCCAACGATGACAAGGACCGCACCTGGCTCGAATCTGTCCGCGATGGAAAGGTGAAAATCGACAACAAACGACCGTGGGCAAGGACTTACGGTTACCAGGCAGAGATTCGCAATTTGCGCGATCGCAGTGCAGGCGATGACATGCGAGTGGATATCGCCCTGCAAGGTCCCAGGAGCCGGGATATCATCCTGAAGTTATGTGTAAGCGCTGCAGACAGGCTCAAGATCCTGGCGCTAAAACGAACCCAATTATGCGATGCTGAAGTTGGCGAGATCGATACGATCGTATCCCGAACCGGGTATACAGGCGAGAAAATGGCATTTGAGCTGTTCGTCCATCCTGGCAAGGCAGTGGATTTATGGGAACAGATCCTGGCGGCAGGTGAAGATTTTGGAGTTAAACCCATTGGACTGGGAGCACGTGATTCATTGCGAACCGAAGCTGGTCTCCCCCTTTACGGGCACGAAATGGGATTGGGATCCGGCAAGAACGAACGAGATCTTGGTGTGGCTGAAGGTGGCTTTGGATCATATGTAAAAACCTACAAGCCGTGGTTCATTGGCCGTGATGCTTACCTTGCAAGGGAGGAAAAACGCAGTGGTGTTGTAGTACGGTTCAGATTCTCTGAAAAAGGTGTGCGCATGGCTCATAATGGTGATCCAGTCCTGGATAAACGCGGCAAGGTCATTGGGTGGGTTACGAGCTGCGCTGTGGATGGCGAAGGATTCCTGACCGGACAGGCTTACATTGATCTGAAATCGGCAGAGGAAGGTACTGCCCTGTTCATTTACCAGGGAGCAACCGACAAACCCGGGCAATCGCCCAGCAGTTTGAAAACAGGTGATAGAACAATCATCCCAACCGAAGCAGTGGTTATCAGCCGATTCCCCAAACTTTAAGAAACCTGAACATAACCAGAAAGGCATTTTGAAAAAAACAAATGCCTTTCTTTTTTTTAATCAAGAATCGTTCTTGATTCCCTATGAATTAATCCCATCAAACCTGGGATTGAATCCAGGTTGTATTCGTTAGATTCAATTCGTATAATTGTTATAGGAACCAATAACCATCATCTGATCAAATGATTGACAAGAAACTATGCAAACAGATCAAATCCAGGTGACAACAACCATGCTCCTCCAGGGAGCTCTCTTTTTTGCATTAATGGATGCGGTAATGATAGTTCTTTTAACTCGTTGGATTTCATTCGAAGATCTCGTTCGATTGAAATGGAAATTAGTCGCAGCAGCCTTCGTGGTATGGTTCGCAATCTGGTACTCCGTGCTTTCCATTTTCTGGGTGGATGTCTATTCTTTTGTCTTTCCGCTGAAGTTACGACCATGGCTGCCGATCATTTTTGGATTATTGATGAGCCTGGCTGTTTATTGTTTCTGGTGGGTCTCAATCAAATTTAGAAGATCTCCGCTGATCGTTTTTAGCCTTCTGGCAGGACTATGGGGAGTCACCACCCACATATGGGCCATCAACCGGGGGGTTATAACTGCTCCTCCCATGCTGCAAGGAAGTTCACCTTCAGCTGCATTGGTGATCGCTTTTTTCGAATACATCTTCTACTTCAGCATTATCTTGTTGATGGCAATGCTGACAAATCGATTGGTTTCCAGGGTTTGGAACAAGCATTGAAATAGATCTCGATTAATCAAAAATAGAGCTGCCTTCTGGCAGCTCTATTTAATCTGATTGAGGATCAATGGATCAGTCGCGCTTACCCATTTCCTTATCCAGCATTAACACTGCCGTTCCCTTGTCTTCGATCATCTTCAATTTCTGGATGATCTCATTGGCGTTGCTTTCTTCTTCGACCTGCTCATTGATGAACCAATGAAGCAGGATCTGGGAAGGATAATCTTTTTCCGCAAGCGCCAATTCATAAAGGGTATTGATGGATGCTGAGATGAATTGTTCGTGCTTCAATACTTCTTCGAAGGCATTCATGGAAGATGTCCATTCGGCTTTTGGCTCAGCCAAGGCACCCAGTTTTACCCTTCCACCTCGTTCGATCAGGAAGTCAAAGAATTTCATGGCATGTTCTTTTTCTTCTTCTGCCTGCAGGCGAAACCATTTAGCAAATCCGGGAAGATTCTTTTCCTCAAAATAGGCAACCATTGACAGGTAGAGATAAGATGAGAATAGTTCCTTGTTTATCTGTTCATTTATAGCATCTTGCATTTTCTTTGAGATCATATGTAGCTCTCCTTAAGTTTTATGGTGTTTAAATATGAAATAATTATACTTATTTCTCCCGCCTATTTCGTTAATTTCCTGTTAGAACCACTTTTACAGGTCTTCTCCCCCTTCATCATCGCTGCCTATCGCCGGTTGGTCCAGCTTAATTACTTCACCATCAAAATTAATAACAATCTTAAAACCAAGCATGCCCATGTATGCACGGCTTTCTTCGGGGATCCCCATTTTCATTAGCTCATCAAATTGTTGATCGATATTCTTTAATTGTGATTCGATCATTGCTTTCGAAAAAATATCCTCAGTGCCAAGCATTTTGGCTGTTTGTTCGCTCAGGAGATCCTCGCTGCCTTTCATTTGATCACTTAACCTAGAAAGGACCTGCTTATCAACTTTGCTGGCGAGGATATGCTTATTAAAACCATTATCATTAACCACGTAACAGGCATCCTCACCTACGTAGGACATCCCAACAGGATTCCCTTGTTCATCGACGATCAAGCCTTCGAATACTGCCTTATTTGCCATTTAGCTTAAGAACTCCGATATTAATAATAATTATTCCGATTGTATTGTTGGACGAGGTAATATTCATAATTGATGATCAATACCTGCAGCAACTAGGAATTTATTCCGTATTTTTACTAACGATTTCAATCAATAAATTGTAACATTGGATTTGATCGATGATCAGGATCTTGATCCCCACTGTTTGATCAAATGAGGTTTAAGCTTTAATAATGAACATTGACAAGCGTTCCTACCGATGCCCAGTTGAACAACCATCCGGCATCAGGTATGCTCAAATTAACACAACCATGGCTCATCGGCACACCGAAATTACTGTGCCAATAGGTACCATGCAAGCCATACCCTTTATAGAAATACATCGTATAAGGAACATCAGGCAGGTAGTAACCAGGTCCGGACATATCGGTATAACGCAGTTTGATATAAATATGGAATTGTCCAACTACCGTGGGATATTCCCATGTTCCAGTGGAGACAATGAATGTATTTATTATTTCAGACCCTTCATAAACATATACCCTCTGTGCAGAAAGATCCACATCGATCCAACCTTCTCCGGAAGCACCAGGTATGACGATTGGAACAGGTGTGTTGGTGGGCAGAGGCGTGTTGGTAGGTGTGGGAGTGTTGGTCGGCGTAGGGGTGGGAGTATTGGTTGGGGTTGGTGTAAAGGTTGGCGTCGGAGTATAGGTTGGAGTAGCTGTGGCTGTATAGGTGGGTTTGATGATGTTCGAAATTCCAGCCTGCACCACAGGAGCTGAAGAGGGAGATATGAATTTCTGCAATAAAAAAGCTCTTGCTGTTAATACACTGCCGGGCAAGGCTGCCACAAGAACGGAAGCTGTCAGTGCGATGAAAACAAGAAGCGGTAAAAGGAATGATCTTTTCTTCTTTTTACCACCTTCCGCTTTATCAATGGAAGGTTCCGAAGAAGATCCCTCTTCTTCAGCATTAAAATGAGTCGCCATTCCAGGAACAGGTCCGGAATCCACTTCAGCCGAAGTTACCACCTGGGGGGTATTCTCAATTTCTTGTCTCTTTATCTGGAGAGTTTCCCGTTTTACTTTTTCCCTGATCTGTTTGACAGCCCAATCCATACCCTTTTTTGCCAACTCGCTATCCGGATTGATCGCCAGGGCACGATTTAGCAACTCGATGCTATCAACCGGATCAGCAAGGGATGCAAGGATGAGCCAGGGTTCCTCCAATTCAGGAGCAGTTGACGCGACAAACTCCGCCAGCTGCCAGGCAGATGAACTATCGCCCCGCTGGAGAGCCTGTTTTGCTTCCAGAAGTTTTTTCCTTGCCAAGTTAAGATCAGGGTTCATTATTTTTTCATGGTGTCAAAGATGGTACTGGTGTTGAGTCGATCGATTCATTATTAAGGTAACACAAGATGCCATTTACAATACCTGCAGCCACCTTTTCGGGATGTTCGGTCAATAGTGCATAATCTACGGGATTCGACATGAAACCTGTTTCAATGATCAATGCAGTTGTATCAGGATCGATCTCGCTGAAGGCATGATAATCAATCATATCAGATGTTATGCTGCCAGGATGGTAGCTGAGACCAGTCTCCTTCTGGTACCTATCATAGACGCAATTCAACAATCTTTGGTTCCTCTCAGGTGAAGAACTCTGACCATTGAGAGCAATTTTGAATCCCGTTGTAAATTCATTACTGATTATACATGAATCATTGTGGATAGAGATCAACAAAACTCCCTGGTAACCATCCAGGCGCTGGTCAAATTCCTGCAAAAGATCCACCTTATAAATCTTCCTGGCGGATAGTTGCTGCTGAACCTGTGTAGCAATTGAAAGGTTTACTTCCTGTTCAGTTACGCCATTCGGACAAACTGTCCCTGAGTCGTATCCCCAATGTCCCGATATGATGCCAATTCGAAGGTTCGGATCTACATTGGGGTTATTGTTCCCATCCGGTTGCGGGGTAAGAAGGAGAGAGAGCCTTTCATTAAAATCACTGGTCAGAAATGTTGGTGGGAATGCAGTAAATATGGTGGCGAGCACCAGGGCAACACCCAAAGTGGTTCGTAATATCTGACCGGTACCGATGGTGTTTCGCGAACGATTATGGCTTATGGAAGGCGTTTTCATTATTGGTTTTATGTTACTCAACTCGTTGGTAAATTGCAAGTTATTAACTGGGGGCAAGATATGGTCAATAATACCCATTTTTATAGGCAGGGACACCAACTTTTCATTTCCTTATAGGGGTACTCCTATAATATCGATTAACTGAATTTGCGTGTAAGTAATAATAACTGATCGTAACATTATTTCGGATCAGATGGTCCTATTGAAAATGCGATTGAAAAGCAGCTTATTCCAATTGACACCCTGGAGATGTTGAAGCCTGTTGGAAAAGCGGGCAGGCATCAGGTCAAAAAAGCGTGGAACCGAATCAACTGCGCAGGTTCGGTTAACTGCCAAATAATCCAGCCAGAAAACTGTACTAGGAAAACCAGGCAGCAAGTATTCTGCAAGGATCGTAATGGCACGCATATAAGGATTTGGTAAAAAAACCAATTTCCTTTTTTTATTTATTGTTTCCATGATCGTGCGAACAATCTGCTCTATGCTCAGGTACTCACTTCCTCCAATTTCGATGGTTTTGTTGATCAGGTCAGGAATATCCATTGCCCAAAGCATACAGGTGACAAGATCCTCGACCCAAAGTGGCTGCAGTAATGTTTTACCGCTGGAGGGAATCGGTAAAAAACCGGGAGATGTATGGATGAGGAGACCCAAGCCGGTTGAAAATCCATCCTGCGGACCGAACACGATCGAGGATCTAATGATCGTATATGTTAACCCGCTGCCACGGATATGCTCTTCAGCCAGTCCCTTTGCTTTAAGGATCGGAAAACCAGATGCACGGTCTGCACCAAGATGGCTCAAGTAGAAGAACTTCTTAACATTAGATGAAACTGCAGCATTGACCAGTGATTGGGTACCATCAACATCGACCTTTTCAAGATCTGCCCGGGTTCCCAAACCTTCCCCTCCTGCCAGATGAAAAATACCATCAACCCCGCGCATGGCGGCTTTAAGTCCTCGTTCATCATTAATACTGGTGACAGCAACTTCGACCGGAATTCCAACAGGTACCTTTGGTGTTTTAAGTGAAGGTTTTAAAAGCAGCCGGACCGGATAGCCGTTTTCCACGAGCTGCCGAACAAGGTTGCGACCAATAAAACCAGTTCCACCAGTGACCAATATCATTGATCGGATTATAGCAGGAAAGGAATTTCTGATCTTTCTTTAATATTCTATTAACCTGAGATATGCTGAAATAAGGATATAATCTCGAAGCATCAACGGAAGCATCCATTGCATATTATTACAAGAATCAGGTGAATATATGAGTCTAACAGTGCTGGGCGGAATTACCTTCGTTTTGGTTTTCGCCGGGTCGATATTATTACACGAATTTGGGCATTTTATTGTTGCCAGGCTGGTTGGTATTGAAGTGGAAGAATTTGGTGTGGGTATTCCGCCACGGATGCTGACACTTTTTACATGGAAAGGTACCAAGTTCACGCTTAACTGGCTGCCTCTAGGCGGCTTTAACCGCATGAAAGGTGAAGATAATCCTGAAACCAAAGGCGGTTTCATGGATGCCAAACCATGGGCAAGAATAACCACGTTGCTGGCAGGTTCTGCCATGAACATCCTGACGGCAATTCTGGCGTTCAGTATTTACTTTACGCAGATCGGGATCCCAAATTACAGTAAAGTTCAGATATTGGATGTTTCTCCCGGTTCACCAGCTATGCAGGCTGGCATCCAGGTGAATGATGTCGTCATTTCTGCAGGTGGACAGGAGATTACAGATACCTACCAATTAAGCAACATCATCAGGGAAAACCTGGACCAACCTTTAGCGTTGGTAATCATGCGAGGGGATACCACTATAAACCTGGATGTTATTCCTGACAGCAACCGATCGATCCAGGAGGGGGCGACAGGCATGCTGCTGGGGAGCATGCTGGAACCTGCAAAATCGTGGTTTGCCACCATTCCAATCAGTTTTCAGGCAACCTTCCAAACAGGCAGGGAACTTCTTTCTTTACCCGGTCGTTTGATAGCTGGCGTGATCCAACCTTCTGATGCTGAATTACTCGGTCCGAGAAGTATCTGGAATTTGTTCCAGGAATCAGTCCAGCGGGATGTTGAGAGCAGGCAGCCCGGTTCTGAAACACAAGGACAAGCACCAACCAACTATACATTATCAGGAATCATTTCGTTGACACTCTCCTTAGGGATCATCAACCTGCTGCCGATCCCAGCCCTGGATGGAGGAAGGATATTTTTCATTCTCCTGGAGGTGATCTTCAGAAAAAGGGTTCCTGCCCGATTTGAAAGCATGATCCATGGTATTACTTTCGTGATTCTCATCTCTGTTCTAGGGTATTTCTATATCATGGACTTCATTCACCCTGTCAGCATCATTCTGCCCTAGTAACCCAGCATGGTTGAACAAGTACCTTTTGAATCGATCCTGGATGCACTCCTGGATAATGATCATATATTCCCGGCAGGATATCTACACCTGTTTTCAGACCTGGAAGCGGAGCAGCTCAAGCAATTGGATGTGATCTGGCCGCACATCCAGCCAACCCGGAAACATGCATTGTTGGAAGACCTGGAAGTTCTTGCAAGCAATGATACGCTTATGTGCTTTGATAACCTGACCATCAACCTGCTGGCAGATGAAGATCCGTCCATACGGATGCTGGCAATCCGATTATTATGGGAATGCGAAAACCCAAAGTTGATCCCCTTATTTCTCGAGATTTTGAAAAATGATCCTTCACGATTTACCAGGGCAGAAGCTGCTTCAGGTTTGGGGATTTTTGTCTACATGGGTGAAGTGGATAAAATTCCAGCAGTGGAATTGAAATTGATCGAAGATGAATTGATCAGATTGGCAGACGATGGAGCAGATAAGCTGGTTCAAAGGAAGTCAATCGAATCACTCGGATTTTCATCCCGTGATGAAGTTGACCGTTTGATCGCTTCCGCCTATTCGTCCAACAACGAGGAGTTGATGGTCAGCGCATTGGTTGCCATGGGCAGATCGAACAATCCCAATTGGGAAAATGAAGTACTGGATGGGATCCAACATTACAATGACCTGATCCAATTGGAAGCGATCCAGGCAGCGGGGAACCTGGGTTTGGAAACCACACGTCTAGTTCTATTGGAATTGTTGGAAGATTTGAATGACACAGAGATAATCAAAGCAACATTATGGTCACTTTCCCAGATCGGTGGTGAAGGTGTTCGTGAAAAGATCGAAGATATGTATGAGCAACTTGATCCTGATGAGGAAGACTTCATAGACGAAGTAGTGGAGAACCTCAATCTTACTGAAGAAATGGCTACTTTCGATTTCCTGGTGGTTGATGCAGATCCCGAGCTGAGTGATGAATTAGACATGGTGGAAGGTGAGTAAAAGGATCACCTAACCAACGCAATCAATGCTTTCAATGCTGATTGAATCCTGATTCTTTCAAGAATTTCTAAACGTAATAATCAAAGGATCCCCGAGGAGATTTCTTGATCGACCTGTTAATCATTTTTGCCAATAACCTGCTACCGATCCTTCTGATCGCTGGTGCTGGTTTCCTGCTCGGCAGACTTCTGCATATCGACCCACAACCACTTGGCAAGGTAATTTTCAATATCCTCTACCCGGTTATGGTGGTCGATATCCTCACCAGAAACCATCTCTCCTCAAATGACATCTTTAGAACGATAGGATACACTCTATGCGTGGTCGTAGTCTCGGGAGCCATTGCAATTGCTGCCGGTAAGGCATTTCGATTTAAACGACCGGTCTTAATGGCTGTTCTCCTAACAACCATATTTGCCAACAGTGGAAATTATGGTCTTCCTCTGATCTCTTTTGCATTCGGTGAGGAGGCACTTGCGTTCGCATCCATCTTCTATATCACAATAGCCTTTCTGTTCAACACAGTAGGAGTGGTTATCGCTTCGATGGGGAAATTATCTTTTAAGGACAGCTTGCTTGGAATGTTGAAGGTCCCGACCATGTACGCCATTATCGTGGCTTTCGTCCTGATCCAAACAGGGTGGATCCTCCCTCCTCCAATAGAACGGACAATGACCTTGTTATCGACAGCTGCAATCCCGAGCATGCTCATTCTGCTGGGTTTGCAGCTGCAACATGCCAAATGGAACAGCAACATCGGGGCATTGTCATTGAGCGTAGTGATCAAGTTGGTCATCGGACCAATCATTGGCTTTATTTTTACCGGATTACTGGGTATAAAAGGTTCTGCCAGGCAGGCGGGGATCGTTGACTCAGCACTACCAACCGCTGTGATGACCACCATTCTCGCATCAGAATATGATCTGGATCCACCCCTGGTCACTTCCATTGTCTTTATCACAACAATCCTGAGCCCCATCACCATGACGCCGGTTCTCTTCCTGCTTGGAAGTTGAAATTCGAGGGTTTTCCATTTAGAATCTACATATAAGGAATTAACCACCTATACGCAGGGATTGAAAGCATGAAAGAACTTAATCGTTATCACATCAGGATCAGAGGACGAGTTCAAGGAGTAGGCTTCCGGGCATTCGTGCTTAGAAACGCGCGGGCGTTGGGTTTGACTGGTTGGGTCCGAAATGTTGGCTATGACCAGGTTGAAACTGTTGCAGAAGGGAATTTACAAATCCTCAAACAATTTGAAGACAATCTCAGGATCGGTCCATCCAGTTCGCATGTCGATGAAATATTCGCTGAAGAAGAACCAGCCACAGGCGAATTTGACCGGTTCAGTGTTCGATATGGTTGACCATCAACGATCTTCCTGGTTGAATCCCAAGCCCCTTTGTTTCAGGGAAACATGCCCCTGCCTGGCAATTATGATATGGTCCAGTACATCCACATCCAGTAATTTTCCAGCCTGGATAATGGCTCGTGTTATGGCGACATCATCCGGACTGGGTGTGGGGTCCCCGCTTGGGTGATTATGCAGGACAATAATTGATGGAAGATTTCGCCGGATGGCAGGGGTAAAGATCTCGGCAACCCTTACCTGGGACGAGTTCACTGAACCATGATAAACATCCACCGTATCGATGATATGGTTTCGTGTGTCGAGGAGAACAACCTTGAGGACTTCCTGTTGAAGTTCAGCCATGTCATATTGATACAGACTGGCAACTTCTTCGGGGCTTGAAATGGATTTGCGTTCCTTCATCTGGGATTTTTTGGCAAGCCTGCTTCCCAATTCAACGGCTGCCTTTATCTGGGCTGCCTTGGCAGGACCAACTCCATGTTGATCGCGCAGTTCTTCAAAGGATGCCCTCTGGATACCAAGCAGATCGCCAAACGTATTGATCAACCTGCGACCCACTTCTATGGCGTTCTCACCCGGGACACCTGTCCGCAAGAGAATGGCCATCAATTCTTCTGTCTTTAAATTTTGAGCCCCTACGCGAGCCAATCTTTCCCGGGGTCGTTCAGTGGACTCTAAATCAGCTATACGAAACTCAGGTTTGGGAACTTCCCTCATGTTGTTCTCCCTTTTCCATTTATCCTTATATAATGTCAATTGTTGATCAATATTGAATATAATCATTTTAACTGAATTTACTCAAACAAGATTCACCTGGCTTGCAAACCTCAGGAAATATCCATTAATTCATGCCAGCTTGACAGTCACCCATGCGTCAGATACAATCGCTTTACTTATGGGCCTGTAGCGCAGTTGGGAGCGCGCCTCAATCGCACTGAGGAGGTCAGGGGTTCGAATCCCCTCAGGTCCACAACGTGACCAAGGATCGGTTGACGGAAGAACAAAATCCGAGTACAATCGCCGACGCAATTAAAAAACGATAAGATGGGCCCATAGCGCAGTTGGGAGCGCGTCTCAATGGCATTGAGAAGGTCGAGGGTTCGAATCCCTCTGGGTCCACTGAAAACTTAATATGCAATGTTCAGGCAGGAGTATTAGGTCATCTGCCAGAGAGATGGGAGAGAGAGTGGAAGCCCATCATGGTGTCTGCAGAACACCGCTAAAAGTGCAAACTCGCCTGTCGCCCGCAAGGGAGATCGTGTTGATGAAATCATCAGTCAATACCGGGCAGCCCGTTACAGCGTCCCAGAGTGAACCTCGTTCCCAGAACAGGTTAACCAGGGTGGTACCGCGGAGCATACTTTCGATCCTTCGTCCCTGAGTGGACAGGGATCTTTTTTTTATCTTATTCAAAATGGCAGGAACCTATGAAAAAACAACGTGAATCATCCAACATTGAAGGGTATTTACCCACAAATATCGAGAAAAAGTGGCAGGAAAAATGGCAGGCTGATCATCTTTATGAAGCCGACATCAACCCAACCAGACCAAAGCATTACGCCCTGACCATGCTGCCTTATCCATCTGGTGACCTTCACATAGGTCATTGGTACGCGATGACCCCCAGTGATGCACGGGCGCGGTACAAGCGTATGAATGGTTATAACGTAATGTTCCCGATCGGATTCGATGCCTTTGGGCTGCCTGCTGAAAACGCTGCCATCAAGAACAATATCCATCCAAAGCAGTGGACTTATAAGAATATAGAATTCATGCGGAAACAATTGCGTACGATGGGTTCAATGTGGGATTGGCGAAGAGAAATCATTTCTGCAGATCCCGAATATTATCGCTGGACTCAATGGTTCTTCATTCAGCTATATAAGAACAACCTGGCTTACCGAAAACTGTCACCAGTCGATTTTTGCCCCAATTGCAACACCACATTGGCGCGTGAACAGGTATGGGGTGAAGACCGGCACTGTGAACGATGTGGCACGCCAGTTATCAAGAAGAATCTGGAGCAGTGGTTTTTCCGTACAACAAGCTATGCCGAGGAATTGTTGGATTATTCCGGAATGGATTGGCCAGAAAGGGTCAAGACACTTCAAACCAATTGGATCGGCAAAAGCGTGGGAGCATCTGTTGTTTTCGGAACCGATCAGGAAGATCCTTTGGAGGTTTTTACCACTCGTCCTGATACTTTGTGGGGCGCCACTTTCATGGTCTTATCCCCAGAACATCCACTTGTTGAAAAGATAACAACTGCCAACCAGATGAATGCAGTTAAGGAATATCAGCAACTGGCTGCACGTTTGTCTGATATCGAACGCGAAGCGGTTGGGAAAGATAAAACAGGTGTCTTCACTGGAGGGTATGCAATCAACCCAGTCAATGGAGAAAAAATACCAATCTGGATCGCAGATTATGTCCTGATGAGTTACGGAACAGGCGCCATCATGGCTGTTCCTGCCCATGACCAGAGGGATTTTGAGTTTGCGCGGAAGTTTGGCCTGGAAGTGAGAGTGGTCATTCAACCAGAAGAAATGGAAGCACTGGATGGAGCCACGATGACGGAATCCGTCCCAGCCGATGGGCGGATGGTAAATTCCGGACCTCTAAGCGGAACCCCGGCAGAAGATGCAGTTGCTGAAGCAATCCGTTTCATCGAGAAGCATGGGTATGGAAAGGCAGCCACGAATTACAAACTGCGTGATTGGTTGATCTCCAGGCAGCGATTCTGGGGAGCACCAATACCAATGGTCTACTGTGATGAGTGTGGATGGAACCCGGTTCCTGAAGACCAATTACCGGTTGAGTTACCGGAAGAAATCGAATGGAAACCCACCGGTGAATCACCGCTCAAATTGCACCCGACATGGAAGAATACCACTTGCCCGATATGTTCAAAGCCAGCCACCAAGGAAACGGACACGCTGGATACATTCATGTGCTCGTCTTTGTATCACCTGCGCTACCTGAATCCCAAGTATGATAAGGGACCCTTCGATCCCAAGGAATATGATTACTGGATGCCCGTTGACACTTACACTGGAGGGATCGAACATGCAACCATGCATTTGATGTATACCCGTTTCTTCCATAAAGCTGGCCGCGATATGGGTATCATGAAAGGATCTGAGCCCATGATCCAGTTACGCAACCAGGGCATGGTGCTGGGTGAAGATCACGAAAAAATGTCAAAGAGCCGGGGGAATGTGATCGCACCTGATATCCTGGTCGAGCGGTATGGAGCTGATGCCGTTCGTGCATTCCTGATGTTCTTCGCAAGATGGGACCTGGGTGCACCATGGAATTCAAATGGTATTGATGGTACTGTCAGGTGGCTGCGAAGGGTCTGGAGTGCCATTACGGATACTGAACCGGGGAAAAATCCCGATGCAGAAATGCTGAATGCATTACGGCGGAAAGTCCACCAGACATTGCAGCAGGTCAGCAATGATTTTGAAACATTTGAATTCAATACCATTGTCTCAGCATTGATGGAATTAATGAACGAGATGTATAAAGCCCGGGAAGCAGGAGCTGTTGGCACTATAGAATGGACTGAAGCAAAAGAGATCTACATGCTGATGCTGGCACCAATTTGTCCGCATATTGCAGAGGAGATGTGGGAAATCTCCGGTAAACCATATTCGATCCATACGCAACCCTGGCCAGACGTGGACCAGGCAGCTGCCAAGGACCAGGAGATCACCCTGATCGTGCAGGTCAACGGTAAATTGCGCGACCGGATCATGGTACCGGCGAACATCAGCAATGAAGCTGCCAAAGCAGTCGCACTTGAAAGTGATGCCGTTCAAAAACTCCTTGAGGGAAAGTCTCCCAGGAAAGTGATCGTTGTTCCCAAGCGATTGGTCAATATTGTCCTATAAGTGATTGATCAGAAGCAGGATGATAAACGAATCCTGCTTTACGAGGTGGAAGATGCGAATAGAAGACCTGAATTGGATGGATGTTGAGGATTATTTAACGAAAGAGGATCGTTTGATCCTGATCATTGGAGCGACCGAGCAGCATGGATACCTGAGCCTGGCGTCGGATACACGCATACCCCAGGCACTTGCTGACGCAGCCTCTCAAAAAACAGGTGTAGTGGTAGCTCCACCGTTGAGTTTTGGGAGTTCCCCGTATTTTCTACATTATCCCGGCACGCTCAGCCTGCGGATCGCTACCCTGTTGGATGTGGTCGAAGATTTGGTACGATCTGCATATGAACAAGGGTTTCGGAAGATACTCCTCTTGAATGGACACGGCGGGAACGATGGATCAAGAGCAAGGCTTTACGAATTGGTAAACCAATTGCCTGAACTCCAGGTAAGATGGTATTCATGGTGGACCTCGCACAGCGTCCAGGATGTGGCAGAGAAGCATAAGATCAAACCCTCCCACGCCAATTGGCTGGAAGCCTTCCCTTTCACCATCGTTAGTGAGCTTCCAGATGGTTCCAAGAATCCTCCTTTTATCGCTGGGATCCTCAATGCCAGGCAGGCTCGGGAAACCTATGGCGATGGATCATTCGGCGGAGAATACAAAGTTGATAGTGAGATCATGCAGGAGCTGTTCGACGCAGCTTTTCAGGATGTTCTTTCCCTGTTGGAGTTTGTTGAATAATAAATTTTATCTCTTACGGAATTCTATCTTTTAGAAAAAGGACTTCTGAAGTAAATTTGTTGTTGTTCGATGATCATAGGCGAAAATCAGATGAAATGTTGAGGAAAATCATATTATTTAACCAGCATTTACCTTGACGGAAATAAACCACGTTGTTATAATAGCTGGACGTTGAATTCAAGAGAGAATTACACAATCCGAAGAGCGCTTGAGGAAGAAACCCCTCGCGCTTTGTTTTGCTTGTTACTGGCAAAATTTCATAAAAGAACAGGGGTGACCCAAATTGAAAGAAAGCATGCAGAAGATCAATAGACCAGTAACTGACCATTTATTGAAAGCAAACAAATCCCAACTTTAGGAGATGAGCCATTGGAAACTAAGGGGCTAACTTCACTTCGTATCAGCCTTGCATCCCCGGAGACCATCCGAAGCTGGTCTTATGGCGAGGTACTTAAACCGGAAACAATAAACTACCGTCGCCTTCGTCCTGAAAAAGATGGCTTGTTTTGTGAAGCCATTTTTGGACCAACTCGTGACTGGCAGTGCTATTGTGGAAAATACAAAAATCCAAGGTACAAAGGTATCACCTGTGATAAATGCGGTGTGGAGGTTACACGTTCTTCTGTCCGCAGAGAACGGATGGGACACATCCAGCTTGCTACGCCAGTAGCACATATCTGGTATACACGCCGGATACCCTCTTACCTGGGTTTATTGCTGGATATTTCGAGACGGAATCTCGACCGGGTTTTATATTTTGCCCAGTATATCGTCACTTTCGTGGATGAAGACGCCCGAGAAAAAGCGCTGAAGCGTCTCGAAGATGAGATCAGTGTTTCTGAACGCGAACAAGCATCCACGATCAATGCCAAGATCGTCGAGATCAAAAAAGATCGGGACAATCGCATGGCTGAATTAAAACAAAAGAAAACAGATCTCGAGCAGAATTATGATGAGCAGATCGCTTCCAAACTGGAACCGATCATCCAGGAAGGGCAAAGACTTGATCAATTCCTGCAGGATCAAAAAGGGAAGGAACTCAAGAAAGAAGTTGTTTTCGGCAGTACGAACGAGGTCATTGTGGAGGCTGGAAAAACCATTGCCGCCAGTCACATCTCCAAAGTACAGAAGTATGTCAAAGGACAACTTGAAAGAATTGAGAACGAGTTAAAAGAACAGGAACAACAAGAACTCGAACAGATCAAAATGGATCACCAGCGCATCAAAGCCGAAGCAGAAGAACAGATGGTTGAGATGCGCAATATGCTGGAGGATCAATCCTCTGATTCAAAGAATTCAAATGCCCGCCTACGGGATGAACTCCTCGAACTACGTCCATTCACTTTTCTGGGTGAATCACGCTACCGTGAGCTTAAAGGACGCTGGGGACAGGTATTTCGGGCAGATATGGGTGCAGAGGCTTTCTTCGATATCCTGAAAAGACTTGATCTTGATAAATTATCGGAAGAGCTCTGGCACGAACTTCGAACAACAAAATCTAAGCAGAAACGTAAAAAAGCCACTTCGAGATTGAAAGTTCTTGAAGGATTCCGTCGATCAGGAAACCGACCAGAATGGATGATCCTCACTGTACTGCCGGTCATTCCGCCAGATCTTCGCCCGATGGTCCAATTGGATGGAGGTCGATTTGCCACATCCGACATGAACGATCTATACCGCCGGGTAATCAATCGAAACAACCGATTGAAGAGGTTATTGGAATTGGGTGCACCGGATGTGATCGTTCGCAACGAAAAAAGAATGCTCCAGGAAGCAGTTGATTCCCTGATAGATAACTCACAACGCGGAAAAGCCCTATCCCGCCGAGGTCGCCGGGAACTGCGTTCCTTGAGCGATATGTTAAAAGGGAAGAAAGGCCGATTCCGCCGAAACCTGCTTGGAAAACGCGTGGATTATTCCGGACGTTCGGTGATCGTTGTTGGACCCAAATTGAAATTATCACAATGCGGTCTGCCCAAGAACATGGCACTTGAATTGTTCCGTCCCTTTGTTATCGCCAGGCTGGTAAAACACAATTATGCTGCCAATGTCAAGGGAGCAAGGCGTTTCATTGAACGCAACCGGCCAGAAATCTGGGAAGTATTGGAAGAGGTCATCAAGGAAAGACCTGTTCTGCTCAATCGTGCCCCTACTCTGCACCGGCTTGGAATCCAGGCATTTGAACCGATCCTGATCGAAGGTTCAGCCATTCAACTTCATCCACTGGTCACAACAGCTTTCAACGCAGACTTTGATGGTGACCAAATGGCTGTTCATGTTCCTCTGTCTGAGAAAGCAATCAACGAAGCCCGTACCCTCATGCTTGCATCCAAGAACCTGTTGAAACCATCGGATGGAGAGCCCATCATCGGACCTTCAAAGGATATGGTCCTGGGAGTTTATTACCTGACCATGAAACACCACGAAGCTCACAAGGGTGATGGACGTGCATTCGCAGACATGGATGAAGTCTACCTGGCTTATGAATTGGATCAAGTTGATGTCCATTCAGAGGTCAAGGTCAAGGCAACCACCTGGTACGATGATGATAACAGCCGATTGCCCGAACCAGTCTCCAAGATAATCGATACTACGGTTGGCCGGGTTATCTTTAACCGGATCCTTCCCCAAGAAGTTCAATTCAACAACCAGCTGCTCGAGAAAGGCGGCGTCAAGGACCTGATCGCAGAGATCTATGAATTGACCACCCAGGAAACAACTACAGATGCAGCGGATGCCATTAAGACACTTGGTTTTGAATTTGCCATGCGCTCTGGGACAACTTTATCTGTCGCTGACATCACCATCCCACCAGAAAAGAAGGAAATCGTTAACGAAGCGTTATCTGAAATAGATATCATAGATCGAGATTTCAGGCGTGGTTTGCTTACTGAGCAGGAACAAAATGAGCATACGATCGCAGTCTGGAAAGAAACAACAGACAAAGTTTCCAATGCAGTAAAGAACTTTATGGATCCCGATGGCAACCTGGCAACGATGGCTAACTCCGGGGCAACCAAAGGTGGATTCAGTCAACTCTCACAGTTGGCGGGAATGCGTGGTTTGATGGCAGACCCGTCCGGGCGAATCATTCCTTACGCCATTCGCTCCAACTTCCGTGAAGGTTTGACTGCCCTTGAGTATTTCATGTCAACACATGGTGCCCGCAAAGGATTGGCAGATACAGCTCTTCGAACCGCAGATGCTGGTTACCTCACCCGCCGACTTGTTGATATTGCACAGGACATGATCGTTAATGAGGATGACTGCGGAACCGAAGAAGGGGTAACTTTAAGAGCCAGGGACGATGTAGCCGGACAGGCATTCAATGTGCGCTTATTTGGAAGATTATCTGCTGAACGGATCATTGACCCCAAGACTGGTGAGATCCTGGCTGAAAGAGACGTGATGCTGGATCGAGACCTCACCCGCAAGATCCTTGAGGCTGGGATTGAAGAAGTTAAAGTCCGGTCGCCGCTCACCTGCCAGTTGATACACGGTATCTGTGCGAAGTGTTACGGACTGGATCTGGGTCGAGGTAACATGGTGGAACTTGGTTCAGCAGTTGGCATTGTCGCTGCTCAATCCATTGGTGAGCCTGGCACGCAGCTGACCCTGCGAACTTTCCATACAGGCGGTGTTGCAGCCGGAGGCGATATCACCAGCGGTCTACCCAGGGTAGAGGAATTATTTGAAGCCAGGAAAACACCCAAAGGTGAAGCTGTTGTATCCGAGATCGCAGGAACTGTACACATTTCCCAATCGGAAAAATATTCAGATCTGCGACTTGTCAATGTCGAGAAAAGCGAGATGATCTCAGACGAATATGACATTCCGGAGGAATGGAGTGTCGTAATTGAAGATGGTACGGAAGTTAAAGCTGGAGATGTGTTGGCAACGATGGGTGAAGCCACCCTACCAGCCCAGCACTCAGGCCGAACAAGGATCGAAAAGAAAAAGAAGAAAGTATTTGTCTCCTATGAAATCCACGATGAGGAGGAATACGACATCCCCAACACCTCACGGTTGTTAGTGAAAGAAGGAGATAAAGTTGAACCTGGTCAACCTCTGACAGAAGGATCTCTCAATCCTCACCGCATTCTGAGGATCAAGGGGCGGGAGGACTGCCAGATGTACCTGATGACAGAAATCCAGAAGGTTTACCGATCCCAGGGACAGAATATTCATGACAAGCATTTTGAAGTCATTATCCGCAAGATGCTCAACAAGGTCCAAATTCTACGACCGGGTGATACAACCTACCTGCCAGGTGAAACGATCGATCGCCTGGAGATCCTGCGAGCCAACGAGAAACTAGCAGGGGAAGGCAAGAAACCGGCACGATTCGCTGAAATCCTTCTTGGTGTTACCAAAGCATCATTGAGTACCGATTCGTTCCTATCTGCATCTTCCTTCCAGCATACAATCAAGGTTCTTGCCCAAGCTGCAATTGCTTCTAGTACTGATCCGTTGTATGGATTGAAAGAAAATGTGATCATCGGTAAACTTATCCCAGCCGGGACCGGTTTTGTTCAAGGAAGATTCACGGAAATCGAACACGGTGTTCAGGAAGTGCCCGAAATTCCAGCTACTGAGCCTGAATTGGAAGTGACCATGGAAGCTCCTGAAATTCAAGAATCCAACGATTAAAGGTCAATTTCAGATTAAATTTGATCAAGAGCAGGGATTTCATCCCTGCTCTTATCTTTTTTCTTAATTGTTACCAGAGGTCAAAAACGTGTAATGATAGGTGTATACTAATACAAAGTACGATAAAATCAATGAAAAGAATGTTCGAAATTAAAAAGAAAAGGAGGAAAAAATGGGATTAAAAAATCTCAGATCATTCGCCATAATGGCATTGGTCGTCATCCTATTAAGTTCCTGTGGTATTCCCAATAAAGCTACCGATGTTCCAACAGAATCAGCCGGAGACATTGTGTTAAAAACTGCACAAGGGGCAGCTGCAGCGACATTAACACAACAGGCTATGCTTATCCCAACCAAAACAAACACACCGACACCGACAACTACCCTGCAACCGACAACCTTAACTACGACCATCCCGACTGGGTCAGGTGGACCCATGCTCAGTGTCAGCAAGGACACAAACTGCAGGACCGGACAAGGGGTTGAGTTTGACAAGGTGGGGGGATTATTTGTTGGAACCACGACTGAAATAATCGGCATCGACACTTCCGGAGGGTACTTCTATATCCGAAACCCTGATAATCCCCAGGGATACTGTTGGATCGTGGGGACTTTTGTCACGATCGTAGGTGATATTTCCTTCGTACCCCGTTTCACTCCCATGCCAGCACCTACTACAGCTCCAACAGGAACAGCCGGACCAACCTTTGCGATACAATCTGCAACTCTTAAATCCTGCAGCCCGAATTATTGGTTTGATGTTAGCGTTCTTAATGATGGCAATGGTGTGTGGACTTCCGGCAGTGTCTCTGTATACGATGCCGGTCCGCCCATCACAACGGTTGCTGCAAATATTGTCAATGATTTCAAGAACCTGACCGGATGCCCCGCATCTCCTTCATCGATACAGGGAGATCTTGCAGGAGGGGAATCAGGTCATTTGCAGTCAGCATTCTTCACGAATAACCCAACCGGACACGAGATCACCCTGACGATCAAGTTATGTAACGAAGCCGACCTGGCAGGTACATGCACAACCAATACGTATATATTTACTCCCTGATCATATTTTCAAGGAATAACCAGCCCCGCAATGAAAAATTACGGGGCTGGTTTCTTTTATGGAAAAATCCTAATCAGAACGGAAGAAGGAAATGGATATTGAAAATTGAACCTTCAGGAAAAACCTGGAAATAACAAACTAAGTTATCAATCTCGAAACTGCGAAAAAGATTTTTAAACTGCGTGCAACCCATACCCTTCAGAACCCTATTCCACCATGTTTACAGAAATATCTATGTTCAGACTATATTGTCATTGAAAATTATTAGAATCGTAGTAATATAGTATATTATTGATGATCATAAAATAATGAAATTGGAAATCAAATAAACATGGATAATGACGATCCCCCTCTAATATTACTTCTCTTTAATGTTGAGACTAATGCTATTGTTACCAACCCAAGAGATTTCATAGCCCTACAAGATACAGCAAAAGTTGCTGAACAGATATTTGCCAACCTGAAAGCGCGCGGTTGGTCTGTTTTTTTAATTCCCGTTGAATCTTCGCTCGATGATCTTGAACAATTGTTAAGACCATATCAGCCAGAAACTGCTTTCATTTTTAATCTTTGTGACGGATTTAATGGAAGTAACAAGGATGCATTCCTGGTTATAAGGTTAATTGAGCATCTTGGTTTTTCTCATACAGGATCCTCTGCAAAAACAATTTCTGTCTGTATAAACAAACAACTCACGAAAACTGTTTTAAAGAATAATAATATTCCAACTCCTGATTCTCAATTATTTACAATAACTGGAATACCTTACCGCTATGATTTCCCTGCCATTGTCAAACCGTCCTGTGATGATGGCAGCATGGGAATTGATTCAGAATCTGTCGTCAATTCAAATGATGCTTTAATGGATCGTGTTGCGCTCATACTCGAACGTTATCATCAACCTGTGTTGGTCGAAAAATTCATACCAGGGCGTGAGTTTTCTGTATCCCTGTGGGGAAATCAAAAAATCGAAGTATTACCAATAACTGAAATGGATTATTCTGATATTACTGATCCATTGAAGCATATCTTAAGCTATGAGTCCAAATGGGAACCTGAATCATTTTTCTACAAGAATATCCACTCCCATTGCCCGGCACAACTCAATGCATTCGATGAAAAACAAATAAAAGAAGTAGCAATTAGAGCCTACCGGGTTCTTGGACTTCGTGATTTCGGTAGAGTGGATATCAGGTATTTCCAGGAAACCCCATACGTCATTGATGTGAATGAAATACCTGACCTTGGATCTGATTCTGGATTCCCAATTGCTGCCAACCAGGGAGGTTATTCTTACATTTCCATGGTTGAACATATATTAAATCTCGCCATCGAGAGGGAAAAATGGCCGAAATCTCAAATGAGCTTAGACTTAAAATCCCGACGAAAATCAATGAACAAGCAATTTTTGAAATAGCCAATACTATCGATATTTTCGACTCGGGCGATATCGATACCATCAAGGAGTTGTGGGATGAATTCATCACAAAAGGTGATATCGACAGCTGGTATCATTTCATCGCAGCAGAGGTATCCGGGGAGGTTGTTGGTTTTGCATGCTTTGGCAAACGTCCCCTGACACGGGGTACATTCGATCTTTATTGGATCGCTGTTCAATATAAAAAACACAATATTGGCATCGGAACTTTTTTAGTGAACCAGGTAGAATCGATAGTTTCTGACTCAGGCGGGCATCTTTTAATCGCGGAGACTTCCGGGAAAGAAGCTTTTGAAAGTACCCGGAAGTTTTATATCAGGAGGGGATTTGGGCTGGAAGGGAGGATCAGGGATTTTTATGATATTGGAGATGACTTATGTATCTTCACCAGGCACCTGGCGAATTCTTCCATAAGGTAACACTCTGAAATTTGGATCCTCCCACTATTCAAGATTAATCCAGGGAATAAATGATCCCTGGATCATATTTTAATAAGTGGTTGATCGTTATAAAATTTCAAATGGCAATTGGAATTTTGTGATAACCAGAACAACCCTGTTATTGATGGACACAAAGTGAAAGATGATGGATGATGTTGCATAGGTTCCTGACCAGGATATAAATCAACTGCCTGTTACAATCCCAAAAAGCCCTCAATAAATAATATAAACTGTATGGAATTCATTCTTTTCACCAAGGTAGCTTAGAGTAAAGCCCAGACTTTGGATGATAGAATCAAGTAAGAAATACCATGTTAGATCATCATAATTGAAATAAAATTAGACGATGGTCTGGGACCCAATCATGCAAATTGGAGAATGAAACAATGGGAAGGAAAAAAACAGCCATTGCACCATCCAACCTGGCATTTGTAAAATACTGGGGGAAAAGGGATGAGAAACTTCGTATTCCCACGAACAACTCCATATCCATGAACTTGAGCAATGCGACAACTAAAACCTGCGTGTCATTTGATCCAGCTCTGGAAATTGATCAACTCCAGGTGGCAGGAAACCCGGTTTCTGATGACTCGGTTTTCTTCCACAGGGTTTTTGAACAAGTCGATCGCATCCGGGATATGTCAGGTGTTTACGAAAAAGCTTCGGTGGTCACTGAAAATTCTTTTCCAGAGTCTATCGGGATCGCCTCATCCGCTTCCGGATTTGCTGCTCTCACCCTGGCAACCAGTGCAGCTGCTGGATTGACACTGGATCAGAAAGAACTTTCAGAATTATCAAGAATGGGTTCCGGGTCAGCCTGTCGATCCATCCCGGATGGGTTCGTGGAGTGGATCGCCCTCGATGAACACGATTCCTCATATGCCATCCAATTGGCGCCACCTGAACATTGGGACATCCAAATCCTGTCCGTGGTCTTTTCTCAAAAAGCAAAAAACATATCTTCCACAAGTGGGCACAAACTGGCAGCAGCATCACCTTTCTTCGGTACCCGGTTGGCAATGCTTGATACTCGGCTTGATATTATTCGTTCAGCGATATTGGAAAGAGATTTTAATTCATTTGGAAGGGAAACGGAATTGGAAGCCATTTCCTTCCACAGCATCGCCATAACCTCACCTTATCAAAATTCTCACGGGGGATGGGCATCCGGTATTTATTACTGGCTGCCAGAAAGTATCGAATTGATCCTGGCAGTACAATCATGGCGAATGGAAGGGGTAGAAGTTTATTTCACCATGGATGCCGGACCAACCGTTCATTTGATCTGCCAGCGCAAGGACATGGAAGTAGTGAAAGGATTGTTACTGGAAATTGAATCAAAGATCGATGGCCGAAAATGGGAGACTATCGAAAACTCACCAGCTATAGGTGCCAGGCTGGTACCTGACAATACCACTGGGGTCATGGGAAAC
>DATEUN010000083.1:0-24854 GCA_035283125.1 Anaerolineales bacterium
TTACGCACTCTATACCGATCCGGATATGGTGAAGTTCATACCAGATGGTTCCGAAAATTATGAAGAAGCGCGCGAGATGCTGGAATGGCATATGCATGGGCATCCAAAACACCCGGCTTTGGGGTTGTGGGCAACCATTTACAAGCAGACGAATACATTCATCGGCCGGTGTGGATTGCTTCCCTGGAATATTGATGGGCAGGACGAAGTCGAGGTCGCCTATATGATCAGCAAACCCTATTGGGGGCAGGGTTTGGGTACAGAAGCTGCCCGGGCAATTCTTGATTACGGATTTGACAATTTGCAGCTTCCGCGCCTGGTCTGCGTTATAGATGAAGAAAACACGGCATCCAAAAGGGTGGCTGAGAAAATTGGGATGACATTTGAAAAGAAAGGCAGCGACGAAATTGGACCTTTTCTTCTGTATTCAAGGAATAAAGAAGGATATTGAATCAACACAACCATTCAAAAGGATATTAAATAGAACCTAACACAAGGCGCTGTATCCCGGTATTAAATCTACCTATCGCCAATGGACCTTTTTTATGGTACCATTCAGTTGGTTTCGGGGGATTTCCAATTACTCATTCCTTTTTATTGATCCCAATGCTAATGACCCCAACCGAAACCATTTAAATGCAGGAGAACCTTATGAACACAAAAAAGACAATTCTATTTATAACCTTGGCGCTCATGTTGTTGGCATCCAGCGCCTGCGGTTCTGCAACAGAGACCGCTGACCCCAACCAGGTCAATGCCGTCAACACCGGCATCGCTGAAACCGCCCAATCCGCGGTAAACGCGACATTAACCCGGATCGCACTATCCAACCCAAGCGATACCCCCACACCTGTCTTCACCGAAACAACGATCCCGACTGCAACGACAGTGTTTACCGCCACCTCCAGCAAACCTATGATCAGCGTAAGCAAGACAACCAACTGCCGGCTGGGACCTGACGTCGTTTATGATCGTGTCGGGCAGCTCGACCCCGGTGTGATGGTGGAAGTTTTCGGCGTGGACCCATCCAAAAGCTATTACTACATTGAAAATCCCAATAACCCGGGTACCTACTGCTGGGTATGGGGATACTATGCCACTGAAGTGAATGACTTTACAGGAGTGCCGGTAAAACTCCCCGGACCCACACCCACACCTGGAAAAACAGCCACGCCCGGGGGATCCAAGACTCCAACTGTCACGGGTACAATTACAAATGTTGGCGCCTGCACAACTGATTCACTATCCCCTCTGAATAACAGCAAGTTCAAACCCGGTACTCTATATATCGACTTTACCTGGGTAGTTAAGAATACAAGCCAAACCACCTGGGACGACGCCAATGTGGACTTCAAGTTTATGAACGGAACAAATCTGCATGATTACAGTGTTGTCAATCTATCTGGTGATGTATTACCGGATGCCAAAGCCACATTGCTGTTGGACTTGAACATTCCCAACTCAGTTGGCAAATACACTGAAACATGGGCAGTAGTACAAGGCGCCACCACATTCTGTTCAGTGACTTTAACCATCGAGGTTGCCAACTGATCGAACCATTAAATTGAGCAGAGAAATCTGTATACCTTACTGCTTATCATGATCTACAAGAAAGGATGAGCAAAATAACGGTTGTTGCCATGCACATCCTGATCGATTGATCCGATGAATTCAGTCCAGAAGGATGGATACCTCCTGGTATAAGGGGTAATTGAAAAACCCATAGGAATCGATCAGGATACCAACTGCCACAATCCGGGCAATTGATGAGGATCAATCAGGTCTGACGCATCCAACACAAAGGTGCTGAACCAGGGTTTCTCCACAAACCGGTCAACCTGACCCATAAATGCCAGGGTTGCCATGACAATCGATGTTCCTGAATGGAAACTGAGGGGCTAAGTTTTGCCCAGTATTTTCCCTTTTCAAATCAGTGCATTATAAAATTAAGTGATAATCGCATGAAAATTCAATTTCAGTTAAAGAACATTCCTACAGAGAAGGGTATCTCTGTGAATCGATCACGGTGGAACATATTCATCCTGGCAGGAATGGTGATCCTTCTTTCTGCCTGTGTTCCTTCAACTCCCAACCCAACAGTGAAACCCGGATTGCCAGCCACAATTACAGCGACCCAGGAAAATTTTCCGACTGTTGTGCCTGATCCCACTGAAACTTCCACAGCTACATCCGCACTAGATTTTCCAGCCATGGAGCAATATGCATGGAACCTCGTCACGGATGGTCTTTCACAGCCGGTGAACATGGCTAACGCAAATGATGGCAGCGGAAGATTATTCGTGGTTGAAAAAGAGGGGATGATCATGGTGGTGAAGGAAGGGATCATCCGGACTTTACCCTTCCTGGATATCAGGGGAAAAGTTGGAAGCTCAGGTTACGAGCAGGGATTGTTGGGATTGGCTTTTCATCCAGATTTTCGTGAAAACGGGTATATCTATGTTGATTACATGGATAGAAATGGAAATACGGTCATCGCCCGGTATTCAGTGGAACCCACTGCTCCGATTGACAACCAGTACGCAGACCCAAACTCCGAAATGATCCTGCTGCAAGTCGATCAACCCTTTCCCAATCACAATGGCGGGCAGTTGATCTTCGGTCCCGACCGGATGCTGTGGATCAGCCTGGGAGATGGCGGCAGCGGAGGTGACCCATATGGGAATGGACAGTCTGTTCAAACCCTGCTGGGAAAGATCCTTCGTATCGACGTCGATAACGGCAGCCCTTATGGGATCCCACAGGATAATCCCTATTTCTCCGGAGGTGGTTTACCGGAAATCTGGGCATACGGATTGCGGAACCCCTGGAAATTCAGTTTTGACAGTCAAACTGGTGACCTGTATATCGCTGACGTAGGTCAGAACCAATGGGAGGAGGTCAATTTTCTCACTTCTGATTTCAATAATCTCCCGGCAAATTTTGGCTGGAACGTGCGGGAGGGAAAACATCCCTACCAGGATGGCAGCCCTGCTGGTTATGGAAATCTTATAGAACCTGTATTTGAATTTGGGCACGACCAGGGCTGCTCGATCACTGGAGGATTTGTTTACCGGGGAATAGATCTGCCTGAATTAAATGGTATCTATATCTTTGGTGATTTCTGCAGCGGGTTGGTATGGGGATTGATCAACCAGGGAAATGGTCAATGGAATGGAAAAATATTATTCGAAACGGGATTGAGCATATCCTCATTCGGTATTGGCGAGTTGGGGGAAATCTATCTCCTCGATTTGAATGGAAGGTTGTATCGGTTGGAGAAGAAATGAAACACCTATCAAAATTTATTCTTTCTTTTCCTGTTAAACATACTGTTCATTCGCAGTTATCCGATTTCCCGTATAATACGACCTCTTCCTGAAGAAACTGAATTACAATCCAGTCTGGAAAAATCATGAAACCATTTCAACTTATCTTCCGTTATGCGCGCCGCTACCAATTAACCCTGACCATCACTGCCTTTGCCATGCTGGCGCTGGTGGGGGTGCAATTGCTGATCCCCTGGATCATAAAGACATTGGTGGCAGCGGTCACTGATCCATCAGCCACCTTGGACAGGATGAACCTGGTTCAAAACCTGACAATAATCGCACTGGCTGTTTATATTGGCAAAGCGGTGCTGCAATTTTTGCGTTCCTACCTGGCTCATGTTGCTGGCTGGGGAGTCGTGGCGGATGTACGCAAATATATCTATGATCATATGCAGCGTTTGTCACTGCGATTCTACGAAGATAAACAGGTTGGCCAGTTGATGTCAAACGTGGTCAACGATACCGACCTGTTCGAGCAGTTAATTGCCCATGCCATTCCAGATGTTGTGGTGAATGTGATCACTTTCATCGCGGTAACAATCATGCTGCTTGGATTGAACTGGAAACTGACCCTGCTAAGCACGATACCGATCCCTCTGGTGATCCTATCGTTGCGGATCTATGCAAGGTATGTGCGTCCGGCTTTCCGTAAAAGGCAAAAGGAGTTGGGAGACCTGAACGCCACCTTGAATGACAATCTTTCTGGGATTCGAGAGATCAAGGCATTCACAAGGGAAAAAGAGGAAGCCATACACATTCAGGAGCGAATTGATAGTTACAAGGATTCACTGCTAAATGCCTTGAAACTGATGGCTACATTTCAACCTTTCGTAGAATTCACTTCCTCGTTGGGAATGTTGATCGTGATCTTCTTTGGTGGAAGGCTGGCAATGGAAGGCACCCTCCCTGTTTCTGACCTGGTGGCATTCTTTCTCTATCTCGAGATGTTTTACAATCCCGTCCGAATACTTAGCAGCGCATGGGAAAATGTGCAGAGTTCCCTGGCTGGAGCAGACCGGGTTGCCCACCTGATCGAAGAAGACGAAGAGCCGCACACAGTACCTGGGGCGGTATCGATGCAGGGAACAGCACGGGGAGAGATCATATTCAGGAATGTGGGATTTGAATATATCCATGGTGTCACCGTCCTGGAGGATATCAACCTGGAGATTCCCGCTCAAAGCGTCCTCGCCTTGATCGGACCGACAGGTGTTGGCAAATCAACACTGGTGAGCCTGATCCCGCGTTTTTACGATGTGAGCAGCGGTCAGATCCTGCTGGATGGACATGATATCAAAGAATTAAAAATGGACGATCTCCGCAAGCAGATCAGCATCGTACTGCAAGATGTATTCCTCTTCTATGGGACTGTCAGGGAAAACATCCTATTTGGACGACCGGATGCTTCAGAAAGTGAGATGGTCGAAGCTTCAAAGGTTGCCAACGCACATGATTTCATAATGAAGCTTCCTTATGAATACGACACAGTGATTGGTGAACGTGGTGTCAAGTTATCAGGTGGTCAAAAACAACGACTTTCGATCGCGCGGGCAGTTTTGAAGGATGCCCCGATCCTTATCCTGGACGAGGCTACATCTTCGGTGGACACCCAGACTGAACACCTTATCCAGGAGGCAATAGAGCGATTGATGAAGGGAAGAACCACGATCGTGATCGCCCATCGTCTTTCCACAATTCGCGGGGCGGATACCATTGTGATAATGGAAGGAAACAGAATCCGGGAAATGGGTACGCATGATGAACTAATGTCCATGGAAAGTGGTTTATATCGGAAGTTATACAACGTTCAGCAGGATATGGAACCAGAAATTCGCTCACATGTCCTTGACCAACATTCTGAGCAATGATAAACTTCGAAGGTAATTATTCCACTACCAAGGAGGCAGTTCATGATCGAAAGAAATGCTCAATTTCAGATCTTTCCCATTCGAACGGGAATGAATCTGCCTACCTGGAGTGTGCCTGTTAACCATTGAACAAAGGATCCGTCTGATCAAAGCCACGGTGCACACTTGACCCGTGGCTTTTTTATTTATGATGATCATCCCAAATCAAGTGATGCGGGTGATCCGAAACAGGAAAAATAACATGGCAACAAACATGCAACCATCTCATTATTTTGATTTTCGAACAACAATATCCAAAAATAAATTTACTGGAATGCTGCGCATGATGGAAGGATATCGACTTCCATATCTTGGAGCCAACCTTTCGCTGGCTATCTCAGCCCTGGCAAAAACCACCACCTTTCTGCTTTTGAGGAATTTTGCGGATACGGTTGTAGGAAATATTCAACCATTTGCTGGAACCCTTTCACGGACCCTGCTGTACATAGCACTCGGATTTGTTGGATTGGCGTTCCTGGAAGGAGGATTTACTTTCATTTCGGGAAGACTGGCGGCATTATCTGCAGAAGGTATTTCCCGCCGATTGAGAAATTTCCTGTTCGACCAGATCCAACGATTAACATTTGCATATCACAGCAAAACTCCAACAGGTGACCTAATTGAAAGGGTTACATCGGATGTCGATTCGGTTCGCAACTTTTTTAACGAACAAGCTATTGGCGTGGGACGCATATTCTTCCTGTTCATCATCAATTTCACTGCCATCTGGATACTATCGTGGAAACTTGCATTGGGATCCATCATCATCACTCCGATCATCCTGGTGATATCAATATGGTTCTTCAAGAAGGTCACGAAAGTATATGAAGCCTACCAGGAACAAGAAGCCATTTTATCAACAACCCTGCAGGAAAATTTGACCGGAGTTAGGGTTGTTAAAGCTTTTTCCCGCCAGAAATATGAAATGGAAAAGTTCGAGAAAGAAAACTGGGAAAAGTTCCAGCGGGGAAGAAAGTTTGTCAGAATGCACTCAACATTCTGGCCGCTTTCGGATATATTGTGTGGTTTCCAAATGCTGGGTGGATTTATCCTGGCAGGGATCATGGCAATCCAGGGAGAGATCACAATTGGTACGTATCCCGCCTATGTCGGTCTTGTGGTGTGGCTGATATGGCCAATGCGAAATCTCGGACGGATCATCGTGAACAGTTCCACTGGCCTGGTCTCGTATGGAAGATTGATAGAAATCATCAAACAAGAGCGGGAACCACTTACAGAAGGCAAAGTGGAACCCATGGGACCTGTAAAAGGAGAGATCAGATTTGAAAACGTGTCATTCCAATATGAAGATGGCAACATAGGTGTGATCCGGGATATTTCATTTGAAATCAAACCCGGGCAGGTTGTCGCCTTGCTTGGTTCAACTGGATCAGGAAAAACGACATTGGTTAACCTGCTTCCCCGTTTCTATGATTACAGCGAAGGGAAGGTTTTGCTGGATGGTATCGAGCTGGTGGATTATCCGCGTAAATACCTTCGACAACAGATCGGTATCGTGGAACAAGAACCGTTCCTATTCAGCCGATCAATCCTGGAAAATATCACCTATGGTGTCGGACGCGAGGTCCCGCAAGGAGAAGTTGAAAAGGCTGCCAGAGCGGCGGCCATTCATGATGTCATCCTGTCCTTCCCGGAAGGTTATCAAACCCTGGTCGGTGAGAAAGGTGTGACCTTATCTGGCGGACAGAAACAAAGAGTTGCCATTGCACGCACACTATTGAAGAACCCTCGCATCCTAATCCTGGATGACTCCACTTCATCGGTGGATACTGAAACCGAAGCAGAGATCAGGCAATCTCTGAATACTCTCATGGAGAATCGGACGACCTTCATTATTGCACACCGGATCCAATCGGTGATGAATGCCAACCTGATCCTCGTTCTTGACAATGGCAGAGTCGTTCAAAAAGGGCGCCACAATGAATTGCTGCAAGAGGAAGGAATGTATCGAAAGATCTTTGATATTCAGACCAGGATCGACCTTGAATTGGAAGCAGAGATCCAATCGGTAGTGGAAAAGGATTACCCTTAAAAGACAGCATTTGAAATTTCCTGTTTATCAAGCAGGTAAATGATCATGGAGAATTAAAGCATGTCAGTCGAAATGATAGAACTTGAAGAAGAAGAATATACGAGTCAGTGGACTGCACCTGTATTCAGGCGTATTCTTGGATTACTAAAACCTCATTCACGCTGGTTATGGGGATTCCTAATCGGAGCAGGAGGAACTGCTGGACTGGATGCGATCTTCACTTATATCAACAGGTCAATGATCGATCAAGGGATTGCAAACCACAGCATTCCCATCCTTTTGAAATATGCAACCATGTACAGCGGGCTGCAATTATTGCAGGCAGTTATGGTTTTCACATTTGTTTACATGGCAGGAGTCCTAGGAGAACGAATTCAATATGATCTGCGAAAATCAATCTTCAACCATTTGCAGAAACTTTCCTTATCCTATTACAGCCAGAATGCAGTCGGGCGGTTGATGGCACGAGTAACATCAGATTCCGGGCGAGTCTCTGGTTTAATGACCTGGGGACTGCTTGATACAACATGGGCAATCGTCAGTGTGATCTTCTCAGTGAGCTTCATGTTCCTAATCAACTGGAAGCTAGCACTGATCGTCTTCAGTATCATTCCAATCCTGATCATCATTGCCATTAACTTCCGTAAAAAGATTCTGGTTGAGTTTCGAACCGCAAGACGGGTGAACTCAAAGATCATCGGCGAGTACAACCAGAACATCCAGGGAGTTCAAGTTGTCAAAGCACTGGGAAGAGAAGATGAGAATTTAAAAGAGTTTTCAAACCTAACCGATAATATGTACAGGTCATCCTACCGGGCTGCCTGGCTTTCAGCACTTTTCCTGCCAACTGTTCAGATCATTTCGGCATTTGCACTGGGTGCAATCGTCTGGTACGGTGGTATCGAATCACAAATCAATGGATTCAGCGTAGGGAACATTCATGCTTTTGTATCGTACCTGACCTTCATGATCTGGCCGGTGCAGGATATCGCCAGAGTTTATGCAGAAATGCAGCAAGCCATTGCGTCGGCTGAACGGATCTTTAACTTGGTCGATACTCCACCTGAAATCGAAGATCGAGCAGATGCTGTTCCAGCCAAAACAATGCTGGGAGAGATCGTATTTGATCACGTAGATTTCCATTACGAGGATCAAAATCCAGTCCTGACGGATTTTTCCCTGGATGTGAAAGCTGGAAGCATGATCGCCCTGGTGGGACCAACTGGCGGTGGTAAGACAACCATCGTAAACCTTCTATGCAGGTTCTATGAACCAAAAAGCGGAGTCATCAGCATTAATGGACGGAATTACAGGGATTACACCCAGGAATCCATCCACAATAGAGTGGGAATCGTGCTGCAAACACCACACCTTTTCTCCGGCAGCATCAGGGAAAATATTCGGTACGGAAAATTGGGAGCATCGGACGATGAGATTACCGAAGCTGCAAAAGTGGCCGGCGCCCATGAATTCATCAGTAAATTTGAGAAAGGTTATGACCAGGAAGTTGGTGAAGGCGGGAACCAGCTTTCTGTCGGCCAAAAACAATTGATCAGCCTTGCGCGGGCTGTTCTATCCAAGCCTGAGATCTTCATCATGGATGAAGCCACTTCCAGCGTGGATACCCTGACGGAAGCACTGATACAAAAAGGGATGAATGCACTGATGGAAGGCAGGACCTCGTTCATCATTGCCCACAGGCTGAGCACCATCAGAAAAGCTGACATGATCGTTGTCATTGATGGAGGGCGGATCGCTGAAAAGGGTACCCACGCCGAGCTTCTCAAGATACAGGGACATTATTACCGCCTGTATACCCAGCAGTTCAAAATGGAGAAAGAAGCTGCCTACAGCACGGAGATGAAACCCATCGAAACCTTTGCTGGATGATGGATTTCCTTTTTTTTTTCGAGATCAAGATTGATTGTGCAATGAAATAGAATAACCTTGCGAAGGATAATAAACCTTCGCAAGGTATTTTTTAATTCTCAGCCGGACTTATCGTTATCAAGGGTTCCTTACGTCGATCATCAAGGAAATGCCTGATTGTCAATATGGGGTGATCCAGCATCATGCGAGGTCCAGAAAAGCGCATTACATCCCTGATTTGTTCACGCATGGCAGGTTTATAGCAATGGATCGGGCAATTGGCACAGGTTGTTTTTCCCTCCTGAAACGGACAACGATCAAGCCGGTTAAAGGAATACTCTGCCAGTTCCTGGCATGAGCTGCAGAGCTCCGATTGATTGTTATGTTTCTTTCGGCAATAGATGGCAAACATTGCCTGCAATGTTCTGGCTTCGCGGTCGATTCGTGGTCGAGTTGACATGGCGGCGATTATAATATTTTATTCCTGGATTTAAACATCAAAGCATCATTTTCTAATGCAACTATAAGGAAAAACCATGGCTTCTGCTGTAACTGCAGTCATCATTCTTCTCTCGATCAGTAAATTATTGGATATTCTCTCCACCCTGGCAAGGATCCGTTCCGTGAACAGTGAATCCAACCCACTGGCGAGAAATTTGATGAAAAGGTTTGGAATCAAAAGAACAGCCTGGCTGATCTTTATGATATCCCTGGCAATCATCATGTTGACAGGGATCACTGCAATTTCATCCAATCGGTTCGTCCAAATCGGGTTTATCCTGATTGGAACAATCATATCCATCATTCAGTTTTCCGTTGCGATCTCAAATTGGAGCGGGAAACACAATCTGGTAACGAGAAATTTTCTAAAATTCCATCAATTCATTAGTCAACTGATAGCCAGGAAAAATCATTATTAATTTTCCAGAACAGATGAATATCACTAATTGGGATCTATCACTTTTAGAAAGAACGTAAAGGGATTTAAAAAGATAATTCTCCACTTACGCAGGTGGAGAATTGATCAAGAAAGAACTGTTTCTGTAAACCAATTATTCTATTCTGGTTTTTTCCCCAGGTTTAACAAAAAACCCCAGTAATCGATCCCAGCCTTTTGACATCTGAAGTGATTTCAAGCGCCAGGTGCCGACAATTCCATAAGGCAGGAAAAGAACAATGAGGACATAGATGGCGCCATTAATGAAACTGGCACTTTCCCCAATATAACGTCTCAACCCATAGTCGAGCAAGCGGTAAACAACTGCGCCGATCAATGCGCCACTTAATGTACCGACACCACCAATCAGGATTATAAGAAGGGCGGTGACCGTAAAACCAAGGCTGGCGGTATTTGGGCTGACGATTGGTTGGTAAATTGTGTGCATCATTCCTGCAAGGGCAGCAGTGACTGATGAAAGCATGAGCGCAGCCAGCTTGAAATAAAAAGTGTTGTAACCCAACATCAGTGCCCGACCTTCGTTCTCGCGTATGGCAGAGCAAACTCTACCTGTCGGTGAATTCACAAAACGCTTATAGATCATGAATACAACAGCAAGGATCGCAAGAGCAATAAAATACAACCTGAGACGCTCATTGGCTGGACTGATGAACGCTGGTACAACCACACCCTGTAATCCAACATCTGAACCGGTATATTTTTGCATTTCAGTTGAAATGACCAATACATGGAAGACTGAAGCCATCCCCAAAGTCACCAATGCAAAGGTTATTCCCTTGACCCTTGGCAGCACCATCCCAAAGAGCAATGCCTGTAAAATACTGGCGAGCAACAAAAAGCCAAAGGTGGCGCTTAATGACATTCCAAAATTCTTTAGCAAAATTCCAGTCAGGTATGCACCAACGGCAAAGAACATTGAATGACCAAATGAAAGCAACCCTGTAAAACCAAAGATCAGGTCGTAACTGAGCGCATACAATGCAAGAATAAAGATCTCTATCGCCAATCCCTGGATAAACTTGGATAGACCACTCCCGTTCATCCAGACTTTCAATGGATTGGCTCCATCGAGCAAGCCTACAATGAATGGTAATAGGATAAAAACCAAAAGGGTAATGAGCAAACCCCTGTTCTTTTGAATGAAAGTGGTTGTTTTATCCTCTGGCATTGATCACTCCTTCTTCCCTAAAAGACCATTTGGAAGTAACAAGAGAATCACAACCATCAATAGAATGGTCGAAGCAGGAACAATGGGGGGCGATGGTTTAAAGACAATATCAGTAAAAGGTATGGGGATACCAATTTGCCCATATTTAATGATAAATTGCTGCAACAAACCCACCAACAGGGAACCCAGCGCGGCACCGGGGTAACTGGTAAGCCCACCGATGGCGAGGGCGATCAGGGCGTTTAACAGGAAACTTTCGCCCATCAGATTTGACAACCCTATCGATGGTGCAGCAAGGACACCACCCAGGGCAGCCAACCCGACACCCATTGCAAACACCAATGTGAAAACCCTACGGACATTGATACCAAGGGCTTCAACCATCTCACGGTCCTGAACGCCAGCGCGGATGATCATACCGAGACGGGAGCGTTTCAACAACAACCAGACACCAATCAGAACTATCAATCCGACAATCGGAATAAATATTTCATTAAAGACGCGGATACGACCATCCATAACCAACATGGTTGAGCAGTGGTACTGCCACCAATCAGCAAATGATGTCGCAGGACAGCTTTCCCCCGTAGCTGCAAACAACTCCGGACGAGGCATGGCGAATTCGGGACGACCCCATATTGCTCTTACCATCTCAATTCCGATGGCGCTCAAACCAAGGGTAACCATCAACTGGTAGATCGGGCGGACATAAAGGGGTCGTATGACCGTGGTTTCCATCAGTGCACCCAAGGCAAAACCGCTTCCAATAGCGACCAAGATCGCCACGAGGAACAACAAGTTTGTATTCAAACCGATCAGTAATCCGGTCAGGTAATCATTGAAGATAAAGAAAAGAATCCCCATCAAAACAAGCAAAATAAATTTCAGGAAACTTAACCAATTCACCTTCCTGGAGATAAGCTGTTTTTTGGATCTGAATAATGTCAAAGAGAAAGAAAATAGCATGCTAGCAAGGACCATTCCAGTCAGAGCCAGGAATGGTGAAAAAGCTGACATATCAGGTGGGGGAAACTGTCCTCTTATCCCCTGTGTTGCAAGATAAGAAATGCCGACAGGGCTGAGTGCATAATTTCCTGGATCCCATATGCTTATTGGGTAGCTTTTGAGAACATTCATAAGGATCAAAACTGATAACAATAATCCCAGCCACGGAATACCTTTACGGATAAATCCTTTTAATTTGATCCTGGCACCAAGCTCCTTCCAGAAGTCCCCCAACAAAAAACCGCTGGTCAGTAAAACGACAGGAGCAAGAAGATCAACGAAAGTATCCGGGCGAACGTAAACCGTCCATCCAATATAAGCTCCGATCATGAAAAGGGTTCCGTGTGCCAGGTTAAGGACATCAAGCAGGCCAAAAATCAGAGAAAACCCGGAGGCGACCAAAAACGTCAGTGACCCAACAGAAAGACCACGAAGCAATGTAATAACGAAATCCTTGGATTCCATCCCCTGGGCAGCTATTGTGAAAAGGAACGTCAGAACTGCCAAAAGGATCAGAATTGTCAGGTTCTTTCTAATATTATGCGGTAAATTCATACCTTATCTCTTTGCTCCAAACATGGATCTACTATGCTGCACCCAGATATTTCTGAATGGTTTCAGGGTCATTAACAAGATCTTTCATCTGGCTCGATCTTACAGAGCGACCTTCTTCAATTATTACAAAATATTCCGCCAGCTGACTAGCAACCAGGAAATTTTGCTCCACCAGAACAATTGTGGAGGTTTTTGCCAATGTTTTTATGGCTTTCATCAACTGTTCAATCAAGACCGGTGCCAATCCTTCACTGGGTTCATCGATCAGTAAAAGAGAATTTTCAGCCACCAACGCGCGTGCGATCGCCAGCATTTGCTGCTGTCCACCAGAAAGATTGTTACCAGAAAGTGAAATCAGCCGTTGTAGATCGGGGAAAAGATCAAAAATGAACTCTTTCTTGGAGATGAAATCACCTTTCCTGCGTTCTGCTATCCTGAGATTCTCTTCAACTGTCAAATCCCTGAAGATAGCCCGATTTTCAGGAACGAATCCGAACCCCATGGCAGCAATATCAAAAGACCGCAAACCAGCGATATCCACTCCCTGGAATAAAATACTTCCCTGGGAAGGGGGTGTCAAACCCAGAATTGATTTAAGGGTTGTGGTCTTACCAGCTCCATTTCTACCAAGCAAAGCTGTAATACTTCCAGCAGGAACCTGGAGGGAAACACCCTGCAGAATATGGTATTGACCAATGAACGTGTGGATATCTTGAACTTCGAGGATGTGATCCATATTATCTCAAGAACAACCACTCAGAAGGTTGTTCATTAATGATTTAATTTATAAAGACCGCCAAGGTAGGCAGTCTGGACATCAGCATCGGATGCTATCATCCCTGGTGTACCTTCTGCCAGAACTGCTCCCTGGTGCATTACCGTAATCATGTCTGAAACACTCATGACAACGTTCATATTATGTTCCACCAGCAGGACTGTCTTATCTCCCTTTTCCTGGATCTCCTGGATGAGAGTGATCAATTCGGGGACCTGTTCAGATGCCATACCAGCCGTGGGTTCATCCAACAAGAGAACTTCAGGATCTGGTGCCAGGATCATCCCCAGCTCCAGTTTTCGCTGGTCACCATGAGGCAATGCCCGGGCAGGTGAGAGAGCCCGTTCGTGCAAACCAACCAGGTGGAGAACATCCCAGGTACGGTCATCATATTCTTTAAAGGCACCAGCTGAACTCCAGAACTTAAAATTATCATGACCCAATGCCTGACTGGCGAGACGAATATTCTCAAATACTGTTAAATTTGGGAAGATATTGGTAATCTGAAATGAACGTCCCACTCCGGAATGGATCGTGCGGTGGACAGGCTGATGGGTGATATCACGACCTTTATACAAGACCTTGCCTGAGCTAGGCTCGATATTGCCGCTTAATAAATTAAAGAAGGTAGTCTTACCAGCACCGTTCGGTCCAATAATGGCATGTAAAGTATTCCTGCGGACTTTAATATTGACATTATCGACAGCAACCAATGCGCCAAACGTTTTTCTCAGGTCGATGGTTTCAAAGATTATTTCAGAATCCATGATGGTTCCAATAAAATCCCGGTTAAATTTCAGATCGTTGATCAATCCATTTTACATGGAATCCAAGAAATGGAGAAACTCCTGGGAGAATTTCTTCTCCCAGGAGTATTTAAAAACCTGGATTGGAATTAATTGCCAGACAATGAACCATATGGCAGGCTTCCGCAGCGATCCTTAAGGGTCTCGGGAAGCAAGCAGGGAGGTTCAGGCCGGGTGGTTTCAATGTACTCGTAGAAATTGGCATCCGGATCGGTCAGGTTAACCAATTTGAGGATATACATATCCTGAATGGCGACATGGTCTTCGGGGCGAATATAAACTGTGCCTTTTGGACCTTCGAAAGTCATGCCCTCAAAGGCTGCCATTAATGCCGCTGCACTGGCATCACCATTGGTAGCTTTGAGACCTTCGACAAGCATGATGGCTGCGTTCATGCCATCAGCAGCAAACAGGTCTGGCATGGTGCCATAACGAGCTTTCTGTTCTGTGACGAGGAAATCGTTGGCGGCATTGTCTGGTGCTGACCAATGATAAAGAATACCATTGGTACTTCCGACCGCGTTTTGATACCAGAGGGGCATCAATACATTGTCAATAAAGGTGGCGCCAAGTGCCATTGCATCGGTGACACCAAGATCGGTGGCAGCCTGCATCAGGGGGACAAATCCACCACCAGCCCAGGTCACGATGTAGGCTTCCGCCCCGGAATCAAGGACCTGTTCCATATAGGGTGTGAAATCAGTGGTGTCCAAAGGAGCGAAGATGTCATCTGCAAGGAATTCTGCTCCACCCAGACCACAGGCATCACGGAAGGAGGCAGCTGAACCCTGTCCGAAGGCGTAATCGGGGGCAATCTGGACAAAGGTTGAGTACTGTTTGACCAGGTAGGCACATTCGTTGATGGCATCCTGGTAGTTGTTGCGACTGGTGCGGAATGTATATTCGTTGAAATTAACACCAGTGATATCGTTGGCAGCAGCAGGTGCAACAATAAGCGGAATCATGCTTTCAGCAGCAATCCCCTGCAGGGTGGCAGTAGCACCAGAAGAAACTGTACCTACCAGGATATCCACTCCCTGAACATCGATCAATTCACGGGCAACAGTAGCTGTTGTGTCTGGTGTACTGGCATCATCACGGAAGAAGATCTGGATGGTGCAATCATCAAGCACAAAGTCGTTCTGCTGGGTTTCAGCGGCGTTAAACACTGAACCGGCAGAACCTGCGGCACCAGTGGCGTATTCCATTCCAAGCATAAACGATGGAACCATATGGGCACCGTAAATCGCCAATGCACCAGATACATCGGTGATGAAGCCTACTTTGACGGGATCTGCACAAACAATGCCTGCTGGTGCTTCGGTAGGTGCCATGGTAGGTGCCTCAGTTGGTGCCATGGTAGGTGCTTCGGTAGCCACTGGGGTTTCAGTCGCTGCAGGACCACATGCTGCAAGCAATACGGTCAATGCAACCAATACAAAAACGGACGTTCTTAATACTTTCATGTGTAACTCCTCCTATTATTTGAATAAAACAGGTAATTAAATAACCAATAACTATTTCTTTGTGGCACCTCCTATTTTATGAAATCAATGACAGCCCGAGAGGCTGCTTCCGGTACTTCAATCGGGAAAAAATGCCCGGAATCTGGCAAGATCACAATACGGGCATTATCAATCTTTCCAGCCAACAAGTCAGCATTGGCTGGTGGTACAACCATATCAAATTCCCCAAACAGGATCAGAGTGGGGGCTTTAATCGATGGGAGTCGGTTTTCAAAGGCAGCTTCCTCAGAGATCAAAGAAAGTCCAATCGCCATTTGCGACTGGTAACCTGCCATATCAATCGGATTGGTAATCCGCCATGTCACCCATTCCCCGATTATTTCAGGGTGGGAATCCGCCCAACCTGGAGCTGTGCTAACCTTAATGCCATTTGTAAAACGAGTGAGGGGATCGCTGGTCGTATCGGAAAGAACTGACCATGCTTCCGGTGTGACAGGCACATGGTGAGGTCCACCAAAATTAGTGGAAGCCAGGATAAGGTGATCAACCCTGGCGGGGAAGTCGAGCGCCATTGCCTGGGCGATATACCCACCCATGGAATGCCCGAAAACAGCGGCTTTTTTAATATTCAGTTCATCCAACAAAGCAACAGTATCCGAGGCGAGCAGCTGGGCACTATAGGGACCAGCGGGCTTGTCTGTCTCACCGACACCACGATTATCAAAGGTGATCACCTGGAAATGCTCTGAAAGGAATGGAACCATTTTGTGCCACTGCCACTGCGGGTATCCCAATCCTGAAATCAAAACCAGTGCCGGACCTTCACCGGTTGTTTGGTAGTTGATATTGATGTTATTTGCTTTTATTATTGGCATCTGTCCTCTTTTCCAAACCAGATGGATGAACAAGAATATCGCTCATCAACCACAATACTCCAATCAATTTACAACGCCGTAGCGCCTATACAGCTCAGCTTTGATAACTTTCCCATAAGGGGTATAAGGAAGTTCCCTGACAAACTCGATCCGCTTGGGTACCTTGTAACGCGCCAATCTTTTCCGGCAATGGTCAATAAGTTCATCCGCTGTAACGGAATTCCCTGGTTTGGTTGTTACGACCATCAAGCCGATTTCGCCCCATTTTTCATCCGGGAGTCCGATAAGGGCAGCGTCCTCCACTGCATTATGTTCACGAAAAACAGTTTCCACTTCAGCAGCATAGATATTTTCGCCACCACTAATAATCATATCTTTCAAGCGACCAACAATGTAGAAAAATCCATCTTCATCCTGACGGGCCATGTCTCCGGTATGAAACCATCCGTTCCTAAGAGATTGAGCGGTTGCCACGGGATCATTCCAATATCCTGCACAAACTGTTGGACCAGAAATAGTCAACTCTCCTGTCTGACCGAATGGCACTTCTATGCCATCTTCGTCAACAAGGCGCATCTGACTATGAAAAATCGGTTTTCCAACAGATCCAGCCTTTTGAAGGGCTTCTTCATCTGTCATGGTAAAACAATTGACACCCACCTCGGTAAGACCATAACCCTGACGCATGATCACGCCTTTTGATTCTTGCCATGATCTGATCAAAGCAGGCGGGCAGGGTGCTCCGCCACTGATGAAATAATGAACATGCTTGAAATCAGCCTGGGAAAAGGCTGAACTGTTCATCCATACCTGGAACAACGTTGGAACACCAAGAATGACCGTGCATTCTTCAGCCATGATAGTTTTGAGTGATTCTTCAGGATCAAAGCTGCGGGTCATCACAATTCTTCCACCTAAATGAAAAAGAGGAACCAAAAAAACAAATAAACCACCCGAATGGAACATTGGCGTCAGGATGGGAGAAACATCCTTCTCGCTCAATCCCCAAGATACAATTGTGTTGAACGAATTCCATAGGACCTGACGGTGAGGCAGGACAGCTCCTTTTGGTTTTCCGGTAGTTCCGGAAGTGTACAGAATACAATAACCATCATCCGGATGGACTTCTGGTTGTTCAGGTTCGGTATCATCCGCTTCTGCCAATAAGGTCTCATATTCCAACGCATTGGGGATCGGTGCTCTTTCGAGCGAGATCACGGAAGCAACGTGGATATGTCCCTTCATTTCCTCCAACACCTGCACATATTCGGGACCACAAACGAGGATACTCGGCTGCAAATCATTGATGATATAGATCAATTCACTGGCAGTGAGACGCCAATTTAAAGGAGCAAAGATTGCCCCCAATTTTCCAAGCCCAAATAAAAGATCCATGAAAGGAAGGCTGTTTTGAGCGAGAATGGAAACTCGATCGCCTTTTTGAATATTAAACCGTCTGCGGAGGAAATTTGCTGCCCTATTTGCGCGTCGATTTAAATCAGCATAGGTATAGCGTACCCCAGTATGCAGATCAAAGAGTGCCTCCCTGTCCGGGGTAAGCTCGGCACGTCTTTTTAAAATGTCAGATGCATTCATGGTCACCCATTTGTCCATTCATTGTAGCGGATGGCGGTTTCTCGACGGTTACAAAGATTGCTGCTGTTTTGCAAGGAATCCCAGCATCACTGAATTGAATTCTTCCGGCCGTTCCCAACAGGAAGCATGACCGGAACCTTCCAAAATATGCATTTCCGCGTGGGGAATTTCGGTTTTTAAAATCCAAGCGTAATCGAGACCTTTGAGGATATCCTTTTCACCTACCATGATACAAACCGGGCTTTTTATTTCACCCAAGCGATCGGTAAAATTGACATCCATGAATGCCTCACATAATCGAAGGACTGCTGGGAAATCCAAATCAGCATAGCGTTTTCGGGCTTCCTCGAGCAATGGTCCATTGCGAGCGATAAAATCGGCGGAGAAATTATAGGGAACGGTGGCATGGAAGAAAGCGTCCGGATCGCCAGAACGCAAAGCATCCATCCAACCTTCTATAACAAGCCTTAGATCAGGTCGAACTTCACTGACCGTGTCGATCAAAACCAGGCTACGGGTTCTTTGTGGGTACTTAAGTGAAAAAGCTTGAGCCAATTCACCACCATAGGAAATACCTGCTATATGTGCCTTTTCAATATTCAGCTCATCCATGAGACCAGCCAAATCATCTGCATGGATTTCCATTGAGTAAGGTGTATCCGGGTGATCAGATAACGCCTGGCCGCGACAGTCATACTGCAATAAGCGGTAATGAGCAGAAAGCACTTTGGTTTGGAAAGCCCAACTCGTTGCGGCATTCATAATAATGCCATTATTCAACACCAATAGCGGTTTATCTGCTGAACCATGCAGTTCATAGTAGAGATTTACCCCATTAACTTTACTGTAAGCCATAATCTCTCTTATCTTTTACCTAATGGCTTTAAAAGCCAGGTAAGCTTTCTTTTCTTCTCCGATATTAATAATGGAAATTTCCAATGGTGTGCCAATATGAATATCTTCTGGTTTTAATGGATCAACACCGAGGATGCGGGTAGAGATCTTAACCCCTTCCTCCAACTCGACAATGCCACTAATATAAGGTTTATCGCGTCCGTATCCCTGCTCGATCATGAATGTTAGGGCTATATATACAACTGTAAAACCGGCTAGTTTTCCCCTGCCTTTTGTTTCAATCCATTCCATTTTTGTTCCATGACATTCAGGGCAAACCGCCCTTGGCGGCAAGCCAAGATCACCGCAATCCATACAACGGGATGCCATGAGTTTCCCTTCAAGAAGATACTGGTTAAAAGAATTTGCCGTGAAAGGCCTATCGCTCGTTGATTCAGTCATTTTTTCAGTTCCTTTTATCCTAATCTCGCCTCTCAAGTATATGGACCACACAAGTAGATCCGGTGGCGCCGACATTATGGGTCATTGCGAGGGGGACATCCCCGGGAACCTGGCGCTCACCAGCTTCTGTTCGCATCTGCTTCCAAACTTCAAATACCTGTGCAACCCCGGATGCTCCAACCGGGTGCCCCTTGGATTTCAACCCTCCACTCGTGTTAATTGGCTTGGCACCAAGACGAGCTGTAACTCCATCCTCTGCGGCTTTGAAGCCTTCACCAGGAGCGAAGAAACCAATATCCTCGCTGGCGATCACTTCTGCAATAGTGAAGCAGTCATGAACTTCGGCGATACGGATGTCTTGTGCTGTGACACCTGCCATTTCATATGCCTGACTGGCAGCCAATTTTGCAGCAGATAGGCTGGTGAGATCCGCACGATTGTGCAGGGCAACATCTGAAGCCTGGGTGGAAGCGAGGATGTGCAGGGGAGCGTTGCTGAACTCCTTGGCCCGGTCCTCGGCAACCAACAATAGAGCAGATGCACCATCCGTTATAGGTGAACAATCAAACAAACGCAGTGGCCAGGCTACCATTGGATTGGCGGCATCATCATGCAGGAAATCCCAGATATCACTCCAGGCTGGAACCGGCTTTCCTTTTTTAACAGCAGAGGCGATTCGTCCTTCCATCCACTTTGGAATGGTGGTGCCAAACTGTGCATTAGGATTAAGTGCTCCATTTTCGTGGTTCTTGATGGCTACATTCATCAGGTGTTCGGGTTTCATCCCGTGCTTGTCCATATATGCTGTTGCCATGGCTGCATAGAAACCGGGAAAAGTAAAACCGGCAGCTATTTCAAAGGGCACATCCGCTGCTGTTGCCAGGGTATCGGTAACTTCTGAGGTTGGCAGGTTGGTCATTTTCTCTGCACCACCAACGAGGACTACATCATATAAACCAGATGCGATTGCCATAACTCCCTGCCTGATTGCAGTTGCTCCACTGGCACAGGCATTCTCCACTCTTGCAGATGGGATGGGTGTAAGTCCAACTGCATCTCCCAGAAGGGGAGCGGTGTGACCCTGATGCTCAAACAGGTCGCTTGAAAAATTTCCAAGGAAGAAACTCTCTATCTGTTTCGGGTCGAAGCCTTTGTCAACTGATCGAGACATATCCTTGAAGGCTTCAACGAAAAGGTCACGGCTGTTCTTTTCAGGGAAAGCCCCAAATTTGGACATTCCCGCTCCGACAATCGCAACTCCACGCAATAACTTCCTACCGGTCATACGACCTCCTTATGATTTCTGTGTGTATGCTGCAACCAATTCCCGCTTGAGGATCTTCCCTGCTGCGGAAATAGGAAGTTCAGGTAATATGGATACAGATTTTGGCACTTTATATTTTGCCAACCGTTCAGCCATGAAACTGATCAGTTCTTCCCCACTGGTGTTTGCTCCCGGTTTCAAAACAACACAAGCTTTTCCAACCTCCCCCCAATTCTCATCAGGCAAACCTATGACTGCACACATGTGAACAGAAGGATGCTGGTAAAGGACTTTTTCGATCTCTGCCGGATATACATTTTCACCACCACTGATAAACATATCCTTTTTACGGTCGACAATAAAGAAATATCCTTCTTCATCAAACCTGGCAACATCCCCGGTATGAAAAAAACCGCGCTCATCGACTGATTCAGCGGTTGCCTCAGGATCATTGAAATAGCCCGAACAGTAGGAAGGACCTTTCAAAACCAATTCCCCTGGTTGATCGGGTCCCAGGAAATTGTTGTCTTCATCCACGACCCTGGCATCGACATAAAAATTAGGCCTGCCAATCGAACCAGCTTTGAGGATGGCATCTTCCGGTGCGAGAGCAAAGATGCCGGGACCAAATTCAGTCATTCCGAAGCCTTGTTTAAAGCGGATTGATTTTTCCTGCGTGTATTTCTCAACCAAAGGTACTGGTAATGGCGCCCCTCCAGAAGTGCAGAAGCGGAGTGAGGACAGATCGGATTGCTCCCAATTATCTGCCTGGGTAAGCATCTGATACATGGTGGGTACAGCAGCAAAAACAGTCACTTTTTCTTTTTCGATCAAATCGAGTACCTGTTCCGGATCAAATTTATTCACAAAAATAGTAGTTCCACCGAAAATCACCTGGGGTAATGTATAAACGAACAGTCCCCCGGTGTGGAACATTGGAAAGACGTTCAAATAGATATCATTATGGGTAATATCATGGATGACCGTATTCAAAGTGTTCCAGGCGATCATGCGATGGGATACTTCGGCAGCTTTTGGCAAACCGGTCGTGCCGCCTGTAAAGATCAAAGCTGCCGTATCCTCGGCTTCCAAGGTCTCACAAGTTACCTGCGAATCATCGCTTCCATTTAATACATCTTCAAAACTCAGGCTACCTGGTATCCCTTCCCCATCCAGGTGAAGAACCTTGAGGGGAAAACGAGCAGTCAGTTCAAGCACGTTTTCTTTAAAGCCGTCTGAGTAAATCAAAACCTTTGGCTTGACTGATAGGAAGATATCCGAAATCTCCTGCCAATGCAGTCGCCAATTAAGGGCAGTATGGATGGCACCCAGTTTAGAACAGGCAAAAAATACATCCAAATGCTCATAACCATCCCTGGCAAGGATCGCCACGCGGTCGCCTTTCTCAATTCCCTGGATTTTTAACCAATTCGCCAATTTATTGGCGCGATGATTTGCCTGGCGATAGGTTAAACGCCACTGAGGGTTTTTTCCGGCATCGATAAAAGCCAGTTTATTCGGACTGTATAATTCTCTACGGGCAAGATAATCACCTATATACATGGAGCTTTCCTTTTTGGATCTTCAACTGCCTCAATCAGCCGTCCACTTCCAAACTGAGGATGCCATTGAGATCCCTCCCCCACTGGCACAAAACAGGATCACCTGACCAGGTTTGGGTCCCTTGCCGTTTTCGATGGCATCATCCAGCGCCATGGCAACACAAGGAGATCCGGTGTACCCATATTTATCCATGATCCAATGCGTGTGTTCAATCGGCTGCTTGAGAAGGTCCATCATATATTCAATGGTGCGCAGGTTCAACTGGGTGAAGTAATACTGATCAACATCATCATAGGATAATCCACCCTTGTCCAGAGCTCCCTGGATCAGTTTTGGCCAGTACTCGGTATTAAATGTCTTGGGGAATTTTCGTACGAATTCAACCTTTGGGGGACCAAATTGGGCAAGATTCTGTGGTGTGCAAGGGCGGTTTGCACCCCCGGTGTAGATCCCAAGGGCATCATGGAATTCACCGACTGCCAGGAAATTGCTACCTATAAAGCCCTGCTTTTCACCCACACCAAGGACAACTGCGCCGGCACCATCAGCAAAAAGATTGGCAGTTTTCTTATCAGTGAAATCAAGAAAACGACTCATACCGTAACCACCTGCAACAAGTATGTACTTGAAGGAAGGTTCGGTCATCAGGTAACGGGCACCCTGATCCAAAGCGGTAACCCAACCTGCGCAGGCGGAATTGACATCGTAACAACCGGCTGAAGATCCCAGTTTGTACTGAACGACAATGGAGGTGGAAGGAGAAAGGTAATCCGGGGTATCGGTGGAGACAATGATCAAATCAAGCTCTTGGGGAGAGATGCCTGCCCGCTTGAGAGCCTTCCTGGAAGCCTCCACAACAAGGTCGGATGTGGTCTGCTCCTGCGACATCCACCGGCGTTCCTTGATGCCAACATTGGCAAGCAGCCAATCATTGGTGGATTCTCCCATGAGGGCATCCACTTCGGCATTGGTGACAACCCGGTCAGGCACGTAACTGCCGGTCGCCAATATCTGGGGAAATCTTCCCATATCAGGTGCCCACCACTATGCCACCGTCGACCCGCAAGGTCTCTCCGGTTATGAAGGAAGCCTGGTCAGATGCCAGGAAGAGGTAGGCATTGGCAATATCAACCGGTTCGCCCAAGCGACCCAATGGTGTGCGTGCTTTCATCCCGTCAAGGATCTTCTCAGGCATGGCAGTCACCATTTCAGTGGCTGTGAAACCTGGGGCAACCGCATTGACACGAATGTTAAATTTACCCAATTCACGTGACCAAACTTTGGTCATTCCAATGACCCCTGATTTGGTTGCGACGTAGTTGGTCTGTCCAAAATTTCCATCAAGCCCCACTATTGATGTGGCATTCAAGATCACACCTCCACCCTGTCCTGCCATCACCGGCGCAACAGCCTGTGTACAATTAAAGACACCTTTTAAGTTCACAGATATGACCATGTCAAAATCTGCTTCTGCCATCTGTCCAACCAACTGACCTTCTTTGAATTTGATCAACTGTCCATCTCTTAGAATGCCAGCATTATTGACAAGCACATCGATCCGTCCATATTTTTCGACCACGTTTTCGACCCATTTCTGAACCTCACCACGTTGAGCAACATTGACCTTGTAAAAAGATGCATCGCTTCCCAACTCAGCAAGGGTTGCCTGCCCAACCTGTTCGTTGACATCGCAGATGACAACTTTTGCGCCTTCACCTGCAAAACGAAGTGCTGTTGCTTTTCCTATTCCGGCAGCACCGCCTGTAACAAGAACCACTTTATCCTTCATCTGCATGATCGTTTCTCCTATTTCAACTATTAACTCAATTAATCCCTGCTTAAATTATCAACCATCCATATGTTAAATACATTAAGAAATCATAACCCTTACTCAGGTCCTGCCATTATTTTCTATTGGAACATAAGCATTGATAAATTCTACTGCTTCCTGCCAGTCGCGGAAATTCAATTCCTTCTCACTCTGGACATGGCGGATGGAACCTCGATACTTGTGGTCCGGATCTTCATTCTCAGATTGGCTCATGGTAAAACGGATCACGAAGGATGTAATAACTGGAGTAATATGATTAGTCATCAGCAACATCATATCAAAGACAAGTAACAGAAAGGTTACACGAAGAAAAATATTCGAGGTTTCGATCAGGCAGTCAGGAGCTGGAAAAGATCGATAGTTTCCTTTGCAGGGGTTACATTTAATTCGCTTTCAAGGATCTGGCTACAGCGCTGGAATGTCCGCCCAACCTGGCCATGATCACCCAACTCCTCATAAGCAATCATCAGGTATCGATACGCCCGTTCCCAACAATTATCCTGGTTGAGGATACGGGTGCAAAGATCAATGGCGGATG
>DATEUN010000084.1:0-5124 GCA_035283125.1 Anaerolineales bacterium
TCCAGGTTGAGATAATGGAAATGATGTTTGAAAAAATGCTTGTCGCAGCGCCTCGGTTATTAACTCCGGCGCTGACGACATACGGTTATATGAACCTCAGGCTGCTTCGACGGCTTTTTTGCCAGCCAATGCAGCTTTGGAAACCTGGTCCAATTGTTCCGCCACCAGGGTTTGACCCTGTTCGAGCAGTTCTTTAGCCTTGCGGCGACCATCTGTAGTGAACTTGTCAGTGGTGGCGCGCACCTGTGATACGGTGTCTTCCATCATTTCAGTTGCACGATCACGCAGTTCGATACCTTTATCGACGATCTGCTGCCTGGTTTCTTCTCCAGATTTGGGAGCCAGCAGGAACATGGTTATTGCACCTGCCAATCCTCCAACCACGATACCAGCTAAAATGTTCAAAAAACTATTCTTTTTAACTTTGGTAACTTTCTTTTTTGTTGCCATGTAATTCTTCCTTTTCTTATATTAATTTTGAGAGGTATTCAAAGGCTGCACCTCAATTATGTTTTTCTGTCCTGATGGTCTCCGATATAAACTCCGGCTTCTTCCCGTTCTGCCTCCGTCAAGACGACCATACCAGTCAACCTTTTCAGGATTTTGTAAATAACCTTGGGGTTGGGAGAGGAACTGACCTGTTTTGGTTTTTCGAATCCTTGTTGGTCGAAGGATTGATCCAGGGAATGATCCATTTGAACCTCGATTTTTATAGATCGATATGGTGATCTTCACTGGAAGAGGACTGCGTCGTGGAAACAACAGCTTCTTTAGGACGGTAGAAGATCAGCCAGACAATCCGTTCCAAAGCCCAAGCCAGCAGGGCATATACTCCCATGGCTATGAGGGTCGAAAGTTCGAGCACCATACCACCCGCCGAGGGTGTGGCTGTCAAACCTGCAAACGGGAACAGGAACAGGTCGGTGAAGCCATAAATTAATTTAGAGACCGGGCTGTCAGGGTTGGCTGCGATCAGCTTTAAGACAAAACGCAATGCAAGCATGATCTCAAGGAACCCCAGCAAGAGCCAGATCAACTGGGTTGCTTTGAAAGAACGGATCCGTCGTTCCTGTCCCGGTTCTTTTTGTGTCGTTCTAACTTCGGTTACTTTATTTGTGTTCATTTTTGTACCTCTTAGATACTGAATTTGGTTTGGATAAAATGATATCGGGAAATATCCGGCCTAGCGGCGACCCCTTCGAAAGAGGTTGAGGATTGCCAGCAGGATGATCGAACCCAACAGGGTGACCAGCATGGTGGGAAGGGTGAAGGCATCATTGATCGTGCCAACGTGGAAGATGGGGCTGAGGAATAAACCAGCCAGGAACGCTCCCAGGACAGCTACAATGATATTGATCAGCAGGTTAGAATTGTCCCGCATGATCCTGGTTGCGATCCAACCAATCACCGCTGCAATAAGAAGATAGATTAGAATGTTCATGTTTGTTTCCTTATATATATGATGGTTGAAGTGCCCGTTTATTTAACAGGTTTGGGACCGGTGTTCTCTTTCATTTTGGCTTCATACTCGGTTACGCGCTTGTCAATCTCGTTTGCGGCGTGCTGACGGGTATAACCATATTTCTCTTGAAGCAATCCAGCCAATACATCCAGCTTACCGGCTGCCCGATCCAGGTCATCATCGGTGAGTTTTCCCCACCAGGCTTTGGCTTCCCCTCGAATTTGTTTCCACTTGCCTTCAAAAATATCCTGATTCATGTTCATATCCTCTCTATCTTTTCTAATCTCCACTTCAGCTGCGAAACAAAGTGGTTGAATATGGCTGGGACCTAAATTTTGTTCATTGATCCGTAGCTTTGGTTATAGCGAGCTTGTTGGCTGCCAGACGAAATCTTTCAGCAACCCGTTCAGGTGATTCGTTCTTACTAATGAACGCATCCGCACCAGCAGAGAGGGCAGCCTGTTGACGGGAATCCAGGTGGCTGATCAGCACCACAATAATGGCGCTGGAACAGATTTTGCGCAGAATACCCAGGGCTTGTATACCCAGGTCCGATGGGAGTAAATTCCAATCCACGACCAGCATGTCCAGGTCTGTGGCAGGAGCAAGGGCGAGCGTGGTTGCCCAGTCTTCAGCTTCACCAACCACCATCATTAAGAGATCCTGCAGAACTACCCTCAGAGCATTACGTTCTTCCAGGAGAGCATCTGCTATAAATACACGTGTCATGCCCTCATCGTATAACGAACCCTGTCCGAACACATCCATCGGTTGGGGGGAGTTCTTCTCCGCCACTTGGGGGAGATACCCATAATGGATTAAAAAGTCAAAAAAAACCATCTACCTGTATTGCCAGCATTTCCCAGGGGAACCCTGCTTTCCAAGGGCTGCAAGACAAAGGGCGTTATTTTCAGGCAACTTAAAAGGAAAACAGGTTACTTTTAATGGCAAAGACTTTGGATTCGAAAGGGTGTTATTTATCGGGTGGAAGTGCTGTTTCCTTGGCTTTTTGTGTACGTTGGAAATAGATCACACTTAAGGAAGCACCAAATATGAAGATCAAGCCGCTTATGTAGACCCATAACAAGAAAGCAATAATGGCAGTCACAGATCCATAGACCAGGTTCGAGATGGATAAATACGTGGTTACAAAAGCCAAAAAAGCTTTCTTCGCCAATTCCCATAACAAGCCAGCACCAATGGCACCGGGTAGAATTTCATGCCAGGTGGACCCACCATGCGGGAGCACCATGTAGATCACCATGAACAGTGAAATGTTCAGCAAAATGGAGATCATAATGCCTGTTACAGAAACAATCTGTATGAGATTCTCCGGCACCCAGGACATCAAATTAGTAAACAGGCTGCTGGCGATCGAAGCCAGAAAGAGGATCGGACCAACAAAGATCAAAACAAACAGGATCGACAGACCACGTCGCTTCCAGACTGAACGCCTGCGCTTATCGCTCCAAATTTTATGCAGAGTTTGATTGAACGTGAAAAAAATGGTTGAGGCTGACCAGATCAATCCAATGAAGGCAACCAAAGTTATGGGTCCGCGCGCCTGGATGATGTCGTCAAAATTCTTTCCCAGCAAAAGACCTAAAGCCGGGGCAAAGAATTCCAACCTATTCACGATCGCATGGTAATCCATCAACGAAACAGGGTTTAAGCTGGCAATCGTGATACTTAACAGGGTAATAGGAAAAAGGGAAAAGATGGAGAAGTAAGCGATCGCAGCTGCGTTTATGGCTGAACCAGGCATTAATGCCTGCCTGCCTGCATCTGCCACCATCCCCAACCAACCATGAGTCCATTCATCCAGCCGGCGCATGCTGCGAATGACTCCCAACCAAATGCGTACAAGCAGGTTTTTGGTTTTTTGGGTACCCATTTACCTATTCCGACCTGGTTTGCTCTGGAACAATGATTGATGGTTCGAGAACCGTTTCTCCTTGAACTGACGGCAGGAGTGGCTCTGCTTTTCCTATCAGGTCAGCAAGCCGCTCCATACTGCTGGTCACCAGGGGCAATGGGGGACCATCCATGTTTCTTATTTGATCCCACAGAAGAGCCTGCCGCTCTTTAAGATCAGAAATGGATGCTGCCGCACCGAGAACCGTACGACGGATGACCAGGCGGCTCCACAGGACCTGGCAGGCCACCGATAAAGGCGGAGCCAATAGAAGTCCGACAACACCAAAAGCATCCGCCAGGGCGATCAACAGCACTACGGTCAGTATGGAGTTTTCCCATCGCAGTTTGAAGAGCCGTTTCTTTACGATTATGTCAAGGGTTATGAATAGGATCAATGCGAAGACAGCGGTAAGGATCCCGAGCGGGACACTGGTCAATAACCCAACCAATAAAACTGAAATGACGACCAGGACGATCCCAACCACGGGTACCAGGCAGGCGAAAATGCCAATCAGTGCCAGGAATGCCGGGTATGGAGAACCCAGCAGCCAAACTCCGAGACCCAAAAGAATCCCAGTCAACAGGCTTTGGGTGACTTCGCTGCGCAGGTAAAGGCCGATGTCAGATTCGATCACTCTCCAGGCACCCCGCGCCTTCTTGCGCTGGTCTGATGTAAGCAGCGACAGCCACAGTCTTTCAAAATGAATTTGATTAATGCTCCAATAAATACTCAAGAACAGGATGATCAGTATCCCGCTGACAACAGTCCCTAATCCTTGTGAAAAACCCAGAATGGCGGGAAGGACAAGCTGTCCCTCGTCACCAGTGATGGCTTCGAAAAGTTTACTGGGAACAGGCAGGCGGCTGATCAAAGTCTGTTGAAAGGGCGTGTTTTGCAACCAGACCGGCAGAATCCATTTATCCTGCACAGATAAAGTTTTGGAAAGCAGTTGGATCTCATTAATGGCTTTTTCGACACTCAGGAAGAGTAAGAATCCCACTCCACCCAGGATGACAAGATAGAGGAGTATCCAAGCCAGGCGGATAAGAACCTTCTTCCCGGACAGGCGGGTTACCAAAGGACGCATGGCTGCAGCCAGCATCAAGGAGATCATTACATAAATGACCACATTGCGAAATTGCCACAGGATAATCAGACTCAACAAGGCGGTCATGACTGCCAAACCAAATTTCACCAATTTATTGTTCATGGCTTCTCTGAAAGTTGAACCTGGGATAAAAGCATATCCAGGTCGGTGGCAATGGACTCAATTTCATCCATCGTTTTGTCGATCTGCCTGACCATTTGAGCAGAACCTAGCTTTTTAATTCTTGCCTGTCTGCGCAGGTCTTGCGCCAGGTCCTGTGCTTTATAGCGCAAAAGACTGGCTTGATCGCGCCTGATGGAAATATCGGGCTCTGGTTCTTCCAGTTTAAAGACAAAGCGATTGAGTAAAATCTGAATGATGGCTGCCATTGGAATTGCCATGAGTGCACCGGCTATCCCGAAGATCGAGCTGAATGCAAAAATCGCCAGCAGGGAAACAAATGGGTTGACACCCACTGCCTTACGCATCACGCGCGGCACCAGGAAACTGTTTTCCAATTGCTGAATGACAACCGTGGAAAGGATCACCCAGATCAGCTTGGATGGGGCGATGGAAAGGGCAACCACTGCAGCGGGTATGGCACCCAGCAGCGGGCCAACCATTGGAACAGCTTCCAGCAAACCTGCCAGGAGAGCC
>DATEUN010000085.1:0-26096 GCA_035283125.1 Anaerolineales bacterium
TGAACCGGCACAGCATACCTGGCCCTGGTTGAACCAGATCGCATCGATCACCCCTTCGATGGCAGCATCCTGGTCGGCATCGTCAAAAACTACGAACGGCGACTTGCCACCCAATTCCAGCGATAGTTTCTTACCGCTGCCGGCTGTCTGTCTGCGCAGGATCCTTCCAACATCTGTCGAGCCGGTAAAGGCGATCTTGTCCACATCCGGGTGGGTGACGATCATCGAACCGGCTTTGCTGTTGCCCGTGATCACGTTGACCACACCTGCCGGCAGCCCGGATTCCACCACGATCTCGGCAAACAATAATGCGCTCAGACGTGTGTAGGAAGCTGGTTTCAGCACCACGGTATTCCCCATGGCTATAGCCGGGGCGATCTTCCATGCCAGCATTAACAGAGGAAAGTTCCAGGGAATGATCTGTCCAACAACTCCCACCGGTTGCTGATCTGCCAACTCGGTTTCCGATAATTGTGCCCATCCGGCATAATAATAGAAATGCCTCGCCAGCAGGGGAACATCGATATCCCGTGATTCCCGGAAAGGTTTTCCATTATCCATGGATTCAAGTACAGCCAGGAGACGTGAGTGTTTTTGGATATTGCGTGCTATCGCATACATGTACCTGGCACGCACCAGCCCGGGAGTCTTTCCCCAGCTTTTGAATGCCTGCCGGGCAGCAGCAACCGCCTGGTCTATCTCAACTTGTCCTGCCTGCGTGGTGACCGCCAGAGTTTCACCGGTCGCAGGGTCAATGCTCGCAAAGGTTTTTGCCTTGGGAGGATGCACCCACTGGTTGTTGATCATCAATCCAAATTTGCGATCATGCTCATCCAGCCAGGCATTTACACCTGATGCCGATTCTGGTGCAGGTCCATATTCCATGTTCATGAAAACCTCGGATATTTTGCTCATTGATATCTCCAGATCAAGCCGCCTGGCTTATCCCATTGGCATATGATGTCGGGCGGCATAGTGTCCACTCACGTAATGCGAGATCTGCCGTTCAAGGTCAGTTAAAAGGCTGCTGGCTCCGATTCGGAACAGGTCTGGCATCAACCATTCATCTCCCAGTTCTTCCTTCATCAGAAACTGCCATGCCAGCGATTGTTTTGCCTTGTTTACCCCTCCGGCAGGTTTGAAACCTACCTTGAAGCCGGTTCTATCAGCATAATTACGGATCGCCCGAACCATCACCAATCCAAAATCGAGAGTGGCATTCACACTTTCTTTCCCGGTGGATGTCTTGATGAAATCCGATCCCGCCATCATGGCGATCAGGCTTGCCTGGTGGACTTGCGTCAGTGTCCCCAGGTCACCAGTTGCCAGGATGGTCTTCATGTGGGTAGAATCACCGCAGGTCTTGCGGAATTCCCTGATCTCATCATAGAGAGCCTGCCAGTTTCCAGTCAATACATGTGCTCGTGAGATGACAATGTCGATCTCCTTTGCACCGTATTCGATGGCTTGTTCGATCTCAGCGATCCTCTGCGCCATTGGTGTTTGACCTGCAGGAAAACCAGCCGCCACCGAAGCAACAGGGATGTTGCTACCTCTCAGGGCATCAACTGCTGGTCTGACCATGTTGGGATAGACACAAACAGCCCCCACGGTTAGTTCATTCTTCTCGAATCCCAGTACCTCCAGCAGATCAGGACGCAAAGGCTGTCTTGCCTTGGCACATAACCTGTGGACTCGTCCGGGTGTATCGTCGCCTGATAATGTGGTCAGGTCAATGCAGCTGACTGACCGCAGAAGCCAGGCTGCCTGCCAGACCTTCTTCACTGAGCGGCGGGTGGATAGTGTTGCAGTCCTGCGTTCGACAGCGCTTCGGTTGACATGTGTTCGAAGGACCCAGTCCAGGTCAAGAGGTGTTCCGGGGTTTCGATTATCGTTTGAAGTCATGTTGGTACCTTATCGTATGGATAATGAATATTCAAGGTTGGAAAAGTATTGTATTACTTGGACATGCCAATTAATGATCTAAAAAAGAAGATTTGTTCTGCAATATTCTAAATATACCATACAGGAGGGCTGGCCGGATCGGGTTTCGTCTTGTTCAGTGTGATTTATCGATCGTGAATTCGTCGATGATCTCTCCTGATATATTCATGAAAATCCCGGTCAAATGAGTTGGGGATACTTCAACCTGCAAAGCGCCATATTCCTGGTTGTAGCGGACCAGGCTTTCCGGGAGGATATCGATAAAATCATATATCGTCCCGCCACCCAAACCGTTCACAATATAGGGAATCCCTGAAACATTCAATCGTTCATACACATGGCTGTGACCTGATAGGACCATATCAGCGCCCCACTCAGCGAAATGCCACCGCATCCAGGTTGAGGAAAGGTGGTAACCGGAGGTGTATGGGGAATGATGGAAATAGACGATCTGCCAGGCTGCTGTCGACTGGGTAAGCTGCTTCTCCAGCCAGTTAACCTGGATGGATCCGCTTAGAAACCCATCTGGTTCCGACCAGGAGCTGTCCAGGACAAAGAAATCGATATCTTGCCACGAAAACTGGTAATAGCGTTCATTTCCCGGCAGGTCAAAATAATCAAGGTAGGGATTGCCGTTATCAGAGTACCAGTCATGGTTTCCCATTGAAGGGAAGAATCTGTTCACATCCGGTGATCCGCTTCCAAATTCCCCCTGGTAATTGCCGATGTAATCGTGGTAAAACTGGCCGATGTTGGCGTCGATCGTATCAGATCCACCTAGTGGGTAATTATTATCACCGGTGGTAATGATCAGGTCAGGGTTCCAGCTTGTAACCAATTGTGCAACTGCTTGTTCAAAGCCATCGCCTGAACCATAATCACCGATCACGGCGAATACAATTGGGGGGATCGGAGTGCTGGTCGGGGTCTCGCTCGGAAGTGCTGTTGCAGTTTCAGTTGCTGTTGCAGTCGCTATTATAGCGATGTCAGTTGATGCAGCATTGTCGCTGCCAGCTTCTTTGGTTGCCTCTACAGATGCGCCCGTTCGAACAAATGATGAAAATTGACAGGCTGTCAGGCTTGCCAATGAAAGCAAAACAATGGCTGCTTTTCGGATCTTGTTCATACCCTTATGATAACCGCCTGCAACACAATAATCCTTACAAAGTTCTTAAGTCAAAAAAACCCGCTGCATTGAACGCCCGGGTTTTCCTGGTACATTCCTGGCTTGCATGTGGATCATCTAAAGGTTGATACCACGCAGAAGATCATAGGTGCGAATGCGAAATTCCAGTTCCCTTTCGGTCGCATCCTGTTGGGAGATGCATAAACCAACTATCAGGCTGATCATGAACAGGGTAATGATCGTGTTGAACATAAAAACCTCCTTGCTTTCCTATACATCCAGGAGATCTCTCCCGGTTCTTGAAGACCAATGGCAATAAAAAATGCCCTTCGCAGTTGGGCGCAGGGGCATTCTGAATATGGAAATATCTAACCGCAGCTATCTGCTGGGATGATTGCCTTGCGCCTTGCTTTGTTTTTCCTGGAAGGATCCAGGATCATCTAGTGTTATGCTTTTCATTGTTATCCTTGAGCAGGATGGATTCTATCGCGGGTGGCGGGGTATTGTCAATGTGCAATAATTCCCTCCCGTTCACAATGTTTGAGTGATTAATGTAATATTTCACAAATGAATTGATTGGTAAAAGGGTTATACCGCGGTTATATATAAATATTTGGTTAGAAAGATGTGTCCTGGAATTGAATTGAATTGAATCGTATTTCTCCTTATAATTCATAATTGTAGTTAAGGATAAAAATAAATTGCATGGGTAACCATTCCTTGTTGTTAATGGATGGAAACCTGAGGAGGAAGTGATGGCGCAAAAAAAGAAGACCAATCAGGCAGACAGTACTGAATCATTTGCCTTTAAAGCCGAAACAAGGCAGTTGTTGAATATCCTGATCCACAGCCTCTACAAGGAAAGGGAAGTTTTCCTGCGGGAACTGCTTTCGAATGCATCCGATGCGCTGAACAGGATCCGTTTTGAGATGCTTACCAATCGCGAAGTTTTGGACGCAGACGCCGAACTAAAGATCCATATCAGCGTGGATAAAGAAAAGAAGATTCTAACCATTTCCGACAACGGAATTGGAATGACGCGCGCAGAGATCATTGAAAACCTTGGCACCATAGCTCAATCCGGAGCCCGCGAATTCATCAAGAAGGCTGGTGAAACCCCGCAGGGTAGTGAGCATGACCTGCTCCAGGTGATCGGTCAATTTGGTGTCGGTTTTTATTCGGTATTCATGGTTGCAGAATGGGTGCGGGTAACTTCCCGCTCCTTCCAGCTGGATGCAGAAGCTGTCAGCTGGTATGCTGTCGGTGATGATGATTTCCAGGTCTCACCAGCGGAAAAAAACGATCGGGGAACCACCATCGAGATCAAGCTTAAGGAAGATGCCGAAGAATTCCTTGAGGAATATCGCTTGAAGCAGGTCGTCAAGCGCCATTCGGACTATATCAGCTACCCGATCATGATCGCTGATGAAAAGGAACAGGTGAACAAGCAGACATCGATCTGGCGCTCACCTCGCCAGGATATCACTCCTGAACAATACAAGGATTTCTATCGCCAGTTGACGCTCGATTTTGAAGACCCGCTCCTGCACATCCAGATGGCAACCGATGCACCCATGCAGGTCTATGCTCTGCTGTACGTCCCTTCAAAACTTAACCAGGGCATGCTTTCTCTCCGCAGGGATAATGGTCTCAAGCTCTATTCCCGCAATATCCTCATTGATGAATACTCCAAGGATCTTCTGCCTGAGTACCTGCGTTTCGTTGAGGGTGTCGTCGATTCCGAGGATCTCCCCTTGAATGTCTCCCGGGAAACCATCCAGGCGACCAGCCTGATGGCAAAATTAAGAAAGGTCATCACTGGCCAGGTGCTCAAGGAACTTGAGGAGATCTCCCGCAAGGATAAGGAAAAATACGAAACCTTCTGGCAGGAATTCGGTATGTTCATCAAGCAGGGTATTGCCTCCAATCAACCCGATGAAGAAAAACTGCAATCCCTGTTGCGCTTCAAGACCAATACCCATACTGATGAATGGTCATCCCTGGAAGATTACATCCAGCGTTTGAAACCGGACCAGAAGGCGATCTATTACATAGTCGGTGATGACCCGAAATCCATCCTGCGCAGCCCGCACCTGGATCTATTCCGCAGCCGGCAGGTGGAAGTGCTCCTCCTGACCGAACCAATGGATTCGTTCATGCTGATGGCTTTGCGCAAATACAAGGATTTCGATTTAAAAAATGCCGCCTCTGAGAAAGATGAACTACCTGAGGTTGAAGGTGGATCTGAATCATCACAGGAGGCCATTCCGGAAGAAAGGATCAAAACACTTGTTGATCTCTTCAAGCAGCAACTGGGTGAAAAGGTCTCGGATGTTCGTTCGACCGATCGATTGACCGAGTCCGTTGTCCGCCTGGTGGATCCGGAGGGCAGCATGAAACCGGAGCTTCAGCGTGTCTACAAATACCTCGAGAAGGATTACACCGTCCCGAAAAAAGTGCTTGAATTGAACCCGCGCCACGCGATCCTGAAGAAACTGCTGACCCTAGAGAACGGTTCCGAGCTCCAGAAAGCCCTGATTGACCAGATCTATGAGAGCGCTCTTCTGGTTGAAGGATTGCACCCTGACCCTGCCAGCATGGTATCCCGTCTTGAACAGATCATGAGTGCTGCCCTGGATGCGTCCCAGCCCTCGCCTGGTGGGGAATGAACGACACAGCTTAGTAACCTCCCAGGAAACCCCTGGTGGGAATCACCTTGTGGGGAAAAAATTATGTCTCCCCATACCATCGTTTCAGGACGGCACTGACATAATTCAGGTTGGCTGCACGGTAGCGCAAGGCTTCCATCATGGCTTCACAAACATCCGCGTCGCCGTATTTCTCAACCATTTCCTTGATGATCTCGGTGGTCACTGGTGTCGGCTTTGAAAATTTTCCTGCATAAAGGGTCAAGGCGCCGCCTGGGATTGGTGTTTGCAGCAGTGCCTCCCTTTGGAACAGGTAAGCCTTTTCTGTAACAGGTTCTGTAACAGGAGAAGAAGAAGCAGAATTAGAATTAGAATAAGAATCAGAAGCAGCAGCAGAAACAGAAGAAGAGGAAGAAACAGAGCCAGAACGTTTCAAAGAAGCTGCTGCTGCTGTTACATTTCCGATTCTTCTTTTTAAACCGTCTGTTTCAGAACGGTTTCTTTCCCGGTATGAACGGATACGTAATGTGCTCTTCGCGGTCTGGCGTTCCTTGAAATGGGTGACCATCCACCCACCTGGGGTTTCGTTAACCACACCGATAGCAGAGAGGGCCTGCAGCGATTTGCCCAGATCTTCTTCATTGATCCGCAAGCGCCACACCATCTCCTCTACGGTCGGTAGATAACCATCATCCCCGATTTCACCAGCCAACAGAAAAAATTCGATCGCCCGTCTCCACAACCAGTTCTGAAGACGCGCCATCTTGGCATCATTCAATAATTCCAGGTACAACTTGATCCAGATTTTCTTAGCAATGGTTTGTCGTTATAATTTCTCCAAAGATTATGGTTTTATTTTCTATTCTCTAAATCCAGATATAGAACATAAGTTCTAATAACATTATAACGAAATTTACCTGGTTGTCAAGTGGTTGAAGTGATCGAGCTGCCATGTGATATAGGGAAGGTTCAAAGGAGTTATTAATGAAAACAGAATGTGAAAAAGAGATATTCGAAACTGAAAAAGCTTTTGCCAGGCTTGCAAAGGAAGAAGGATTGAAAAATGCCTTCCTGGCATTCGCAGCGGATGATGCCGTCTTAAACAGAAGTGATCAACTGATCATAGGCCGGCAAGCGATATCTGAATATTTCGATCGATCCACCATGACCAATGTAACGCTGGAATGGGAACCGGATTTTGTCAGTGCAGCCGAATCTGGTGACCTTGGCTACACCTATGGCAGGTACACCTTTGAAGGCATCGATCCGGAAGGCAGGGCTGTAAGATCCAGCGGTGTCTTTCATACGGTCTGGCGAAAGAACGCCAATGGTGATTGGCGTTATGTTTGGGATTAAAGAGATTTTGGTTTTTCCTTCTGTTGGTATTCAAATTAAATATTTCACAAAGGATCCTGTTTTATTGTAAAATGGTTGCAATCACCATCGCGGAGGTAAAGGGCTCATTATGGCTTTGATTGCAGGGTATTGCCCCCAATGAAGAAAAAAAAAGTTCTGGTCAGTGGATGTTTTGACATGCTCCACAGCGGTCATATCGAATTCTTCCGCCAGGCAGCCCAATATGGTGACCTTTACGTTGCCCTCGGTTCCGACAAGACCATATATGACCTCAAAGGCCGGGAGACTGTCAACAGCCAGGATGAACGACTGTTCATGGTCAAGTCCATCCGCTGGGTCACGGAAGCCTTCATCTCCAAAGGTTCCGGTATCCTCGATTTCGCCGAAGAAATGAAGGCATTGAAACCCGATTACCTGGTGGTCAACCAGGACGGGCATACTCCCGAAAAGGAAGCGCTCTGCAGATCGCTGGGAGTTGCATACCTTGTCACCGAGAGGATCCCCTTTCAAAATTTATCCCCCCGTTCGACAACCGACCTGCGTTCCAGGGATCTCCTTCCTTATCGGATCGATTTGGCAGGTGGCTGGCTTGATCAACCCTATGTCTCAAAATATCATCCCGGTTCGGTGGTAACGATTTCGCTCGAGCCGACCCGGGAATTCGATCAGCGCAGTGGCATGGCTACCAGTACCCGCAACCACGCCCGCGAATTGTGGGGTGTCAGGATGCCGCATGGCAATTATGAAAAACTGGCAAAGACCCTTTTTTGTTATGACAATCCCCCCGGCACCAGGGTGATCTCCGGCTCGCAGGATTCGATCGGTTTGGTTTTCCCCGGTTTGGCTAAAGCTTATTACAAAGGTGAATATTGGCCGGAACATATCGATCACAACACCAATGAGCAGCTTCTCCGGTTCGTGGAAGATGCCCTTTACCTCGTTCCGCTGGGACCACGCCAGGCAGGCTACGACGTGCTTGCAGAAACAGTTATCAACGAACCCAATGCGAAATCCCTGGCTGATGCAGCTGAAGAAATTTGGTCTGCCATTCATCAACAGGATATGGCTGCCTTCGGCAGAGCCATGCGTGCAGGTTTTGAAGCACAGGTGCGCATGTTTCCAAACATGATGAATGACCAGGTGACGGATTTGATCGCGCGTCACCAGGACCGCACCCTGGGTTGGAAACTGTCCGGGGCAGGAGGGGGAGGTTATCTCATCCTGGTTTCCAACTATCCCATCCCTGGCGCAGTCCGAGTAACCGCCCGCCGGGAGTTCTAATGAACCAGGGGGGTGCTCAAGCCAGGTATTTTTGAAATTACCTGGGAATACTATTATCAAGATATTCGTATAGGTAATTGAAAGTAATTCACCATGATTCATTAACCAACATAAGACCTGGAGTACCGACCATGCAAAATGATCACACAACCATTCAAGAAACCAGTTCGGAAAGGCTCAATTGGTACCAGCGAGCCAGATTTGGATTGTTCCTGCATTGGGGTGCCTACTCTCAGGCAGGAGTGGAGGCATCCTGGCCGATCATGGCGCCTGAATTGTCAGAGGTTATGTTCAAGAATCATACCCGCATCACGCAGGATGAATATGTCCGCCTGCCAGACAATTTCAACCCGCTTGAGTTCGATCCTGTTGGATGGGTGGAAAAGGCGAAAAATGCAGGGATGCAATACATCATCATCACCGCCAAGCATCACGATGGATTCTGCATGTTCGATGCCCCGGGAACGGAGTACAAGATCACCAACACGCCATATGGCCGGGATGTGTGTCTTGAATTATCCCGGGCTTGTGCAAAAGCTGGAATGCGCTTGGGATTCTATTACTCACCTCCCGATATGCACCATCCCGGTTATCGCAATACCCGTAAGCTGGCGAAAAAGAACTGGCTGGGAGAACCCAAACGGAAACAATGGGGCGAATACCTTGATTACATGGAAAGCCACATCCGCAAACTGCTCACCGATTACGGCGATGTCAGCGTCCTCTGGTTCGATGGATTGTTCAACCACGGCAAGTATGATCCACCCCGTTTTCATAAACTTGTCCACGACCTGAGTCCCAACACTCTTATCAATGATCGCCTGGGAGATGGCTACGATTACATCACCCCGGAACAGTTCATTCCAAAGAAAGGGATTCCAACCCGCACAGGAAAGCCACCTGGAGGGATGGACCCGGGGGGCGATGGATTCATCAAGGCTGTCCTTTTCTTCATGAAAATTCCTAGTATCAAGGGCTGGCTGAAAAAACAATTGGATAAGTATGCTGCTGGTACCTTCGAATTGACCCCTGTCCTGCAGTCTCCTTATCCCTCCCCGCAAGGGTTCCAACCCTGGGAAACCTGTATGACGATGGGGCAGAGCTGGGCTTACAACCCCCAGGAGACTGATTGGAAAGCTCCCGGTCAGCTTGTCCGCAACCTTGTTAATGTGGTTTCCCGCGGTGGTAATTACCTGCTGAATATCGGTCCGACTGCCTATGGAACCTTCCCGCAGGAAGCTGAGGATAGGTTGCTGTACATCGGCAAATGGATGAAACAGAATGAAAAAGCCATATACGGCACGACATTTACACCCATCTCATGTGCTGGTTGGGGCCAGGCAACCCGCAAGGGTGACCGGGTTTACCTGCATATCTTCAACTGGCCGAAAGATCAACAACTAAAAGTGGACAATTTCCCCGGCAGGGTTGCCTCTATCGATTTGCTGGCAGGTGGGAAACTGGCTTTTGAGCAAAATAACGGAGACCTGCAGATAACGCTTCCAATGCAGCCACCGGACCGGGATGTCTCTGTGATCGAAGTGACCATTGCAGGTTTTGATCCCTCCTGGGAGGACTACTCACCTGCTCCAATCACGACCACGGCACCCAGGTCTTATCTCAAGACCCAGGTGATCGCCAGCGGGATCATTAATGCCTTTCTCAATGGACTGATCGCCTTTTTCAGCTATCGTTCACGTGGAGATATACCCTACGCCGAAGCCTCCATCGATATCCTCATTACCGTGGCCATCATCACCTTCCTTGTCGCCTGGATCGGTGTTGGGTCTGCCCGCGGGGAACTCGCCAAAGGCAACCTATCTGCATCATCTTTCCGCTTTCCAAAACTACCGCAGGGTTCAGCCTTGCGAGCGCTCTTCATCATGCTTGCCTGTGTGGTTGTCTTTGGCGGATTGGTCATGGATGGCTCCATCTACCTGCTCAGCCCGCAAGGATTCAGAAATTGGGCTTACATTGTCATCAAAACGATTTACACTGGTCTGAGCGGGGCGATCGCTTCCTGGCTGGCGATTGTCAGCGTGCTTGCAGATCGGGATAGGAAAATGAAATGAAACGTTATGGAAGTGTCATCAGGTTGAAACCTGGAAAAGAAGCACAATACCGGGAACTGCACGCCAATGCCTGGCTGGAAGTCCTCGAAATGATCCGCGCCTGCAATATCCGCAATTACTCGATCTTTTTAAAAGATGGTTTCTTGTTCAGCTATTTTGAATACCATGGTGATGATTTTGATGCCGACATGAAAAAGATGGCTGCCGACCCGGTCACCCAGGCCTGGTGGAAGCTGACTGACCCCTGCCAGGAGCCGCTTGACACCCGCCTTGAGGGGGAGTGGTGGGCAAATATGGAAGAAGTTTTCCACACCGATTGAGCAGAGTTGCAATGAATTCTCGTCAGCGGATACTCAGTGCCATCAACCATATTGAACCCAAAGGTGTCCCGGTCGACCTGGGTGCCACACCCAGTTCCGGCATCTCCGCCATGGCATACGATCAACTCCTCCAGTTTCTCCCGTTCAAAGACAAACGAAACCGGGTCTATGATGTTGTCCAGCAGGTAGCCCAGACATCCGATGAGGTTCTCGACCACTTCCGTATTGATACGGTTGACCTGGGACGTATGTTCAACCAGCAGGATTCCGATTGGGTGGAGTACTCCCTGCCCAATGGCCGTCCAGCCCAGCAGCCGGTTTGGTTCCAAACTCGGGAGCAGGAGGATGGTTCCAAACTGGCTCTCCATCACGATGAAGCCATCGCACTCATGCCTGCTTCAGCTTTTTCCTTTGATCAGACAGTCTTTCCTTTCCTTGATGGCTATCCTGATGAATATGGAGAAAACCTTGACCATGCCATGAGCCGCATCTACTGGGCGGCTTTCGCACACAGCCCCTGGGACCACGCCTCTGAGCCGGATTTCTGGGCGCAGCTGCGTGCAAAAGCACTTCATCTTAGGGAAACAAGCGACTGTGCCATCGTCCTTTCAGCCGGCTGCAACCTGTTCGAGTGGGGCACCTTTGTCCGTCGTTTGGATAACTTCATCATGGATCTCGTTCGTGATCCTGCTGAAGTTGAGCGCTTCCTGGATGCCTTGATGCTTCGCCATCTGGCATCCCTCCAGAAGATCTGCCTGGCAGTCGGTGACCTGGTCGATATCATCCGCCTCGGGGACGACCTCGGCATGAATACCGGTCCGATCATGAGCCCGGAGATGTACCAGCGCTTGTTCAAACCGCGCCACAGGATCCTTTGCAGCTATATCCATAATAACAGCTCCATGCATACTTTCCTGCACTCCTGCGGTTCCATTTACAAGTTGATCCCCGACCTGATCGAAACCGGTTTCGAGATCCTCAACCCGGTTCAGACCAACACGCGTGATATGCAACCCGAGCGGTTGAAGAGGGAATTCGGTTCGGATGTTACCTTCTGGGGCGGTGGTGTCGACACACGTACTGTTTTGAATAACAGCACAACTGGTGAAGTGAAGGATCATGTCCGCAGGAACATCGAGATCCTCTCGCCCGGTGGTGGATTTATTTTCAACACCATCCACAACATCCTTCCGGATGTTCCCCCTCAGAATATCGTTGCCATGTTCGAAGCAGTTGATGAGTATCGCTGAGAATTAAGTTGTAAGTTGAAAAACCGACGGAACAGGGTCAAAAATAAATAAGGCAACCGTTCAGGGAGTCATGTTAGCCGCAAAGGTGTCCCTGTAATCTTCAATGGCTGCATTGACAACCTCAAAAGCGTGTGCCTGCCCATAAACCTCGTTGATCTCCACCATTGGCTTTTGATCGGTGATCAGCTTATAGGTTTTAAAATAATGGACAATTCGCTCGATCAGGATGGATGGCAGGTCAGTGATATCCTCCACCTTTTTCCAGAACAGGTCATTATGCAGTAAAGCGATGATCTTGTCGTCAGCTTCCTCATGGTCGATCATCTGGATCCCACCCACCACCCTGGCAGAAAGGAGAATCTCCGATTTGGTGATCGAACGTTCGCTGATGATGCAGATATCCAGCGGATCACCATCTCCCCGTTTGGAACCAGGAGAAAGGTTGTGGAATTTCTCTCCGCAATAGGTGCGCGGGATGAAGCCATATAATGCAGGCGGCTGGGAGGATGTTCGCTGGGGGCGGTCCACGCGCAGGTAACCGCTGTTTTTATCGATCTCGTACTTGACCAGGTCGAAAGGAGTGATCTCCACATAAGCATTGACAATGTGCGGTGGCTCCGCTCCGATCTCAATGCCATGCCAGGGATGTGGGCGCCACAAACTGAAGGATTTATCCATGGTATTCACTATTCCTTTCCTGTTAAAATTCCGCTTTCCGATTTTAGGATGGTTCGATGCTTTAAGTCGTTGAGATAGGAGGAAATGAGCAAACCAACCGTTCTCCTGATTATAGTCCCTCTTGAAAAACGATCGGTACAGGATTAATTGGCTGCAGTCAATTCTTTCCAGGTACCATAAAACCCTTGGATTCCATCCCGATTCAATTTTGGTAAAATAACCACATTGATATATTATATTAACCGCAAGATCTATGAATTTGATCACCGCAGTTTATTAACCGATTGACAGCCATTGCTTCTAAATTGGGAGATTACCTCATGGAAATTAACTTCCGACCCATCGGCATCATCCACAGTCCTTTTTCCAGCCTGGAGAATATGCCCATCCAACCGACAAGTGATGCAAGTGGTTCGGGATACCTGGAGATCTTCCCTGAATTTATTGAAGGCATCAAAGATTTGGAAGGTTTCTCCCACATTTACCTGCTCTATTATTTCCACCAGGCAGGACAATCGATATTGAGCGTGACTCCCTTCCTCGACAAACAGCCGCACGGCATCTTTGCCACCCGGGCACCCAGCCGTCCCAATCCCATTGGGCTGTCCCTCGTGAAGTTAGTTCGCGTGGAGGAGAACCTTATATATCTTGACCGGCTGGATGTCCTTGATGGAACGCCTTTATTGGATATCAAGCCCTACATACCCGCATTTGAAGACACCGAAACAATCCGCTTGGGTTGGCTTGAAAAAGCAGGACCAAAGATGCGTACCACCAGATCTGATGATCGTTTTAAATAAGGGCTTATTCAATGGATCACAATGATACGGGTTGATCAATGAAAACATATTTGACGAACTATGATGAGTTTCTCGACCGGGTAGAAACCCTGGGTTTCATGGCATTTTCATCATTTCTGCCTGGGTTGCCTTCCCTGGCCGATGAGACTCCCGAAAATCTCTGGCATACCGGTCTGGACACGGATCCCTGGCGTTGGAAGGACCGAGCTGCCGAAGAGAAACGCCTTGCCTATGGCTGTATCCTGGGTGGACAAAAAGGTTTCGTCACCCAGCGCATGTACCCGCTTTTCTATGCCGCCTTCCATCCATCGGAACCAATGCCCGATCGTTGGAAAAGTGGTTTGGTCACCAAGGTGAGCTGGCAGATCTGGCAGCTGTTTGAGGAGTCTGGTATGTTGAACATAAGCCAGGTCCGTAAACACCTGGGTGTCAGCCGCGGCAAAGGTTCCAGCGCAGCAGATGCTGCCATCCAAAAATTACAGCAGGAGTACTACATTACGATGGATGGCAGCGAGCAGAAGATCAATGCAAAAGGGGAGCCTTATGGCTGGGCAGTCAATCGTTATCGTCGTGTCCTCGATTGGGCTCCTGAAGGTTGGTTGGAAGGTGTGCAGGATTGGCCGGTAGAAGAAGCCAGGAATGCGATCCTTGATGATGGCGTTGCCATGTCAGTCGGCATCGATCGCAAAGACCTGTCCAGGAAACTCGGTTTCTAAATAAGCTGGAAACAAAGATGTTTAATAATTGCGTTCAATCGAACAGACCGCAAGATAAAGGCAGAGCTCTCATGCCTCGCTGGTCATGATGAACAGCGGTTTGCTGCCAAAATTCTCATATTTGGGGCGATACCGTTCCGTATCGTAGAACTGGGCAACATCCACTATTTTTGATTTTGAGGTGACCACATCGATCGGCATGTTGTCGTACCGCCCATTCTTTAAAACAACCAACCGACCGTGGATCGAGTTCAATACCAGGTCGAGCGCCAGGTTGCCAAATGCCATTGGGACGATCGAATCGATCGCATCCGGGTCTCCGCTGCGCACCATGTAACCGAGTTTCTGGCTGATGATATCGATTGTTTTTCCCTGGTTGAATTTTGGCGATAGTTCCTTCACCCGTGAAGCCACCAGGTCGCCGATACCGCCCAGTTTTGCGTGCCCATAGGCATCTGTCGACATGTCTTCAAAGATCATTTCGCCTTCTTTGAACATCGCTCCCTGGGATATGAGCAGGATGGAATACTTGCTCGGATTATCATTACGATCCTTGACCATCAGCTCGGTCAGGTGTTCAATGTCGAATTTGTACTCCGGGATCACGCAGCGATGTGCCGCGCCAGCCATCGTCGGCAGGATGCTGGTGAAACCAGCATAGCGTCCGAACACTTCCAGGATCATGAATCGTTCGTGCGAGCCCGCACTTGTGCGCATGCTGTTGGTCAATGCGATCGTGCGCGTGATGCAGGTGCTGAAACCGATGCAGTAATCGGTTCCTGGCACATCGTTATCCATTGTTTTGGGGATGGCAACCACCTTGATTCCATTCCGATACAGATGCACGCCATAACTGAGGGTATCATCACCACCGATCGGAACCAGGTAATCAACACCGAGGAATTCCAGGTTTTTGATCACCTCTGGTGTGAGATCGTTGGTTTCACTTGTATACTTTTCCTGCAGGTGTTTTGGTACATCATCCTTCCTGACCTTGCTGGGATTTGTTCTGGAAGAATGCAGGAATGTCCCTCCAGTTCTTCCAGCCCGGTTGACGATATTTTCATTCAGGAAAACAAAATTGTTGCTGTTATCTGCATCCTTATCCCGGACGGTGTCCACCAGCCCTGCCCACCCATGGCGGATTCCAACCACCTTGAAACCTTCACGCAGTGCCCGGATCGTGACAGCGCGAATGGCGGGGTTCAACCCCGGAACATCTCCACCTCCGGTCAGTATCCCTATCACTCCCCTGCTTTTCGTTGCCATGCTGCCCTCCTCCTGCCGGATCCATCATTATTCGCTTGTTCGGATCCCCCAAATCAACCTTGCAAAATAATTCTATTCTTCAACTTCCTCCAACCTGTCAAGCAGCTTGTTTGTCAGATCCTTGAGGGACATGGTAATTGAGTCTGAATGGTGGACGCTGTCGTAAGGTTTGTTTTGGTTGGTGGAAAGATTGAAATTGGTATCCGCATAAGGAACAGTTATCTCGATGGGAATATCCAGGATCTCTTCGATCTCGTTTCTTGAATAACCTTCTCTTCCTGTTGCCCGGTTCAGGATCACGAAAATATTGTTTTTTGCGATCCCAATATCATACAGGTAACTCAGGGAGGATTGGGTCAGCTCCACGGTCACTGGATCCGATCCTGTAATGAGCACGATAAGGTCTGATTTTTCCAATATGGGAATACTGATCCGTGAGAGTGTCTTCCCCATTTCAACAAATAAATAATCATAATTTGCACTTAATGCTTCAAATAGAGGTTCGACTTTGGGAGGAATTAGTGCCAGGGCATCATCTGGTGTCAATGATCCTTCCAGGATCGAGAATTTCCAATCTAAACTTGAAGATATATATTTATCCAAAATCCTGGTTGAATATGATCCGGATTCTGTTGTAAGTTGAGCCAAAGATCCTTTTTGTTTTGAACCAGTCATTAATGCCAGCGAACCCAGGGGCAATACCAGGTCGACCACCAGAACTTTTTTAGGTTCAACTCTTCTAGCCAGGTAATGTGCCATGTTCAGGCATAGTGTGGATACTCCGATCCCGCCTTTTGGACTGAAGAAGCTGATGATCTGTCCGCTATCAGCCAGGCTGGATTTATTCTTATTAAAGCGGAAGAATCTTACGCACTTGCCCAATATCTCATTTTCTATATTCGGTCTTTTAACGATGTAGTCTGAGATCCCTTTATCGAACAACGCGGAAATTACTTTTGGGTCATCCTTGTTTGAGAGGACAATGATGGGTATGTCTGCTGTTTCAGGATTGATGGATATTACATCATGTACCAGCTCAAATTTCATATCTGGAAAATCAGGATCGATGATCGCCAGGCTGGGTTGTTCCGATGCAATTTTCTCCAGGAATTCCTTGCCCGTCCTTGCTGTTTTTACGTCATATCCTTCCTTGGATAATAAGGATGAAAGCCAGTTTTCTGTGAGATGATCTTTATCTGCGATCAGGATTTTGTTGTTCTTCATGGAAGCCACCTTTATATTACTGTTCGTGAATAGTCAGGTACTGATGAGAGCTTATTTATTATACATTTTCTGCCGGGAAATAGGTACATATTGGTGTGCTCTTGCGCAGCATCCCGTGCGAAGCCCACCCGAAGGGTGCGAAGGGGACACGGAGATTCGAACAATGAATCTAAAAGAAATCCTGATATTAAAGCAAAAGAACCGTTGTTTAACGGTTCCTTCATTTTCAAATTCCCAAGCTGACCTGTTCCGAATTGCACTTTCCACAGAATACAGTGGCAAGAAAAAGTATGCGGGTATTCCCTTCTGGTATCTGGCTGAAACTCAAATAATCTTCAAGGATTGCGATTGCTACCTCCGGTAAACCGAACAACAGGATCTGCTGATTTTAATTGATATCTTCAATACTTCCAAAAATATTACATTCGTCTATTGAAATAAATTGAAAAATGGGTAAAATGATATCGAATGTGAATAAATTCACAAAATAGAGAAGTCAGTTTAGTTTTCAAAAATATTTAACCCTTGCAGAATCGAACGATTGATTTATAAAGTCGCCTCGCTGGTTTAAATAATTGAAAACCAAAGAGGCTAATTGGGGTGGAAAAGGAGGCTTCTTGAATTATTTCGTGATTGCTGATCCCAAAAAATGTATCGGGTGTTATGCATGTGTTGCTGGTTGTGTTGAGAATCATCGCAAGGTGGGTCTTCAAGCGTATCCACGTTTATATATCATCCATACTCCAGTTGGGACTATGCCTATTCAATGCCGGCATTGTGAGGATCCAGCCTGTGCCTCCGTCTGTCCTGTCAAGGCTATTACTTATCAGGACAACGCTATCTTTTTAAACGAAAGTCTTTGCATCGGTTGCAAGATGTGTGCCATTGCCTGTCCTTTTGGGGCGATCATTCCGGGAGGTACACCACTCCCCGATTTTGAATTTAATGTTGGTCAATATTGTTATATCAATTCACCTTACCAGCCTGACCCGATGTACTTGCGCGAATTTGCAATTTGGGATCGCTTATCTTTATTAAATTGGGATATTGGCCATAAAACTGTGGCGATAAAGTGTGACCTCTGTAGTTTCAGTGAGGAAGGACCTGCCTGTGTCAAAGTATGTCCGCACAATGCATTAAGCCTTGTAAAAGAATCGACAGAAAAAAATGAAAGTATTGTCGGACAAATTAAAGCTGAGAAATTCCCGGAAGATGGAATAAGAATCTCTGCAAAGTCTTAGCCTTTTGTGAGGTATCTGCATGGATGCAATTCAACTCCTCCTCCTTTCCTTGTTGTTTTTTGGGATTGGCGCATTGCTTTCCCTTCTGTTTAATGGAAACAGCCGTTATACCCGCTTGATACCTGGAATGATGGGAACAATTGCTTCGGGTATCGGGTTGGGATCAGCCTTTTTGTCTGCGTTTTCAACTCCATCCCCTTTGGATTTGCCTGCTGCCCTGCCTTTTGGTCATTTCACCATGCAAATGGATTTTCTCTCCACATTGTTGGTGGGAATGATCTCTTTCCTGGGACTGGCAGCCAATCTTTATTCCATTTCTTATATTGAGCATTTCTCAGATCGGAACTTGGGTGTTTTAGGTTTTCTTACCAACCTGTTTATTGCCATGATGCTGCTTGTAGTCACAGTAGCCAATGCATTTTATTTTCTGGTCTTTTGGGAATTGATGACATTGACTACCTATTTCCTGATTACGTTTAAGAACAAAAGAACAGAAGCAAATCGTGCAGGTTATGTCTATATGTTGATGGCACATGCTGGTGGGGCATTGATCATGCTTTCGTTTTTTATTCTGTTTATCACAACAGGCAGTTTTGAATTCGTGGATTTTCGCAATGCCCAGTTGAATTCTATTGTAAAAAATTCAGTTTTTTTGTTGGCTTTTTTTGGATTTGGTGCTAAAGCAGGCATAGTTCCTTTGCATATCTGGATGCCCTCATCCTATTCAGAGGCGCCTTCCCATGTTACAGCGCTTATGGCGAGTGTCATGAAGAAGACAGCTATCTATGGGATTCTGCGCATCTGTGTTGATATTATCGGACCATCAGTCTTGTGGTGGGGATTGCTCGTACTTTTCTTTGGGGCACTTTCAGCCATCATTGGTGTCCTCTTTGCGATGGCAGATCAGGATATCAAGCGAATCCTGGCTTATTCAAGTGTTGAGAACGTTGGCATCATCTTATTGGGGATAGGTATAGGCATGCTTGGTTTGGCATCCAGACAACCCCTCATGGCATTGCTTGGTTTTATTGCAGCTCTGTACCATTCTCTTAACCATTCCTTATATAAAGGCTTGTTGTTTCTGGGTGCTGGCTCAGTGGATTACCGCCTGCGTACTCGAAACTTAAATGAAATGGGGGGTTTGGCAAAAATGATGCCATGGACAGCCTGGACTTTTATGGTTGGAGCTTTGGCGCTTTCAGCAATCCCACCTTTGAATGGTTTTGTGAGCGAATGGTTTACGTATCAGGCTTTCCTTACGGTCTTTAACAGCCAGGTTTTTACCATCCGTGTGGTTCTTCCTCTTTGTGCTGCTCTCCTTGCATTAACCGGGGCTTTGGCAATCATGGTAGCGGTTAAAGTCTATGGCTCCACCTTCACAGGTCCTACCAGAAGCGAAAATGCCAGTCAGGCTAGCGAAGTTCCCGGCTCAATGATTAGTGGAATGTTCTTACTGGCACTGGGTTGTGTTGGTCTGGGTTTGGGTGCTCCTTTCATTGTTTCCTTTCTCTCCCAGGTTGTATTTACTGTATTTCATGTAACTGGTTTTACCGTTTCCGGTAGTGTCTGGGTCTATCCGGGTGACTCTGTAAACAACATGTTGTCAACACCTTTTGTGGCCATTCTTCTGATGAGCTTGTTGGTCGTTCCGTTAATCCTGGTTGCAGTTTATGGCGGCAATAAAGCTGGCAGGCGGGTTGTCAAAGATCCCTGGGCTTGTGGTTATGGATATTCGAGCAAGATGTCGATCTCTGCGGGAAACTTTGACCATTCGGTTGCAACTACATTTAAAGGGATCTATTTGCTGCGTTCAATGATCCAAAGACCTTTTTTGTCGATTGCCAACTGGTCAAGAAGAGTCCGGGACCAGATCACGAGGATGGAACCGGTTCTGGAAGGCATCTTAAAAAAGCCGATAACCAAAGCGATCGATTTCCTCGGTCAAAAAATCCAGTTGTTCCAGATGGGCGATGTGCGTGTGTATTGCCTGTATATCATACAGACATTGGCGATCCTTCTGGTTGTTGTTTTTCAAATAGGGTAATGGCATGATATCCGTCAAATTGATCATAATTGGATTAATCCAGGCGCTTGTTGTTCTGCTTGTTGCGCCATTGTTCTCGGGTTTTTCGCGCCAGATGAGAGCCAAAATGCATAACAGGCGGGGACCAGGTGTAATGCAAAACTATCGGGACCTGGCAAAGCTAATGAAACGCCAGGAAGTCGTCCCAGAACAGGCTGGTTGGTTTTTCCATAATGCTCCCTACATAACAATGGCTTCTACGCTGTTGGTACTAATGATCATTCCAATAATTACTACCCAATCCCCCTTTGGATGGGTGGGTGACTTGATTCTCGTGGTGTACCTTTATACCTTAACTCGATTCGTAATTTCGATCTCCGGGTTGGAATCAGGCAGCACTTTTTCTGGAATTGGATCAAGGCGTGAATTGTTGGTTTCTGTTCTCATCGAACCGGTCATATTGCTGGTCCTGTTTGTAATGGCTTTATTGGCAGGCTCAACAAATCTTGGTGTTATTAGCACAAAGATCGCTACCGGGCAGATCCCATATTACACATCAGTATTACTGGGAATGCTGGCTTTTGCTTTTGCTTCTTATGTTGAAATGGGAAAACTTCCATTCGACCTGGGTGAAGCGGAGCAGGAGCTCCAAGAGGGACCATTGACCGAGTATTCCGGGCGTGCTTTGGCACTCATGAAATGGGGGATCTATGTTAAGCAGGTCTCCCTGGTAGCTTTATTCTTCGCAGTCTTCCTGCCTTTCGGAAGCATGACTTCCATCCTGACTGGTGTGCCTTTTCTATCCTCGATCATTTTTTCCATTGTTATCTTCCTCCTGAAGGTTCTCCTGGCATATTTCGTGGTTGCACTTTTGGAAAATGCAATGGCAAGGTTACGCTTTATAAAAACATCTGTGATCACCTGGGCAGCTTTTGGTGCAGCAATTTTATCCTTCGTGTTCTATCTTGCTAATGTGTAGGTGAGGAGGCACATAGTATGGTTGTATTAGTCCTCGCCAGTTTCCTGATTCCGTTCCTTGGTGCTTTTTTGACTTTGATCATTCCTGTCAAATGGGTCAAGAGTACCAGTCAAATCATTTCGTTTCTTGCCTTCCTTTGTAGTCTGTTCATTTTGATTGAAGTTGGCATGCTTGGAAAGGTGGGTACGACCCGCGATCTGGTCTCGGTTTTAGATGTCGTGGTATTTGGCATCACCTTCGACAAGTTGAGTTCCCTGGTTGGGTTGGCAGTCATCCTGGTTGGTTTCCTGATCGTGGTTTATTCGTCTGGTTACCTCAACCCAGGAAATCGGGAACATCCTGAGCATGAAGTGAAACGCAGGTATTACTTCTTCTTGTTGATGTTTATTGGTTCAATGGGCGGATTGGTTTACTCATCCACGATGATCGGCTTGTTGATATTTTTTGAATTGACAGGTGTCTGTTCATGGGCTTTGATCGGATATTATGATGATCAAAAAGCTCACAAGTCTGCCATGAAGGCGATCATGGTTACACAGGTTGCCTCTCTTGGCTTATTTATCGCTACAGCCATCTTTTTTACGTTAAGCGGCACTTTTCAACTATCTGAACTTGCAGGCCTTAACGATACTGCCAAGATTGTTATCTTTATTGGGATCATGATCGCAGCCTGGGGAAAATCCGCTCAATTACCCTTTCATTTTTGGTTACCTGATGCCATGGTAGCTCCTACGCCCATCAGTGCTTATCTGCATGCTGCCTCGATGGTAAAAGTTGGCGTCTTTATCTTTGCCCGCTGTCTGTTCTCGGCAGGTGATGTTCCACTTGTGATCGGGACCATTGGGGTAATCATGGCAATGATTACCATGATCTATGGTTTCATTATGTACTTCCCCCAGAAGGATCTAAAAAGACTGCTGGCTTACTCAACCATCACACAGCTCTCTTATATTTTCCTGGGTCTTTCCTTATCCATTTTTGGTTCGGCAATGGCCTTTAATGGTGCAGTGGCTCATATTTTTAACCATGCTTTTGCCAAGAGTCTTTTCTTCCTGGTTGCAGGCGCGCTCAGTTACAGCACCGGAACAAAAATGTTGCCATCTTTAAAGGGCATTATGAGTAAACTGCCATTGGTCGGGGTCTCTTTCTTGTTTGCTATGTTGGCAGTAACAGGTGTGCCACCGTTTAATGGCTTTTTTAGTAAATTCAACATACTGGCAGGAGGATTTTTGGTTTCCAGGTCTGATCCATGGTTGATGGTGATCATGGTGATTGCCTTGCTGGAAACAGTTGGGAGTTTTGCCTGGCTCTTCTGGGTCGCGGGTTCAAGTATCTCCGGGGAACCTTCACCTGAGGTGACAGCAGCCACACCTCTTGCCCCCCAGATCCAATTCGTTCTGATCGTGCTGGCTGTTCTTACGCTCGTCTCGGGTTATTTCGCCGCAGTTTGGATGGGCTGAGGAAGCATAGGAGATATGGATGTCAAGTATCACCCTTGTCAATAGTATGACCGGATTATTGATCCTGACCTCGCTTCTTGTGATCGAGGTCAAAAAACCTCGCTGGGCAGCCATTATGTATAGTCTTCAATCCTTTGTCCTGGTTGCCATTTTTATCACGCTAGCTTATACCACTAAGACCGAACAATTATATTTGTGGGCTGCCAGCGCTTTTATTACAAAAGTTATTCTGGTTCCATGGATACTCTATCGGGCACTCTCCCGGGTTGGGGATTCTGAACAGCCCCGCAATGTGGTTGGAACAACACTATCTTTTATCATGGCAGCAGTCGCAGTAACTGTCTCATTTATAGTTGTTAACCAGATTCAACTTAAAGCCGCGGCACCTTTCAAACCAGCCCTGGCTATTTCCATGGCTCACTTCTTCTTCGGTGAATTGTGTATCCTGACCCAGAGAAACATTTTTAAACAGGTACTTGGTTTCTGCTTGATGGAGAATGGTTCCCATTTAACTCTGGCTATACTGGCTTACAATGCCCCCGAACTTGTTGAGATCGGGATCGCAACGGATGCAGTTTTTGGAGTCATCATTATGATTGCGCTTGGGAATCAGATCTTAAAACATCTGCACACACTGGACACCTCAGAATTAAGAACACTGAAAGGATGACAGCATGATCGCGGATACAACCCTTCTTATCTGGCTTTTGCTTGTTCCCATGATCCTTTCATTGATCATTTTTTCAGCACCATGGGTGGGAATTCGATCCACTATTTTGATCGAGACACTTCATCTGCTTAGCGTGACATCGGTGATGATCATCTCTCTCTTTTTGGTAAGAGCAGTTTTCATTTCCGGTCCCATTTTAAGTCTTGGTGACTGGCTTCATCTGGATTCATTGGGAGCGGTCTTTCTGTTGATCATTGGCGTGGTTGGTTTCCTGGTTGGCATTTATTCCATAGGTTATACCAGGCATGATCTTGAAACTGGTGAATTCGATATCAACAAGCTCGGCAATTACTATGCCCTTTTCGAGCTGTTTCTATTTACCATGTTATTGGTGGTGACATCCAATAACATCATCATGATGTGGGTTGCTGTCGAAGCCACAACCCTAGGTTCCGCTTTTCTGGTTGGTATCTATGGACATAAAGCTTCTTTGGAAGCCGCCTGGAAATACATCATTATATGTACGGTCGGTGTGGCATTTGGATTATACGGTACGGTCCTCGTTTATTCTGATGCGTTCAATGTAATGCAGGTTTCCAGCTCGGCTGCCCTGTGGACTGAGATCGTTAAAAATACACAAGCACTTGACCCTGCATTAATCAAAATGGCTTTCATTTTTGTTCTGGTAGGTTTTGGTACAAAAGCAGGCCTATTTCCCATGCATGCATGGCTGCCGGATGCCCACAGCGAAGCACCCAGCCCGGTGAGTGCCTTACTTTCCGCTGTCCTGTTAAATTGTGCCCTGCTGGTCGTTTTCCGCTTTGCGACCATCAGCAATCTGGTGCTTGGTCCGGAATTTGCCCAAATGCTATTTATCATCTTCGGAATGATTTCCATAACTGCCGCTGCTTTTTATATGTTTGTGCAACGCGATATCAAACGACTGTTGGCATATTCCAGCATGGAGAACATGGGTCTGATAGTACTTGCTTTTGGAATTGGCGGGTTGCCAGGCATCTTTGCAGGTCTGTTACACGCCATCAACCATAGCCTTGTCAAGTCACTCATGTTCTGTACATCTGGGAATATCCTCATTAAATATCGTTCCCGCAACCTGGACCAGGTGAAAGGCATGCTGCAAACAATTCCATTGACCGGCGTATTGATGCTGGTAGGAGCGCTTGCCTTGGTTGGAACACCACCATTAAATATCTTCGTCAGTAAGTTTTTGATCATTGTCTCAGGTGTAGGAGCTGGTTACCTTTGGTTAATGATAGTAAGCCTGCTGGTTTTAACGATCGTCTTTTCAGCCTTTTTCCGTATGATCGCTGCAGCTCTTTTTGGAAATAAACCGGATGATATTGTTAAAGGGGATGCGGGTTGGTTGAGATTGATGCCTATTGCCATACTGGCTGTCTTGGTTTTGGTATTGGGTATTTACATTCCTTCCCAGTTGATATCAATAATTCAGTCTGCCAGCGGGGAAGCTCTGACCGGCATTCCATTTCAACCGACTGCTGATGAAATGAATATTTTGCAGGTAAAAGATTACCTGGTTCAGTTTGTACATTTTTTTCCTTGAAAATGATCCTTTGATCCATGGGAGAGGTTTAAATGACCTTATTGGTGGAAGAAAAAACGAAAGTTGGTAGTAGTTACATCAAAGCATTGCGTTCCCGCTTCGGTAGTTCAATATTGGAGGAATCCTGGCAGGCGCCGGACCAGGTGACGGTTACTGTTTCCCTTAATAGTCTGCCAGAGGTAGTTGAAATGCTTTATTACCAGCATGGTGGCTGGCTTGCTTCGGTTGCCGCAAATGATGAGCGTCCATTGAATGGTCAGTTTGCAGTTTATTACATACTATCAGTCGAAGGTGGTGAAAAAGACGGACCCCAGGTGGAGAATGAAAAAGCCTATGTGGTTGTCCGTGCCCAGATTCCACCCCATCAACCTGAATTCCCATCTGTTACGCCGAAGGTCCCGGCAGCAGTCTGGTATGAGCGCGAAATTCGCGATATGTTCGGTCTTCATCCGGTCGGCTTGCCGGATGAGCGCCGCCTGGTTCTTCCAGATGATTGGCCTGATGATCTGTATCCACTGCGCAAAGATTCCATCGATTATCGTTTTCGACCTGAACCCACAACCGAGGAGGAGACGTACGATTTTATCAACGTGGAAGGAGAAGGTATTGTTCAGATACCTTTGGGACCACTGCATATCACTTCTGATGAACCCGGACATTTCCGTTTATATGTGGATGGTGAAAGCATTATAGATGCGGATTATCGACTCTTCTATGTTCATCGTGGTATGGAAAAATTGGCAGAAAGCCGCATGAATTATGACCAGGTCACTTTTCTTGCTGATCGAATCTGTGGTATCTGCGGTTATGCTCATAATGTTGCCTACAGCACCTCCATTGAGAGAGCACTTGATATCGATGTACCACTGCGTGCCCAGTACATTCGCACCATCCTGCTCGAGGTGGAAAGGTTGCATAGCCACTTGCTCAACCTGGGACTGGCATGTCATTTTGTTGGTTTTGATACAGGGTTCATGCACTTCTTCCGTGTTCGTGAAAAAGCCATGAAGATCGCTGAACTTTTAACCGGGTCTCGCAAAACATACGGTGTCAATTTGATCGGAGGGTTGCGTCGCGACATCCTCAAGGAACAACGCAAAACTACTCTCAATATACTTGCTGAATTACGCACTGAAGTTACCTCCCTGGTTAATATGCTTTTGGAGACACCAAATATTGTCCAGCGTACACAGAATATCGGCAGGCTGGAGAAACAGGTTGCCCTTGATTACAGTCCGGTTGGACCAACTCTACGCGGATCCGGTTTTTCGCGTGATATCCGGGTCATCCATCCTTATTGTGCGTATGACAAAATTCCCTGGACGGTTATTTCGAAGGATGGTTGTGATGTATTGGCGCGTACTCTCATACGTGCCGAGGAATTTTTTGAGTCGCTTGCCACGGTCGAAAAATGCCTGGAAACCATGCCTGAAGGTCCTGTCCTGACCGAAGGATTT
>DATEUN010000086.1:0-10537 GCA_035283125.1 Anaerolineales bacterium
TCGCCTTTGTCTCTGTCGGGCTGGGTGCTGCGGTTTCAATCGCCGCGGCAGTTGCTGTTGGGGTGGATGGACCTGTAAAAGTCTCAAGTGTCGAAAGAAACCTGCAGCTGGAAAGGACCACGATCGCAGCCAGCAAATAAAATCTGTGGATTTTCATATGCACCTCCAGGGAAGCTGCCTGTAGTTATTATAAATCCGCAGGCTCATTCCTGTCCTTACGATCCTCCCCCGCAGCCTAATCGATCGGCAGCAGAACAGCCATCTCAATCCTCTGGCGCCGTTCACCAAAATTCCTGTTTAGATTATTCCCGCTAGTTCATTTCACGACGATCTGGCATTCATCATGGACGGTCTCATAGACCCCTCCCGGTCCGTAGGTATCAGCTCCGTCACTGATCATCTTCTGCCAGGAGACATCATAGGTAATTGTATGCATGCCAGGTGAGAGGATGCCTACATCCGAGAACCAGGACACCAGGAAATCACCCGTGCTGGTGGATTGGCTGATCGTATCTTCCATTAATCCTTCAAGCGCTATGCCATCCAGCGTAACAACCGAGACAGCATTGTCGATATAATCTTGAACCTGTGCTTCTGTTAAGGCTTTCCATCCCCATTGGATGATGATGGGCGTACCGGAAGCCACATTGATCGTTGCATCCCTTCCAAGCAGGGTGCAGTATGCCAGGACTGTTACCGGTTCAGGTGTAGGGAGAGGAACCGTGGGACTGGCAGTAACCGTTTCAGTCGCTGTTGCTGTTGACGTGGGAATAGGAGTTGATGTATTTGCTGCGATCACTTGCGTTGGTTTGGGGCTGCATCCTGACAGTATCAGGTAAACAGCGGTCAGAAGTAGTCCATGGTATTTCATTTGCACCTCCAGTGTGTACAACTTTAGCGGATAGGTTCCTGATGGAACAGACCACCGCCCATCTAGCCCCCCGCCGCCCGGTCGACCGGCAGCAGCACCGCCATAACCATGTCGGAGGTCGGTGTGGGGACGCCCAGCGCACGCCCCTTGCGGCTGATGACGCTCACCAGCGAATCCAGCTCGCTGGGCTTGCCGGCTTCCACGTCCAGCTGCATGGACGGCTTGATGCCCGGCTCAGCCGCGTCCACGAAACCCATCGTCTTCTCGACGATATCCTCCGGTAGACCCACGTTTAGCGAGTCGGCAACCGCCTTCACCTCACCCAGCAGGGATTCCATCATGGCGCGAGTCTCCGGCACCGTGCGGTACCCTCCGATCGGCAGGCGGGTGAGCGACCCCATGCCAGCGGCGACGGCGATGAAGATGAACTTGGTCCACAGGGTGGTGAGGATCTCATCTGTGATGCGTACATCCACACCAGTGCCCTCGAAGACCTCCACCACCGCTTTGGCGCGCGGGCTGGTCGTCCCGTCCAGCTCACCGAGGGCGATGCGCCGAAAGAGCGAGACCTGGCGGATGACGCCCGGCGCTTCCACCGCTGACGAGATCCAGGTGGCAGCCGGCAAAACATGCTCCGCTCCCAGCAGTTCTCCCAGCTTCTCGTAGGCTTCCACCCCGTTCTGTAGGCTCAGCACGGTCGTATGCGCCCCAATGATGGGTTTGATCATGCTGGCTGCTTCCCTGGTGGCATAGGTCTTGGTGCAGAACAGCACCAGGTCGGCTTTCCCGACTTGGGTCGGGTCGTCCGTGGCGCGGACAGGCTGGATATGCAGGTCGCCGTGCAGGCTGTAGACCTGCAGACCGTTCTCCTGCATGGCGCGCAGGTGTTGCCCGCGGGCGATGAATGTCACATCCAGCCCCCGGCTGGCGAGCAGGGCGCCATAGTAGCCGCCCACCCCGCCGCTTCCCATTACAACGATCTTCATTTAAGTACTCCTCTTACTTTGGTTGGGGGAAGTGTAGCGGATTTGGAGTCGTATGTCAAAGGGGGGATTGAAGCAGTCGATCGAGGTGTGCAAGCGCATGGCTTATGGCGGAAGAACGAAATAGGCGCAAGTAAAAACCAATTTCTAAAGTTTTTCAAAATTTCAAAAGATCACTCTGTCCTGGTGATCTTTTTTATATGCAAATAATCAAAAGCATTGTAAAATTTTATTATCATGCCCCAGGTATTCATATCATATTCCCGCAAGGATCTGGAATTTGTAGAACGACTGGCTTCCGACATGCAGACTGCCGGTCTTACTGCCTGGTACGATCTCTCCGGTCTGGAGGGAGGCACCCAGTGGGGAACCGAGATCCAGAAAGCCATTCAGCAAAGTCAATACTTTCTCCTGGTACTCTCACCCAATTCACTACAATCCAAATGGGTGCAGCGTGAATTTCTATATGCTGAAAACAAAGGGCTCAAGGTTGTTCCGCTGCTTTACCTCCCCTGTGAACTTCCCATGTGGCTGTTCGATTTGCATACAATCGATCTACAGGGCGGCAACTATGATCCAAATTTCTGGCGTGTTCTCAAGGCAATGGGGCTGCAGGAACAGGCAGACCTATGGCAGGCCCGGGTGGCTGCTGAAACCAAAGCTCTTTTGGAAGCACAGGAAAAAGAGAGGATAGCCCGGGAAGAGAAGCAAAGACAACGTGATGCAGAAGAACAAAGGCGCATCCAGGCAGAAAAGGATGAACTGTCAGCACGGGAAAAAGCCCGTGTGGAAAGTAAGGCAAAAGGACAACGGGTAAACGAAGAGCAGCGTAAAGACCAGCAGAAAGCCAATAATATCGAATTATGGAAAAAATGGAAACCCGGAGTGATCCGTTTCGGAGGGATTGGGATCTTGATCGTTCTTGCAACTTTCATTGGAATTCAGTACTATTCAGGCGGTTTTGGAAAAAGCCATCAATCTGCTGCTACCCCAACATTGCAATTGACTCAATTGAAAACATCTTTGCCGAGCCAATCATCGACTCTGCAGCCATCACCCACACCTGAACCGTCAAGCGTCCCCCTACTTACAAGCACAGTAGAAAGTAGCTTTATTACAAGCATTAACGATTACATTTCGCAAACCAATCCAACCTTTGAAGATGATTTTTCCACTCAAAACCCTGCCTGGGGTTATAACAGTGATGGTTCCAATATTTCAGATATGGTGGTTGATGGCAAACTGAATTATGCCGGGGGTCCATTTCCTGCCAATGGGTTATTCAATGCAAGTGATTTCATTCTGCAATATGATGTTAAATTTGACTATCCGGACATGTATTTGCAAGGAATCACATTCCATAAATCCTCCCCGCCTGGAGAATTCAGTCCATATTATGATTATTTAATTCAATGGCGAACCAGTGGAAATACAGGATGGAGTTTGTTGTATTATGACAAACCGTTAAGTGGAGAATCTCTTGGCTATAGCGATATTGGAAATCTCAAGGGATTTATCACATTAAAGTTCATCTCCAGACAGAATAATTTTCTCGTTTTTCTTGATGATCGATTGCTTACTGAGCTCGAAGATTTGAAAACCCAGGTGGGGTCAGAAAACATGATCTATTATGAAGGTGAGGCGGCGATGATCCTGGATAACGTCAAATTCTGGAACCTGGATGGGGTGGATATCGCTCCATGATGCCACCAGATCAAGACGAATTCAATTCTCCTGGTCATCAAAGTCTTCTGCAAAATGGCAGCGCTTCATCTGAGGTTATTATCAGCATTGCTGGATTTCAATTAAATGCGGCGCTCTTTTTTGATCGGAGCAGCACTACCCCGGCTGGTAGATAGCGCACCGTGGTAACCGCCCACCCCGCCACTACCCTTTATGACGATCTTCATTTAAAGACTCCTTTGGCTGTTGTTCCGCCCAGTATTGCCCAATGAGACAGCGATTGCAATCGTACCTGTCGGGGAGTCTTATGCGAACGCCTGGCTGAGCATAAAAGCCAGGATGGCGTTCAGGATGATGAGCGGGTAATAGACCTTTCCAATCCTGGGCGGATTCGCTTCATCCCCCTTTACCACCACAAAATCCATCCAGCTGACCGTGTACTTTCTGGTCTTGCTGCGGTAAACGAAATGCACAACCATCATCAGGAACAGGAAGGTTACCAGGAAGAGGAGCATGGCTTTTAAACCGAACAGGCAATAATAGCCAACCAGGAAACCCAGCAGGATGAAGATCTTGAAGACCTTGAACCACTTGGGTTGCAGCGTATGCGAGCCCAGGAATTTGAGGTCATGGTTGATCTCTTCCAGGAGCTTTTTCATGCCGTTCCTCCGCTTCCCACCACGATGACCTTCATTTAATGTACTCCTTGTGTGTTGGTCGGGAGAAGTGTAACGGATTTGGGGGTGGATGTCAAAGAGGGGGGGAGGTTTAAAAGAAAAAGCAATAAATACGATATAGGTATTATCTATTTCAATTTTATAAAGGTGATGGGAATTGGGTGATTGACTAAAAATGCCCGGTTATTGAATAATTCCCAAATACCATCAATGCCCAAATCACAATAGCTATCAGAATTAATCCAATCAAATAAACCATCACGCGCCTACCAAAGTTTTTCATAATAATAACCTTCCATAATAATCAAGATTTCAATATCAACATAATAAAAACCCAGTTCCCACTTGTGTTATGGAATACCTTATTATTTTAATTCACATAATGAAAATCAACTTATCAAAAAAGTTAAACCTTAACAATTCCTTCCCAACAAGCAGGGAGCAGTTGTTCCTTAATACCTCTCCATTAATAGAAAATTTCAAAAATCGTTTTATCTTATAAATTTTTTCAAAACTGTAATTTCTTATTTGTACTTACATGTAATTTGTTGTATTCTTATAATAAATTATTAAAAAGCATTGCTATTCTGTTGTGCAGAATGTTGCGTTATTGCAGATTACTGTAAATTGTAAATTAATTGTATCCACCTAATAGAAGGGTTAATTGACATGAAGAAATTTCTCTTTATTATTCTGGTTCTCTCAATAGTGATTCTGGCATGTGGGGCTACCCCGACAGAGCAAAGCGGACCAGTATCAGGAAACACTGAACCTGTTAGTCAGGCTCTGAAAAACGATCCAACAGCTACTCAAAAACCAACAAATATCCCATTACCAAATAATAGTCCGGTCCCAGCCGACATAATAAATCCACCAACTGCAACCATTAAAACCGGATTAATTAAACCAGGCACTCATCTTGTTGGAACAGATATACAACCAGGAATCTATTGGGGTAATGCAGGTCAAGGGTTGTTTAATTCTTGCTATTGGGAAAGAATGAGTGACCTCTCAGGATCATTTGATGCAATTATCGCAAATGATAACGCAGAAGGTCAATTCTATCTAGAAGTAAAACCAACAGATAAAGCCCTCAAAGTGGATTGTGAGATATACCCTCTTTCCTCTAAACCATCAAACGGAGGAACATTTCCAACTATTATTGAACCCGGAACCTATCTAGTAGGGGTAGATATTCAACCTGGAACCTACAAAGGGCAAGCTGGCGCGGATATTATGAACTCATGTTATTGGGAGCGTTTGAGTAATGTTGCTGGTGATATTGATGGAATTATTGCAAATGAAAATGCTACTGGGCAATTTTATGTAGCAATTTCTGCTTCTGATTTTGCTTTCAATACAGGATGCCCCTTAGAATGGATAAGTGAATAACGACGGTTTTCGCCTATAATTAATATTACTCGCAGACTATTGATTGTGAAACAATAATTACAGAATTGCATAAAATTGCGTAATCATATGATTAGTCTGTTTTATTAATAACGGGGGTATATAAGGTGGTTAATAGAAAAAGGCATAAATGAAAAGAGAATATTACTCCAGTTCAATAAAGCAATTTCTTTCTTCAAGTGAATACGAGATACTCGGAATTTTAAGTAAAAACAATGAATTTCAATTGGAGCAAACTCAACGCGATGCTTGGAGTGAAGAAATATCTCTATTAAAGAATTCTTTACCTATAGAATCTGGCAAGATTTACTTTGAATACTCAATACCGCGGATGGGAAGAAGAATAGATGTTTTATTAATTCTTCGCTCTGTTATCTTTGTGCTTGAGTTTAAAGTAGGGGATAAGGTTTACCATTCCTACGCTCTCGATCAAGTGTGGGATTATGCATTAGATCTTAAGAATTTTCATGAGACAAGTCATGAGTTATTGATTGCTCCGATCTTAATTGCTACGGATGCACCATCTCATGAATTAAATATTTCAACATCAATCAATAATGATAAGGTTCTTGTTCCTATTAAAGCCAATTCAATTAATATTAGAAATTTACTTAAAGAATTACTTGACTTTTCCCAAGAACCTTCAATAGAGTCGGAATTGTGGGAAAAAGGAAGATATTCCCCGACGCCAACGATTATTGAAGCAGCTATGGCTATGTATAACAATCATTCAGTCGAAGAAATTAAAAGAAATGATGCTGAAGCAATAAATCTTAATGAGACTACAGAACTCGTTTCTAAAATAATTAAGGAATCCAGGCTAGATAAAAAGAAATCAATCGTCTTTGTTACTGGAGTGCCAGGAGCTGGCAAAACTCTAGTTGGGTTAAATATTGCAACAACGCATATTGATAATAAAAATGATTTATATAGTGTATTTCTTTCAGGAAATGGTCCGCTTGTTGCAGTATTACGAGAAGCTTTGGCGAGAGATAAAGTTCGATACGAAAAAGCTAAAGGGAATAGGATTAAGAAGGGTGAGGCAAATAGCGAAGTTAAATCCTTCATTCAGAATGTACACAATTTCCGTGATGAATGCATAAAAGATTTCACAAATCCACCTATTGAGCATGTTGCTTTATTTGATGAAGCCCAAAGAGCTTGGAATCTGGAGAAAACAACAGATTTCATGAAAAGAAGAAAGAATATTCCTAATTTTAATATTTCAGAACCAGAATTTCTTATATCCTGTCTTGATCGTCATCCAGATTGGGCAGTTATTGTATGTTTAGTCGGAGGTGGTCAAGAGATTAATACAGGTGAAGCGGGAATATCTGAGTGGATTGATTCATTAAATCGATCATACCCAGACTGGCATATATATATTTCCTCAAGATTAACTGATAATGAATATGGCGCTGGAAAAATTCTAGAAGAAATTAACCCAGATTTTTCAATCATTAAAGAAGATCATTTGCACCTCTCCGTATCAATGCGCTCTTTTCGAAGTGAAAAAGTTTCATTGTTGGTTAAACAGTTGCTTGATTTAGAAAGAAATGAAGCAAAAGAGACCTTGTCTACGGTTAATAAACAGTATCCGATTGTACTTACTCGAGATTTGGGAAAAGCTAAAAAATGGCTAAAAGAACATGCTAGAGGTTCAGAGAGATATGGAATTGTTGTATCTTCGGAAGCTGAACGGTTGAAACCATATGCAATAGATGTGCGATCACCAACTGATCCTATTCATTGGTTTCTGGACGGGAAGGATGATACACGTTCATCATATTATCTCGAAGATGTGGCTACTGAATTCCAAATTCAAGGTTTGGAATTAGATTGGGTATGTGTAACCTGGGATGCTGATTTTCGATTTTCACCAATAAAACAAAAATGGGAAAACTGGTCTTTTAAAGGAAAGAAATGGGAGCATATCAATAAACTGGAACGAAAACTATACCAAAAGAATGCATACCGAGTTCTGCTTACAAGAGCAAGACAAGGGATGGTCATCGTCGTTCCTGAAGGTAGTGCCGAAGATCCTACTCGCGATAAAAATTTTTATAACCCAACCTATGAATATTTAAAAGGAATAGGATTTGATATATTGATTTAGGCAATCTTCTTCAATCTAAATAATATAATTACCGAAGTACAAAAATCCCCACTTTTCCCTGCCTCCTCAAATTCTGAGTTTCTGTCATCCTGAGTGAAACGACTACGCAGTGTCCTGGATAATTTTTCCGGGAAGGATCTCGCTCCATTGAATGTGAGTTCCTTCCCACAAAAAAAGGTGGGACATTGTCAGTCGCGAAAACATGCTCCTTCACACTGTACCTGTTTCCTTCGGGAGGATGACAGATCATTATAGTTCCCAATTAATAATGTAATCCGATTATGATCTAATCAATACGTTGTAATATATCGGCAATTTTACTCGTTCATCCCCACAATATTCTGATAAAATCACTCCAATATAAAAAATCCAAACGAGATTGCCGCACCCTGTTTAATATGGTATCCCCGATAACAGGAAGAGGGTAATTTCCCTCTTGAATTTATAGCTCGTTTGTTCTATAATATTACTGGCTGGAGTCACATCAAAAAGGACTCCAGTTTATGTTTCCAAATCCCTCCCACCTCACCCCTATCCCCGCCAGCCTGCCCGCCTGCCTGCGCGCCGCCTCATCCATCCATATTCAATTCAGATCGCAAAAAAATGAAATTGCCCTATTCGTTCCGATTCGTTTCGCGCGAAACGAATCTTCAACCTGCTCAAAACCCGGCCCCTTTTTCCATGGATTCCTGCTGAAAACATCTGCCTCCCTCCCCCAATATTCTGATAAAATCACTCCTATATCCCTTCCTTTCCAAGGAGACTCCCAATGGACGTGACCGCCCTGCAATCCTGGATATCCGCCAACCCAACCCTGGCGCTCGGCGCCGCACTCGGACTATTCCTACTCACCTTCCTGCTCGCCCGCCTGGTCTTCGGCCGCGGCCTGACCGCCATCGCCAAACGCACCAGGAACCAGTACGACGATATCATCATCAAAAAACTGCGCCCCTATCGCGCCTCCCTGCTGGCGCCTTTCATCCTGCTCTACCTGTCCGCTTACCTGGCGCCGGGCTGGCAGACCGTCCTCGAAAAAACGTCCCTCTTCTTCATCCTCTGGATCGCCCTGGTGACCTTCTTCGGACTTTTCGACGCCCTCAACCAGATCTACGAAACCCGCCCGACCTTCAACGGGGTCAGCATCCAGGGCTACCTCGACATCTTCAAGATCCTGCTGGTGGTGGTCGGCATCATCATCAGCATTTCGCTCTTCACCGGCGAGTCGCCCGTCCTGCTGCTGAGCGGGCTGGGGGCGCTGACCGCCGTCCTGCTGCTGGTCTTCCAGGATACCATCATGTCGCTCATCGCCAGCGTGCAGATCTCGGTCCAGAACCTGGTGCGCGAGGGTGACTGGCTGGAGGTTCCCTCCTACGACGCCGACGGCTCCGTCCTCAACATCAGCCTGCACACCATCAAGGTGCAGAACTGGGACAAGACCATCACCGTCATCCCCACCAACAAGCTCGTCCAGGTGCCCTACAAGAACTGGCGCGGCATGGAGGAGAGCGGCGGGCGGCGCATCATGCGCTCCATCCCGCTCGACCAGAACACCGTCCACTTCTGCACCCCCGAGATGATCGCCCGCTACGCCCGCATCGACCTGATCAGCGACTACGTCTCCGAACGGCAGGCATCCATCGAAGCCTACAGCCGGGAGCACGGCGGCAACGACTCCCCGCTGGATGGACCGCAGGTCACCAACGTCGAGATCTTCCGCGCCTACGTCGAAGCCTACATCAAACAGCACAAGGAGATCCACACCGAGGGGATGGACTTCATTATCCGTGAGCTGGCACCCAGCACCACCGGTCTGCCGATCGAGATCTACGTCTTCACCAAAACCACCAGGTGGGCTGAGTACGAGCGCATCCAGGCCGGGGTGTTCGACCACCTGCTGGCGGCAGCCGCCTTCTTCGACCTGCGCGTCTTCCAGCAGCCGACCGGCTCCGACTTCGCCCAGGCGCTCAAACCTTCTTGATATCTTTCAATTAAAAGCAAACCTTGCCAAGGTTTGGAACCTTGGCAAGGTCATGGGTATGAACTTTATCTTTTCGTGGTGCGCATCTGATGCGCTGTTCTCTTTAACCAGGAATAATTCATCAACCCCTGGATATTGAAATCGTCTCCAATTTTGCTACAATAACAGCACAACAACTTTTTTTGGCAGCAGGACTTCCGTATTCCCCAAATATAGAGTGTTCCTCCTCTGCAAGGAGAAAAAGAGTTTTTTCCACACAAGATCAAACCGCTTATTTTAATTACAGAGGTGACCGTGAATCCAAATCTGTCCGTCCTTCGGTTTTTCTGGTCGATTGGTCTTATTTCCTTTTTATCTGTATTCACGACCTTGACCGGATGCACCTCTCCTCCACCGACCGGGCTGACATCACCGACTGCAAGCATGGAGGTCAGCGCACCTGCCGAACCAACTGAAGCGCAGGCGACCCAGGAACCCACCGCCATGCAGAAGCCGGTGGAACCAGCCGACCTGATCTTCACCAACGGCAACCTGATCACCATCGAACCAGACCGACCCCTGGCACAGGCAATCGCCATCCGATCCGGGCTGATCCTGGCGGTCGGGAGCAATGATGAGGTCCTTATCCACCAGGCGCCATCCACCCAGGTCATCGACCTGCAGGGAAAGACGCTCATGCCCGGGTTCATTGACGGGCACACCCACATCCTGACATTCCACGACAGGATGAGCAAGTCCCTCGCAGAGGCGCAGGAAGCCGCCATCAGCCACGGATTCACCATGGTAAGCGAGATGTGGGCGAACATCGATGTGGTCAAT
>DATEUN010000087.1:0-2904 GCA_035283125.1 Anaerolineales bacterium
CTGATAATCTAAAGGAGAAGAAATGAAAAGTAAGGGTTTGTTGTTGGTTAGTGCAGTCCTCATTTTGGCATTCGCCTTGTCATCTTGCGGTCCCAAGACGGTTACAACGGATTGCGGTTCTGAAACATCCTCCGAAGCTGTCGGATCGTATCAAGTGCCGGCACCTGTCGAAGGATGTTTTAATGTTGCTTTCGTCTATGTTGGCCCTCATGATGACGGCGGTTGGTCGCAGTCTCACGATGTAGGACGTATGTATGTACAGGATAACGTTGCTAATGTTCATACAGCCTATGTTGAAAATGTTGCCGAAGGTGCCGACTCCGAGCAGGTGATTCGTTCATTGGCTCGCAAGGGATTCGATGTCATCTTCACTACTTCCTTTGGTTTCATGGATGCCTCGGAAGTAGTTGCCGATGAATTCCCTGCTGTCAACATCATCCATGTCAGTGGCTATAAAGCCAATGGTGCCAACTTTGGTAACCTGATGGGTGCCATTGAAGATATGAAGTACCTGGCTGGAATGTTAGCCGGGTCACGCACCAAGATGGATGGCAACACCAAGATCGGTTACATCGCCACAATGCCGATTCCTGAAGAATTGCGGCTTGGCAACGCCTTTGCACTCGGTGTACAGCAGACCTGCCCGGAATGTACCATCGATGTGCGCTTTATCTCGACCTGGCATGACCCCATTCTTGAGAAGGAAGCTGCTTCATCCCTCTTCGAAGCTGGCGCCCAGGTTGTGATGACCGGTGCTGATACTCCCGCTCCTGCTGAAGTAGCCCCTGCCGGTAAATGGGGTATCACCTACGACTACAAAGGCAACTGCACAGTTGATGCCTGCCTGACCTCCATGTATTGGAATTGGGGTGTTGTCTATGCCAAGATCGTGGAAGAATCCATAGCTGGAACATGGAAAGGTGGTTGGGATTATTTTGACGCCAATGCTGGTGCAATGGGTCTGTTGGGTTTCATGGAAGGTGAAACCATGCAGCCAGGAGTTGCTGAATTACCCCAGGCAGACCTTGACCTGGTCAGATCCACATTAGCCAAGATGCTCAGTGGTGAATTCACCCGTTTCGATGTCTTCAAGGGACCCATTACCGACAACCAGGGCAACCAGGTGTTGGCAGATGGTGTCAGCCTGGAGCAGCTCGACCTGGATGGCTTCTCACAGTTTGGCTCTGAATGCAAGACCTGTATGTATTGGTGGAACGAGAATATCACGGCTGAACTTCCTTCATTGGAATAAGCTTATAAGTTCATGGATTACCTGGAAGCGATCTTGATTTTCGTCTCCAGGTAATCCATGATTTAATTAGCGGGTTGAAATTATATTTTTTTAAGCAGCTTTTAGTGAGTTATACAGAATAATTTGCCTGAAGGAAATCCCATTGGAAGTCAGCGATCCTGGAGATCAACAATGAGTTCAAATGAGGTTCAAGAAAAGATCATCAATGCAGTCGATATGCAGGATATCGTTATCCGCTTTCCAGGAGTTCTTGCCAATGACCATGTAAATTTTTCTGTAAAACAGGGTGAGATCCATGCATTATTGGGGGAGAATGGTGCTGGAAAAAGTACCCTGATGAACACGCTTTCCGGGCTTTACAAGCCTGTATCCGGGATCATCAAAGTTCATGGGAAGGTGGTCAATTTTAATTCCCCACGCGATGCCATTTCCGCTGGGATCGGTATGGTTCACCAGCATTTCATGCTGGTACCCACCCAGACAGTCACTGAGAATATACTTCTCGGATTGAAAGAGCCAAGGTTCTTCATGAACCTTCCTAAGTATGACCAGGCAATTCTTGACCTTGAAAAGAAGTTTGGTCTTCATGTTGATCCTGCCGCTCCCATCTGGCAGCTTTCAGTGGGCGAACAGCAGCGGGTGGAAATACTCAAGACCCTTTACCGGGGAGCAAGCATTCTCATTTTGGACGAACCAACAGCCGTACTTGCACCGCAGGAGATCGATGATCTCATCAAGACCATGCGGTCTCTTGCCAGCCAGGGCAAAACCATCATCTTTATTACCCATAAATTGAATGAAGTTACTTCCGTAGCTGATCGACTGACGGTCCTTAGAAAAGGCAAAGTCACAGCGGGAGGGATAAAAACCAGCGGCGTATCACGTGAGCAGTTGGCAGAACTGATGGTCGGTCGGAAAGTCATTTTCCAGGTCGAGAAAAAGACCAAGGAACCAGGCGAGGTCGTCCTTGATGTAAAAAATGTTTCCGCTGTCAACAACAAAGGTTTGCCTGCTTTGAAGAATATTTCCTTCCTGGTTCGTCAGGGAGAAATACTCGGGCTGGCAGGAATAGCAGGAAATGGTCAAAGTGAATTGGCAGAAGTGATCACTGGTTTGAGATCCTGTACAGGGCATATTCTCATTAATGGCAAGGAGGTTGCCAACCTTCCACCAGGTAACTCGATTTCCCTCGGCGTCGCCCACGTACCGGAAGATCGTACCGGAGTCGGTTCTGCCCCTAATTTAACCATTACTGAGAATGTGATCATGAAAAGTTTCGATCAGGAACCCATCGGCAGCCGGTGGGGTATCCATATGACCACAGCGGACAATTTTGCCCAGCAGTTAAAAGAAGAATACAAGATCCTTGCGCCTAATGTGACCACCATGGCTCGAAAATTATCCGGAGGCAACCTGCAGAAAGTGATCCTTGCCAGGGAGATCTCCTGTGAACCGAGTCTGATGGTGGCTGTGCAGCCGACTCGGGGGCTGGATGTCGGAGCGATCGAATCAATCCAAAAATTACTTTTACTGCAAAGGGAGGCAGGAACGGCGCTCCTCTTGATCTCCGAAGAGCTCGAGGAACTCATCTCCCTCTGTGATCGAATCGCAGTCATTTCAGAAGGGGAGTTGATGGGTGTGGTGGATGCTGC
>DATEUN010000088.1:0-2909 GCA_035283125.1 Anaerolineales bacterium
TGGGGGTTGCGAAGTCCCGCCTGTCTTGCGGGAGTGGGGAGGTAACGCAGCATCCCGCATGGTTCCGCGGGAAACACACGAACAAAAAACGCCTGGATATCACCCAGACGAAATAACAAGGTGGCGGGGGTGGGGGTTGAACCCACGACCAAGGGCTTATGAGTCCCCTGCTCTACCACTGAGCTACCCCGCCAAAAATGAGCGGGTTGATTTTAGTATGTGCTACCTTATTTGTCAACCAATTCACCCTTCATACCCCTATAAATAGTGCTTATCTTGACAAAAGCCTTGTTTACGATACAATAAATCCCCGAGCCGAAGTGGCGGAATTGGCAGACGCGCTACGTTCAGGGCGTAGTGAGGGTTTCCTCGTGAGGGTTCAAATCCCTCCTCCGGCATTCAACCCGCAGAGATGCGGGTTTGATTTTTGTGACGATCTTGGTTCACTTCTCAACCCATATTTGACATTGGCTGCGTTGACGGAATTCGAACAAAACAGGTATAATCCTATTGTTAAGAAATTGGAGGTTTTAATAAATGGAATCTTATATTAGTATTGCTCTGATCATTACATCCATCGCTTTGGTGATCAGCATCATCATCCAAAGTAAAGGAGCAGGACTGGGTGGCTTTACCGGTGCAGATACCGGTGGCGTTTACACTGCCCGTCGTGGAATCGAGAAAACTCTTTTTTGGGTGACCCTGGTTTTGAGTATTCTTTTCTTTATCCTTGCCATTACTGCTGTTATTCTTGCTGCCCACAGCTAAACCCATTTAATGTTCAGAGATGCCATTAAAGGCGATCATCTCGCCGGTTATGGCTTTTCTAATTGACAAAATGGAAACTATGAAAAAATTGCGCTGGCAATTCCTGATCATTCTCCTGACTCTCACACTGGTCGGGGTACTACTCATCCGTCAGCAGCCAGCTCCCGTGGTAGTCTCACCTCAACCTGTCAGCGGGGGGATTTATACAGAAGGAATGATCGGTTCTATCAGTCGATTAAACCCTCTTTTCGATTCCAATAATCAGAATGACCATGATATTGACCGCTTGCTCTATAGCGGATTGATCAAGTTTGATTCCCATGGAAACCCTATCGCTGACCTTGCGGAATCTTGGGGTGTATCTCTTGATGGCACGGTCTATAACATCACCATTCGTCCCAAAGCTGTCTGGCACGATGGCGAACCTGTCACCAGCGCAGATGTCATCTTCACCCTTGAATTAATGCAAAACGATATCTCGGGAATGCCCGATGATGTTCGCTCCATGTGGTCACAGATCAAGGTCAAGGAATTGGATGAGAAAACACTTCGCTTCGAATTAAGTGAACCATATGCACCTTTCATGGACAACCTTGCTTTCGGAATACTGCCGAAACATATTCTTGAAAATATTCCTGTTGACCAGATCATTGACAATGAGTTTAATCTTCATCCAGTTGGCAGCGGACCTTACCAGTTCGATTCCCTTATTATCGAAAATGGTGAGATCAAGGGTGTGATACTTAAACAGTCTCCAGGTTACTACGGCTCAAAACCTTACATAGAGCAGGTCGTATTCATGTATTATCCAGACGCACGATCTGCCTTGGAAGCCTACCAGATGGGTGAGGTGATGGGATTGAACCAGGTACCCGATCAGATCATTGATGAAACTCTGGCTGAACCCAACCTTAATTCTTACAGCAGCAGGATGCCGATGCTGAGCCTTGTACTATTAAATCTTCAGGATCCGGAAATTCCCTTCCTTCAGGAAACGGATGTTAGGATTGCCTTGTTGCAGGGTTTGAACCGACAATGGATGGTGGATAAACTCTTTAATGGCCAGGCAATAGTTGCGCATAGCCCAATATTACCTGGAAATTGGGCCTATTTTGACGGTGTTGAGAATTATGCATATGAACCCGATAAGGCCATCGACACATTGGCACAATTGGGTTATGTGAGATCAGGTGACGGCAGTGGCATCAGGGAAAAAGATGGAGTACGCATGGCTTTTACCTTGCTTTACCCGGATGACACCCAACATCTTTCCGTTGCCGAAGCTATTCAGAGGGATTGGTTAAAAATTGGGGTGCAGGTTGATCTACAGGCAATCCCATTTGATGAACTTTTAAATAATTACCTGGCACCCAGGAATTACCAGGCAGCACTGATAGACCTGGATTTTGAAAACGATCATGACCCTGATCCTTATCCATTCTGGCACCAATCTGAAGCAACTGGCGGCCAGAATTATTCCCAATGGGATAATAGATCAGCAAGTGAATATATCGAACAAGCTAGAGTGATCGTGGACTCAAATTTCCGTTCAAAACTCTATCGAAATTTCCAGATCGTCTTTTCCAGGCAGTTGCCATCCCTTCCTTTATATTTCCCGGTCTTTACTTTTGCCGTTGATTCCCAGGTTTCAGGGGTGCAACTCGCTCCTATTTATGATATCAGTGATCGCTTTTTGGATTTTAATGAATGGTATTTGGTGACTCGCCGATCACTGGAGCCTGCATCAGATAGTACAGGCCAACCCTGATAAGAAAAAATGAGATCAATTCCCGATAACGACCTTCAATACTTCACAATAGGTGTGTCAGACATGGAAGATTATCTTCTTTCTGACGAATTATTTTGGAATCTTCCAGGTCATTCAATTCTCACACTGGGTGGGCTTTACCTGGTTAAAGTTCGTCTGGAATCAACTTCTTTAATTTTCATCGATAAGGCGAGGTTCTCTGAAGCGCTTAACAAATTGGAATTGGTAAGTTCGAAGTGGCGGGTGGCGTTTGAAAAAAAGGTCCAGCGGGAGATCACATCCAGGCTGAATCTCTGGCAGAACTACCTGGCTGATTATTGGAATTCCCCCGATGACCATGGGGATGCTTATGTCCGCGAAGTTCGATGGCGTG
>DATEUN010000089.1:0-3664 GCA_035283125.1 Anaerolineales bacterium
GGCAGCTTCATATTCAGCATTCTCAATAAGCTCACCGCCATCCATCGCTTCGTGTAAACGATTGGCTACTTCGTTGCGTTTTGTTGTTCGAAGATATTCCAGTTCGTCCTGGAGCTTTTTATAGCCTTCAGGTGTTAAATAAGTGTTTGCCATGTAACAAATCCAATCTAAAAAAGGAATGCACCCCGAAGCGGGATGCGTCTGCTGTAGGTTTTTCCCTACCCGGATGATACTATATCATGATTCCATATCAAAATCAAGATATTGAAAATTGATGCCAGAGTTGATAATCATCTAAAAGAGTGACGAATTCATCTATGGAACTGTACATATTCTCTTTATTGCCGAAAAGTACATTCATTTGAGAGCTATAAAAGCAAATGGAATCTTTCCAGGCTGCGATGTTTTCCATGGATAATTTGTGAATTTCATTGGTGGGTTTATCTTTTATTCTATTCAAAATTTCATTCTGTCTAATACCATAGGGAAAATCTGCATAGTATATGATGGGATGATTCCTGGCTTCCAACGCGATACGCACAATCTGATGATCAACATGATTCCCTATTGACATTGGAGAAACAACAATATCAGCTTGTTTAATTATTGAGCAAAGAAATAGTGTTATATCTTTGATCATACCTTCATCGTCTGGTAAAATGCTGCCAAAGATTTTTTCCTCTGAATCGTACAACCAGAGACCATCACGGGAACGTCGATAAATGCAATCTATGAATGAGAAATGCCTGTATCGTGCTCCCAGGAAATTGCATGCGTCGATATCTTCGCTGCGACGATTTTCATAGTATTCGACACCTGTTCGAAAGTCGTTTTGTTGTTTAATTGCGAAGGATGAAAGATCATTTTCAGGTGGATCGCCGGCACATATTGTCCAGACCTCCACAATGTTGTTCCCATCAACCAGTTTGTGGATCAATCCACCACAGGATAGAATTGCATCATCAAGATGGGGAGAGATAAATATCCAGCGCATGGAAATCAACCGATCTCGTTCAGATCATTTTCTGTGAGAATCTCTTCGGCGAGTTTGTTCAGTATTTCCTGTTCGCCTGGGTCAATATCGATCGTTTTCCAATATAGATCCAATAAATCCATAGGTGAAAGATCACTGACTGCCTGGTCGGAAGGTATTCGCACCCTGGATTCCAGGATTGGCTGCCTGATGATTTGCAGGTTGAATGCTTCCTCTGCAAATTTGCGTACAGCATTCTCATCGATTAAGCTTTCCATATCTCGTGGGTATTGGATGCTCAGTCGAATGACCGCTTCTTTGATCTTTTCCGATGCAGGGAGGGATCCTGTCAGCTTCCCGGTGATATTTTCTTCGCCGTTGGTGATTTTAACTTTGCAATCATAAAATGGTCGGATGTCTTTCAACCTCCTCCATTCAACTTCAGTTTTCCCTTTATCGATGGAAGCTATTACGAAGAATTTTTCATCCTGGGCTTCACCAAAATCCACCCGTTCAATTGAACCAGAATAAACAATTGGTGGGTGATTGCCTTCGTTGAGATTCTGTGCCTTATGGAGATGACCTAAAGCGACATAATCAAATCTTGGATCCTTTACCAATGATCCGGGTAAGAAAACATCAGACCCCAGCATTACAGTCTGTTCGGAACCGTATTTTGCTCCCTGGACGGATGCATGAGCGCAAAGAATGGTTGGCAATTCCTTGTCTAAATCTGCCATCCATTCATCAACTCTTTTCGATAATCGTGTTTCCATGGTTTCATAAGCGACGTTAGCATCTTTGCCGGTCAAATTCCAGGCAGCAATGAACTCAGATCGGGACACCCAGGGAATTGTGATTACCTGGATCGGGACACCCAGGTCCTTTGGTGTCAGAAAACCGGGTTTGGCTGCCACATGAATATTGGGTACTTCAAGAGTCTGGAATTCCTGGATTGAATGAGCTCTTCCCAGCGAAGGAGATATATCGTGATTGCCAACCAGTAATATTGTGGGGATACCTGCCTTGGATAAGCGAATGATACGTTTTCCCCATTCACGCTGATATGTGGGTGACGGAGTGCGATCCTTGTAGGCATCACCAGCAAAAAGAACAAGATCCACCTTTTCGTCAATGGCTGTATCAATGATCGTATCAAGAGATCTAAGAAAATCCTGGACTCGGATCGGCAACCCCGTGGTAGGATCCTGGCGCCCATAATTAACCATGTCTATATGGGCATCAGCAAAATGAAGAATTCGAAGTGTCATGTTTTATGGTGTAACACCAAGATTGGCAAGTGCCTGCAAACCGGCTGTGAAATTTGGATTTAGGCGGACAGATTCACGAAGATCATCAATGCCGGCTGATGTCTGTCCAAGTGCGATCTCAGCCATACCGCGCCAGTATAAACTTTCTTCTAATGTTGGGGTCCCAGCATTTTTAAGGGTTAAATCTGCCAGGTTTATCACGTCCCCGTAGCGACCTGAATAATAATATGCCATGTACGGACCGGTCTGGTACCACATCATCCGCCAAGGTCGTTTATTATCTGTACTTAATTTTGAATATTGAAGAAATGCCTGATCATAAGCCTGGGCTGCCTCTGCGTATTGCCCCATTTTAACCAGGCTGGTTCCTTTATTGAACCAGGCGAAATACAGGTCAATGCCGGATAAGGTTTTAATATCGCTTTCTGCCATTTCAAGGGCATGCTGATACCCCCAGTTAGGATCAGCCAATTGGTTCAATATCCTGAAGACCTCAAAATCCCTTTCAGGAGGATAAACAATGAAGAATATAAAATCAAATGACCGCCAACCCTCCGTGAATTTATCATAGGGGATCCTGAAATTTGGACCATCATGATATGAATCCTGAACAATCAATGATTGCACACCATCCTCATATCCAGTTACAAACTGGTAATGACCCATCCAACTTATCGTACCTGAGGAATCTTCTCCGAAATATCCTTTCTCAGCCACAACTGGAAATCCAGCTGCAACCAAACGTTTCAGTAAATCTATATCTCCTCCATATCGAAGGACCACATTGAAATTAGTATATTCCTGGACATAATCTGATAATTCATATGGCATTACATTCTTATCAGATCTTCCCTGCTGGATGAAATCCAGGTTCATATCCTGTATCCCTGGTTTCACAACTGCGGCTATATCATCGCGGGTTCCTTTCCATCCCCAGTAATTAAGAGCCATTGCCAGGTTGGCTGGACCGCAGTAATTCCACCGATTGAGTTGATCGACGTAAATCACGTTTGGTAAAGAAACAAAATCAGGGAGGGGAGTGGGAGAAATGGTCGGTGTAGTGGAAGTGACAACAGGTAAAACTGGGGTGGTGGAATTTAATGCGGTCATGGTGGGCGTTTCGCTTGCTGCGACTGGCAACGATGTTTGGGTCATAGGGCTGGGAAGGAATATGGATTCATCAGGTGGATTGAAAGCATATTTGATTCTTGTCATAACACTTTCCAAACGCCAGGATAATCTGGTATGAACTGGGGGAATCCAATAAATCGCCACAGCAATAAATATCAGGATAAAAATCACTATTAGGAATTTTATTAATTTTCTTTTCATAAGGTTTGATGATTATACCTTTCAGGAGAACTGCTGTAAATCAAACGAGGGCACAGAATGATGTGCCCTCGTAATGGAATATCTAATG
>DATEUN010000090.1:0-34753 GCA_035283125.1 Anaerolineales bacterium
AGCGGGCATTCTCAGCTGCCACGATCATGTCGCAAGCCATGGCCAATTCACAACCACCACCGAGGGCATAGCCTGCGACTGCAGCAATGAGCGGCTTTTTGATGATACCAAAACCATCGAAAAGTTCTACAAAACTGCCGGTGAGCATTTCGGTGGCACTGGCATTAACCATCGACTTGATATCAGCGCCAGCGGCAAAGACCTTTTTATTACCGGTGATCACGATGGCACCAATACCATCGTCGCGGTCGAAAGCCTGCAAAGCATGGACCAATTCAGATAGAAGTTCGCCATTCAATGCATTCATGGCATCGGGACGATGCAGTGTGATGAGACCCACCTTTTCACGAGTTTCAACCTGTATGTTCTGGTACTTCATAATTTCCTCCATCGGTACTATTAAACAATAAACCAGGAACCCTACTCTTTATCTAAAACGGACCCTTCAAGCTGAGCCACATGCTCGTTGATGTGTGCCAACGTTCTTTCCACCCACCACTGCAGTGTATGTGTCCCGATGGTGGGATGGATCCCATTGCGGTTCCAGGAGGGGGGTGCAAGCTGGTGCAGCCATTCAGCTGTTGAGAGGCATTGCTCTTTCAACTCGTTCAGGATGGCACCCAAAGGTTCGTGCGGATCATAGTGATCCACCATCCAGGCATCCCCATCAAAATTCTTGAATATGGGGTCTGACTCGGTCATGATGCGCTGCAGGCGGGGTAAATACACCTGGCTGTTAACATCGCGCATGTGCGTGATAACCTGGTGTGCATTCCAGTCTCCCTCTTCGAGCGACTGGTTGTGAGCAGGGATCTTTGCCATTGCGCTATCTATCAATGCGGGTGCTTCTGCAAACCTGTTGATCATGCGTTGACGGTATTCCAATAATTCTTCCATCATTGATTATTCCTCCGTATCTTTTCCCATACAGGCTGCAAGAACCTGCTTCACTGCCTGGTCGGTTCCATCCTGCTGGCTGATCCATTTAACCTGGATGGCATGCTCCTTGAACTCCGCAGCAGCCCGAACGGATAACTCATGCAAGGCTGCCATGCTGATCGAATACGCTCCCCGCCCCAGTTCGTCTGCAGAGGGAGGTCCAACAAGGATCATCATCCCCCCGCCCTGGGCGCGCATGACCCTTCCGATCGACTGTAAGGTCAGAAATGCACCGGTCAGGTTGACATCCAATGTACGCTGCCATTCCCAGTCATCCATATCCACCAGGTTCGCTTTCGGACGAACCCGTGCACAATGGACGAGGATATCGATCCGTCCGAGATCATCCTGGACGGCATTTACGAGAGATTGGATGGGAATTTTCTTGCTCACATCCACTGTGTACGATCGAACCAATCCACCAGCTGCCAGGATGCCTGATTCCACCTGATCGAGGTTGACAGGGGTCAGGTCGTTGATCGCCAAACAGGCGCCCAGGGAGGCGAGTTCTGCGGCAATGATGCTTCCGATACCCTTCCCGGCGCCAACCACCAGGATCACTTTTCCTTTTAATGCCATTTCCTTATCACTCATCGGATGCCCCATTTTTGCAGACGATGACCGATCCATCATAAAGGGCTGCATTCACGTTCAGACCGAGATATGGAGAGGGATCCAGCGTGTTGCGAATTTCCAACTCGTTAAGGAATTTTCCAGTGCCATTGTCCTTTACTATTGAGAAATGCAAGTGTGTCCCGACCGGGTTGTTCGGATCGCCGGAATAATTGCCCTGTTTTCCGAGGAAGGTTCCAGCTTCTATGAACACTTCATTTGTTCCGGGGGGGAATTCAGTGGAAATGAAAGAATTCCCATCGGGGTCAGCCATGTGGGTGTAATAAACCCAGATCTGTGCCCCGGGATCGAGCGGATCGGAAGGGACACGGACGATGACAGTAGAGCGCCAATCGGGCAGGCGGGTCAGGTAACCGGGGTAGGCTGCCACGACCGGAGTTTCATCGACACCAAACCCGCCAAAAATATCTATCCCCTGGTGGCGGTGTCCCAATTTGAAGGAATCATCCCACAGGTAGCCGATGAATCCATCGGTCGGAAGGATAAAGGGGGCATCGCCGCAGCGTGCACCAGCCTGGATAGCCCACTCGGGATGGGCTTGCGGATCGAGCAGCCAAGCCCTGATATTGATTGAGCGGGCTGCAACTGGTCGAAAAGTACGGAAAGCGTAAAACCCAACACCCGCCAGTGTGCCGATGACGATAATGATCAGCCAGGTTGTTTTGGTCATGGTGTGATTATAACCTCCGAAGAAGAATAAGAACACTAGTACCTGTTTCCATGAACAAAGCATACCCTATTGTGAATCACGCATTTTTTTTATACTTGAAAAAATCCATTGATTCGTATATACTGACTTCAGATTTCTGACATCCCGGTCAGGAAAAATCCCAATGGAAAGGAGAATTAATCTATGAAAAGGAAAGTTTTGTTAAGTATCCTGATCATCACAGCAATGTTGATCTCTGTCATTCCCGCCATGGCTGCCAGCGACAACAAGATGATCGGTATCAATGTCGTTCTGAACACCGAGGTCACGGATGGGATCCTGGCAGACCTGGGCACGCACGGCAAGGTGCGTGATGTATTGATCGAGATCAATGCCTTGACCATGCAGGTACGCTCCGGTGACCTGGCGACAATCCAGGCACTGCCGTACGTGGCAGCTGCCAACCCGGATGCGGAGCGGAAAGGTGCCCCGATCGATACGGTTGCTGTAACTGATTTTATGGATGGGTTGAGCACCTGGAACCTGGATGCCATCAATGTGACCGATTATGGTTTTGACAACCGCCAGGTGGATTATGATGGAGAAGGTGTTTATGTAGCCGTGCTGGATACCGGCTTGGTGGACTCCTGGCGGCAGTACTTCCCACAAGAGCGTATTGCAACAGAATATGCCATTTCCTTCGGTGGTGGTGGCGGTGAGATCGGCACTGTTTCTACTCAGCCCAATAAGTGGGAGCATGACCAGAACTCGCATGGCACGCACGTGACCAGCACCATAATTGGTTACAACCTTAGAGGAGATCCAGTTAATGGAGTTGCCCCGATGGCAACCATTATCCCGGTCAAGGTTCTGAACCAGAACGGCTCCGGCTGGTCGTCCGCCATCGCTGCTGGAATTGTTTACGTGGCAGACCTCAAGGCAGGTCCTTTGGCTGGTTCACCGGTTGTGATCAATATGAGCCTGGGTGGACCCGGACTGGATGCAGTGGAACAGGCTGCCATAGATTATGCCATTAGTAAAGGTGTGATCATCGTAGCTTCGGCTGGTAATGAAGGCGAAGCAGGCATGGGCTATCCAGGTGCGTATCCTCCGGTCATTTCTGTTGCAGCTTCCGGATGGATCGGAGAGTGGTATCCTCCTGGTAATCGTTCCTGGTGGTGGAACCTTAATGTATTGGAACCAACCAATCCTTCTCAATTCTATATCACCGATTTTTCCAGCCGAGAACTGGCTCTTCAGGATCTGGATGTGGCGGCACCCGGCTCATGGGTGGTAGGTCCCTACAATGTGAACAGCGGGCAAATTTCCTATTACTTCCTGGGCGGCACCTCGATGGCAAGCCCGCATGTTGCTGGGACGGTGGCTTTAATGGTTCAGAAAAAACCCGGTTTAACTGCCACAGAAGCTGAGACCATCCTTGAAGGATCTGCCATCCCTCTTGCTCCTGGATGTCAAGATGTATACGAGTCTAATGGCAGTATCTCTGAATATTGCTGGGGAGCAGATGCCACTGGTGCAGGCCTCCTGGATGCAGCTGCAGCTATTGCGGCAACAACCCCATAACTTAACCAGTAAAGATCTTTAGAATTACGACAACCACCGCAGGAACCCCTGCGGTGGTTTTTTCTTATACAAATCCAATCTGCTGTTAGCAATCTTCTAATATGATGTCATTATCATTAGCTCATGTTTGAAACAACAAAAAAACCTCTACTCAACCAGGAGAAATAAAATGACTTATTACATCACCCCTCACAGACACATGCACAACCGCATGGCACAGCGTATGATGAGCTATGCCAATGAATTTGAATCAACACGCGATTACCAGCTATCCCTGAACGTTCAGGGTAACGATGATGAATTCATCCTGTCCGCCCTGGTACCCGGAATGAAAGCAGAAGATCTGAACATCCAGGTACTCGAAAATGTCGTCACCATTACAGGTGAGTACAAAGAGAACGAAGGCGAATACCTGATGCAGGAATTGCCGCAGGGTACCTTCCGCCGCAGCCTGCGGTTACCAACCGCAGTCAATGCCGAGAAAGTGGACGCCAAGATCGTGAACGGCATCCTGACAGTGAAACTGCCAAAAGTGGAATCAGCCAAACCACGCACCATCAAGGTGGAAGCTAAATAGATTCCTTATTCCCAATAAAAAAAGACCGGTCAGTTCAACCTGATCGGTCTTTTTGGTTTATTTATCAAACAGGACTAAACCCAGCCGCGCAACTGCATGGCTTTGACAACCCGGTCGATGGCGACCATGTAAGCGGCATCACGCATGTAGACCTTTTCCTTTTCGGACATATCGAGCACACCGTAAAATGCGGAGGTCATCTTGGCGTCCAATTTATCGAGGACTTCCTCCTTGGACCAATAGAAATTCATGTCGTTCTGGACACTCTCGAAGTATGAACAGGTCACCCCCCCTGCATTGCAGAGGAAATCCGGGATGTCGAAAATGCCATGTTCCTTGAAATACTCATCTGCTTCTGGCGTGCAGGGACCGTTGGCGCCTTCCGCAACGATCCTGACATTCTTTGAGATCTTCACCACCGTCTCGGCATTGACATGTCCTTCAATGGCAGCCGGGATGAGGACATTGCAATCCTTTTCAATCCACTTTTCGCCGGATTCAATGATATACCCTGCCTTTTTTGCCTCGTCCTTGTCGATGGTGCCGTACTGGTCGACAATGGTCATCAGGAAACGGGGATCGATGCCATTGGCATGGCTGTAGGTGTAGGAGGTCTTGTCATGGCGGTCCCAGCAGGAGACACAGGCAACCCTGCCGCCCAGCATCTCGGTGAAACCAATGGCTGCATATTGAGCGACATTGCCGAAGCCTTCAATGGCTGCCACGCTGGTTTTGGGATCGATGCCAAGGTGTTTCATCGCCTCCCTGACAGTATAGATGACGCCGAAACCAGTCGCTTCCGTGCGGCCCAATGAACCACCACCACCGAGGGGCTTTCCGGTAAACACACCAGGGGTGAATTCACCGGTGAGACGCGAGAATTCGTCCATCATCCAACCCATCATCTGCGGGGTTGTGCCAACATCAGGTGCGGGGACATCCTTGCGTGGTCCGATGCTGTGGACCATGTTCTGCACCCAACCACGGCAGAGACGTTCCTTTTCAGCCGTGGAAAGCGTGGCTGGATCGACGATGACACCGCCTTTTCCGCCACCAAGGGGGATATCTGCTACGGCACATTTCCAGGTCATCCAGGTGGCAAGTGCTCGAACTGTATCCAAGGTCTCGGATGGATGGAAGCGGATGCCGCCCTTGTTGGGACCGCGGGCATCATTATGCTGAACCCGATATCCCTGGAACACGCGTAGGGAACCATCATCCATGCGCACCGGGATACGAAAAGTGAATTCACGCATTGGCCAGCGCAATACTTCGCTGATTTGGGGATCGAGATTCAATCCTTTTGCGACGCCATCAAACTGCTCCTGCGCCATTTCAAATGCATTGATCTGTCCTGACATTTTTTAACTCCTAATTTGAATAAAATTGAGGCAAAATATAAGCGGACACCCCGGAAGGATGTCCGCTTTAAAGCTTTGGTATGTCGTTCTGCACAATCATAAAAAATTCTCAGTTCTTTGCCTGTTCCTGCACGAACAGTATCTTAAAGGTAACCGATATAAAGCATAACGTCAATATGACATTATCCATGCTATTTTAATGATTTCCTGCGTAACAGGATGGCGTTTCAGGCTGATCTTCCACCTTACAGATGATCACGCCCTGGGTTCATTTATTCAGGAAGGATTTAACTCCCAAGCGATGTTCTTCACTCTTACTGGCAAGTTCCTGGAGGTGGGCTTCCTGATCCAATGCATTCTCCAGGTTATGCAGAACAGACATATTGAATGCCTGCTTGGTGAGTCCATATGTCCCCGTAGGTCCATTCGCAAGCCGGGCTGCATAATAGGCTGACTCAGAGGGTAGCTGCTCGATGGTTGTCATTTTATTAATGAGCCCCCAATCCAATGCCTGGCTGGCTGGTATGGTGGCATTGCTGAAAGCCAGTTCTGCAGCCCTACCCAACCCGACCAGGAGGGGCAGAAAAAGGGACACACCCGAGTCCGGAACCAAGCCGATGCCAGCGAAACCAACGGTGAAGCGGGAATTTTCAGATGCAATGCGAAGGTCGCATGCAAGGGCGATACCCAGTCCGGCACCTGCTGCGGGTCCATTGATGCTTGCAATGATCGGTTTTGGTGTTTTTCTAATCTGCAGGATCAATGGATTGTAGGTTTGTAATAAATGTTCCCGGTAGGAAACCTGTTGGGATTGACCGGTCAACATTTCGTTGATGTCGTGACCGGCACAAAAAATCTGCCTGGAACCGGTCAGGATGATGCAGCGAATCGCATCATCAGTTGATGCCTCCTGCAGGGAGCTCAACAGAGATAATATGGTTTGCTGGTCAAGGGCATTAACAGGAGGATTGTTGATGGAAATGGTCTGTACGCCTGATTCCCGGGTCGTTTCAATGGTAAGCATGGAATCAAATCCTAATTGAGAAGATCCGGATTATCGTCCAGGTCATCATCTTCGCTGGAGTCGAATTCGTATTCCACCTTTTCATTATCAAGATTCAACCATAGAAAGAGCATATGACCATCAGGCGAATCGACCGATCGGACAGCTATGATCGGGGCAGTCTGCTCAAGACCCACATCATTACGATAATGGAGATGAATTGGTCCGCCGGTATGCCAGGCACGATAACAACGTTCCACAAGCGCGGGACCATTAAACGTGCGCAGCCGTGTCAAGACCGTAAGATGGGTGCGGGGACTTTCTCCAAGTCCCAAAGCCCAGCCATCCTGAACCTGCTCAAAAATGGGAGGTGGACCTTCGATAATTGTTATCTTGTTGTCATCGCTCATTTATTCACCATCGTGAAATAATACCATAAATTGGCAGGTGATTGTATGATATGGATCGATCTGTTGACGAATTTTAAAGAAGGAAGACTTTGTGAACAGATGTAATGATGTTTATAATATTAATTGTTTCATCAAATAGCTGTGAACTGATCGGAGTTCTTATGTATAAAATGGTCATCCTATTCGAACAACCCATAAATGATGGTTCCTTCCAGGAGAACTGGCAAATATTCATGGGGATGGCAGAAAAAATGCCACGTTTACGCAGGGAGGTGGTCAGCCGCATCGACAAGGTGGTTTATTCCAGGGATGGTAAGCAATATGACCGTATGCATGAATTGATCTTTGATTCCCGGGATGCCCTGGAGACTGCGCTTCAATCCCAGAGCGGGATAGCGTCAGGAAAATTCCTGCAGGATTTTACCCAGGGCAGGATCACGATCTTAACGGCTGAACACCTCGAAGCGGAAGAGAAGGATTTTAATAAGGAACCCTAAACCCTTCTCTTGGAACTACGAGACAGTCTATGCAAGAATAATGGATCGTTATTTGCAGAAGAAGGTCCATTCCGTGGATGAATTCAGCGACTGGGAGCCACCCAACGAAGAACCACCGCAACCATTTCCAGTGTAGGAATATGTTCCAGGGATGACATTAATGGTTGATTTACCGGTAGGCAAATAAAACGTGTAAGCGCAGGGACCACGCAAATTCAGGTAAACCACCCCACCTGTATTATTAATAATGGTGACTTTGGCGGTTGACCCTGAACATGCTGTTGGGGTTGGTGGAACATATGGCAGGGGCGTCGGTGTTGGCGGTATGGGCGGGACACTCAAGAGGGTGCACGATACGCCGAAATCCAGCAGATCTGCACGGATCCATCCACTTTTTCCATCAGGAAGATCAACTGCCACCCAGGAGCAATCATTATTCTTGCCGGTCACGACCACCTGGGTATCCTTATCATAGGCATTAACCACATCATAGACAGTATCCGGTCCCTTGCGGATATTGACACCATCTCCGATCACAAAGCCAGAAAAATCAGGTGTGGCTGTTAGAGTCGGACTGGGCAGCAAAGTTTTCGTGGGTAGTGGTTTTGTCGGGATGACCAGCGTGTTGATGAGAGTAGCAGTCGATAATATTTCAGGAGCTTCAGTATTGACTGCTGTTGGCGCTTCCGCAGGCGTTGGAGAAAATAGACTGCAAGCCAGGAGTAAAATGGGAATTACCAGGATAAAAATAGAAAGTCTGTTTTTCAAAATACCCTCCACTTCTAAATAAAATTAAAATACAGACTGGCACACCATTCCTTCCAAGATGGTGCGAAGTCTTTTTTAATATATTACATACCATCCTCTTCCGGTGGTATGGTTTGACCAAAATCCAATACCTCCCTTAACTGGGAGCCTGGTTGCGGACCACTGATGATGCCTTTCTCCTCCATACGATCCACCATGCGGGCTGCCCTGGTATAACCAATGCGCATCTTTCGCTGAAGCATGGAGATCGAAGCCCTACCTTCCCTGCGTACCAACTCAATGGCTTCGTCAAGAAGCGTGTCCTCTTTTTCAATTGGTGACATATCTTCAAACATGGGAACCTGCGTGAGCGGGATATTCGTGTTTGATGACATATCCACAGCCCCGCCGGTTGAGGCAACCATGGTACTGACGGCTCCGGCTTGTTCCCTCCAGTAATTGATCATGCGTTGGATCTCCGCATCGGAGACGAATACGCCCTGGATGCGGATAGGCGCGGCAGCGTCAGGCGCTTGGAAGAGCATATCGCCTTTTCCAAGGAGCTGTTCAGCTCCAGGATGGTCGAGGATCACACGCGAGTCGATCCCAGAGGCAACCGCAAAAGCAATACGGGCTGGGAAATTGGCTTTGATCAAACCGGTAACGACATCAACCGAGGGACGCTGGGTTGCGATCACCAGGTGGATGCCGGTGGCGCGTGCCAATTGTGCCAGCCGGGTGATTGTTCGTTCGGTTTCATCCGGTGCAATCATCATCAGATCGGCAAGCTCATCAATAACGATGATAATGTAATGCATTTTGGGACTGCCTGCCTGGGCAGCCATGCGGGCATTGTAATCGCTGATGTTTCGAGCACCAACTTCCGCAAACTGGTGATAGCGTTTATCCATTTCGCGGGTCATCCATTGAAGTGCGCCAACCACTCGATCCATCTCCACCAAGACCGGATTAAGAAGATGGGGGATATCGTTAAAACCGGTAAGCTCCACGCGCTTGGGATCGATCAGGACAAGACGGAGATCATTGGGTGTGTTGTTTAGAAGCAGGCAGGTCAGAATGGAATTTACACAAACAGATTTGCCTGATCCGGTGGTTCCAGCGATAAGCAGATGGGGCATGTTTGCAAGATCTGCCACGATGGGCTGCCCGGCAACTCCCTTGCCGAGGGCGAATTTGAGGCTTGATCTGATCCTCTTGAAATGATCACTTTCAACCACATCCCGCAGCATGACCATATCCATTTCCAGGTTGGGAACTTCGATGCCGATATAACTGCGACCGGGAACCGGAGCCTGGATGCGGATTCGAGGTGCCGCCAGGGCAAGGGCGATGTCATTGGATAACGAGACGATCTTATTCACACGCACCCTGGTCCGACCGTTTCTGCTCTCGATAAACAAAGGTTCCACACCGAATTGGGTCACGCTGGGTCCGCGACTGATCTCAACCACCTGGCTGGGCGCGCCAAACGAAGCGAGGGTCTCTTCGATGACCCGGGCTCTTTTTTGAACGAATTCTTCATTGATCTCAGGTGTTGCGCCTTTCTCGAGAATTCTATTGGCCTGGGGTAATACATAAGGAACGACCTTCACATTTCTTACCCCGGTCTTAATACTTACTTCCGGAGGAGGAGCTTCCATATGCTGGGGTGGTATTGCGGATGTCAGGGGGGTAAAATTATCCTGTGGTTCCTCCGGGAAACTCTCGTGGGAGTAAATGGGCGGATAGGAAGAAGGTTTTTTCCTGTCCGCTGCGCTTTCACGAAGGCGGGCCATTATAGGGGCAGTCCATTGGAATAATTCGCGAATGGAAAGATCCAGGGTCATGGCAAGCGAGATCAGCAACCAGGAGATTATCAGGATCACTGCGCCAACCGCGCCTAGAAAATTTGTTAATGCGTTGTATAAAAGTTCACCCAGTTTCCCTCCGCCCTGGCCGCTAAAAAGCAATGCAGCCCCCTGGAAGACCACCAGCAGATTTAAGAACAACAGGATAATACCAATGATCCGTTCGATTGAGATACCTGGAAGATAATCAACATTTCGGGCAATAAGCCAGATGCCGATCACAATTAACCCGACCGGCAGCAGGACCTTCCCCCAGCCGAACCAGATACTCAAAGCATTGTTCAACTGACCCCAGAAGCCATCCATACCACTATAGAAGAGACTCAGCACGGATAAAACACCAATCAGTGCCAGGCCAAGACCAAGCAGATCGATCTTGCGTTCCAGTGAGATCCCGGTCTGAACACTGGCTGCCTGTGCAGGGGTTGATCGCCTGGTGCTGCGAGATCGCTTGGGACTCTTGCTGCTCGTTCTTTTCGGTTTTGTGGATTTTTTTGAAGTGGTTTTCTTCCCTCGGGAGGCGGCCATGCTTGACATCTCCTTATGTGATTTCATTATAGCACATATGGTCTATGCGAAGTAAATATTGCCTTTAAACCAGATTTTGATTTAGCAATCATGACAAGGGGTTAATCATCCTTTGAGGTAAAATTGACCCAAAAGTTTAAAGGATAATCATTTGTTTGAGATCGTTTTTCTAGGTACTTCAGCATCTGCGCCTTCGATACGCCGCGGTCTTTCCGCCCAGGTTGTGAAGCATGATGCATATCGTTTTCTGATCGATTGCGGAGAAGGAACCCAACGCCAGATCCTGCAATCCGGCCTGGGTTTCAAGAATTTAAAGAACATCCTGATCACCCATGGACACCTGGATCATATCCTTGGGTTGGGCGGGCTTCTTTCCACGTTTTCGCGATGGGAAGCGATCGATGAATTGAATATTTATGGAGGGAAGTGGGCGCTGGAACGGATCCATGACCTGATCTACGGTGTTGTACTGCGGGGCGCAAGGGAACCAATGCCCATTCATATGCATCAGCTTGAACCGGGAGTGTTCTTCGAGACGGAAGATTTCAGCATCAATGCATTCCCTGTTTATCACAGGAGTGCGGATTGCTTCGGATTCCTTTTCGAGGAAAAGCCAAGACGTCCATTCCTGCCTGAAAAGGCAGAGGAACTCGGTGTTCCCCTGGGACCACAAAGAAAGGACCTGGTTAATGGCAAATCCGTGACTCTGGATGATGGCAGGATCATATCTCCAGATGATGTGTTGGGAGAGATTAAAAAGGGAATTCGATATGTTCACATCGGTGACACAGGACGGACAGATAACTTGCTGGAATACTGTATGGGAGCTGATGGGCTGGTAATCGAATCCACCTACATGGAGACGGAAGCTGATATGGCACGCGAATTTGCCCATTTAACGGCACGACAGGCAGCGGAACTGGCACAACAGGCGGGTGTTAAGAAATTGATCCTGACCCACATCTCCCGCAGATATCGGGAAAAGGATATCCTGGAAGAAGCCCAATCTGTCTTCCCGGAAGCAAATGTAGCTCGTGATTTTGATATTTTTCAAATCAAACAAGGATAGACTATGCAGACAAAAACCCATACCATTGGTCTTCTTACCTCCGGGGGTGATGCGCCTGGCATGAATGCAGCCATCAGGGCAGTGGTTAGAACAGCCATGTTCAATGATATCCAGGTATTTGGCATCAAGAATGGATTTGAAGGTTTGATCAATGGAGAATTCCTGCCTCTCGATGCCCGCAGCGTGGGAGGAATTTTGCAAAGAGGCGGGACCATTTTGCACACTCGCAGAAGCGAGCGATTCATGGAGAAGACATGGCAAAGAGAAGCAATTCGGAATATGAACGAAGCCACGATGGATGGTTTGATCGTGATTGGGGGAGATGGTTCCATGCGCGGTGCGCATGAGCTTGCCCTGCAGAAATTCAACGTGATCGGTATTCCCGCAAGCATTGACAATGACATCTGGGGTACGAACATGGCGATCGGAGTGGATACAGCTTTAAATACCATCATGGAAGCTGTCGATAAATTGCGTGATACGGCTTCATCGCACAGCCGGGCATTCCTGATCGAGACAATGGGTCGTGGATCGGGTTACCTGGCTGTTATGGCAGGCATTGTGTGTGGTGCGGAAGTGGTATTGATCCCCGAAGTACCGACAACAGTTGAAGATGTGGCTGCTTCCGTTGAAGATGCGTACCGGCGTGGAAAAACACACGCGATCGTGATCGTTGCAGAAGGAGCCAATATCAAAATCAACGATCTCTCGCAAGCGATCGATGCGCTGGATGTGGGATTTAAGACAAGAGTTTCCATCCTGGGTCATATCCAACGCGGGGGTGGTCCGACTGCATTCGACAGACTGCTGGCTGCCCGGATGGGTTCTGCTGCGATCAATGGTTTCTTAAAAGGACAAAGCGATGTAATGGTGGGGTTGAACGGCAGAGCCATTGAATTGATACCCTTTACCCAGGTACTGGAACATAAAAGGGTTGCCAACATGGAATATTACACGATGGCTCGCGAGCTGGCACGCTGAACGATTTATAAGAAAAGCGGAGTCATTTTGACTCCGCTTTTTATGATCGAGGTTTTCATCAAATCCAGGTGGGTTCCTGGTAAACACCAAACACATCCTTCATGACGTTGACGATCTCACCCAGGGTCGCGTAGGCTTTAACCGCATTCAGAATGTGAGGCATGGTATTTTCAGTTCCCTGGCATGCCAGCCGCAGCCTGTCGAGGGTTTGGCCGACATGACCATTATCCCTTTCCTCCCGGGTCATCTCCAAGCGACTTACCTGCCGTTCGTATCCCTGAGGATCCATCACCAGCAAGGGAATGCTGATCGGTTTGTCTTCGGCATATGCATTTACACCGACAACTTTACGAATATTCTCATCGATCTCACGCTGGTAGCGGTAGGCAGAATCTGAGATCTCACTCTGGAAGAAACCCTTTTCAATGGCTGGCAACACACCACCCAGATCATCGATGCGGCGGAAATAATCATAGGCTTGTTTTTCGATGCGGTTGGTTTGGGCTTCCACGAAGAAGGAACCTCCCAAGGGATCGATCGTATTGGCAACACCGGATTCTTCAGCAATGATCTGCTGTGTACGAAGGGCAATGGTAACCGCATCTTCCGAGGGCAGGGCCAATGCTTCATCGCGGCTGTTGGTGTGCAGGGATTGGGTGCCTCCAAGAACAGCTGCCAACGCCTGAATTGCAACGCGAACAACATTGATCTCCGGCTGCTGGGCTGTGAGGGATGCTCCGGCAGTCTGCGTATGAAAACGCATCAACCAGGAGCGTTCTTTTTGAGCGCCAAAAGTCTCTTTCATTTCACGAGCCCAGATGCGGCGGGCTGCCCGATACTTGGCGATCTCCTCGAAGAAATCGTTGTGGGCATTGAAGAAGAAGGAAAGACGGGGAGCGAATTCATCAACGTCCAAACCACGGCGGATTGCCCAGCGGACATATTCCATGCCATCCGCAAGTGTGAATGCCAACTCCTGGGCTGCTGTTGCGCCTGCCTCGCGGATATGGTAGCCGGAGATGGAGATGGTATTCCACTGCTGGACTGTGGTCGAACCAAATTCGATCGTATCGACAACCAGGCGCATGGATGGTTCGGGAGGGAAGATATATTCCTTCTGGGCAATATATTCCTTGAGGATATCGTTCTGTGTGGTCCCACGCAGCTGATCCGAACGGATACCCTGTTTTTCCGCTGCGGCTATATACATAGCCCAGATGATGGCAGCCGGTGAATTGATGGTCATACTGGTGGAGACCTGGTCGAGTGGAATGTCCTTAAGAAGGAGTTCCATATCCTTAAGAGAAGAGACTGCAACTCCGCACTTTCCAAATTCACCCAAAGCTGTCGGATCATCCGTATCCAGCCCCATCAGGGTTGGCAGATCAAAGGCGATCGACAAACCGGTTTGACCCTGGTTGAGTAAGTATTTGAAACGGGCATTGGTCTCTTCTGCAGTACCAAACCCTGCAAACATACGCATGGTCCAAAGCCTGCCGCGATGCATGGTCGGGTGGATTCCACGGGTATAGGGATACTCTCCGGGAAAACCCAGCGATTGCTCATACTTCCTGTTTTCAAGATCGAGGGGAGTATATAAACGATCCACCGGCTCGGACGATGTTGTGATGAATTGTTGACTTCTTTCCGGAGATTTTTCGATGGTTTTCTTTAAAATGTTCTCTTCCCAGTCTTTCTGCGATCTTCGAATCCGCTCGATCTGTTCCTGGTCGGACATACGGTGCTCCTTTACGCCTCCTTCAGATTGCTGGAGGTGGATCTATTATTCATGTCTGGATTATAGCATGGTGAGAGATCAGATCAATTCCCGGCTGGCTCCAGCGCTGGATGTACAAAAAATAATTTCAGGGGAATTTCCACTTTGTCGTGTGAATTCGTCGAAAACAGAAGATTTAAATTCCTGTTCAGAACCACTTTTCACCAGCGCAATCGCACACCCTCCAAAACCAGCCCCAGTCATGCGGGCACCCAGGCAGCCGGGTGCCCGGTTCGCTATTTCAACGATAAGGTTCTGGAAGCTGCCAGAGACTTCAAAATCATCCCTGAGGCTGTCATGACCCTCCTGCAGGATCCTGCCCAACTTGACCAATTGACTGGTCTGCAATGCATCCACTGCCTGGTGGACACGCCTGTTCTCGGTGACGACGTGCCTGCAGCGACGATAAAGGGTTTCATTCAGAGCACCCTTATGCACTTCCAGGTATTTTTCATCCAAATTCCGCAAAGTGGGAAGACCGAGGAATTCTGCAGCGAGGCTACATTCCTCCACCCGGCTGGTATAGGGAGAGTTGATTAAACCCCGCCGTGTTTTGGTATCGAGAACAGCCATGCTCACATCTCCCGGTAAAGGGATATGCTGCATTGCAAGGGATCGACAATCCAATAGAAGGGCATACCCTTGCGTGGCATTTGCAACGACCATTTGATCCATGATCCCTGATCGAACACCCAACCAATCCCTTTCCACCTTCTGTCCGAGTATGGCCATGGAAACAGGATCCCAGGAAAACCCGGAAGCAAGTGTGCAGGCAAGGGCGATGGCGATCTCGGTTGCAGCTGATGACGACAAACCGGCTCCGATCGGAATATCCCCTGCAATAATCCCTTCCCAACCACGCGAGGGAAAACCCTGCCTATTCAACTCCCAAACGGTTCCAAGAATGTAATCCGACCAATTTCCCGATTTCCCCAAGGAATCAAGGTCTGCAATGTGGATGGATTCATTGAAATCAAGAGAATATAAATGTATTTCATCATCCGACCTGGGTCGGAATGCGACCCAGATATTCCGGTCAATAGCTACAGGCAGGACATAACCCATGTTGTAATCGGTATGTTCTCCGATAAGGTTCACACGGCCGGGAGCCCGAACCAGGTATTCAGGTGAACCGTGAAAATGGTCCTTGAACAAGGATTTGACAGACTCGGCAACCTGTTTCATTTATAGATCTTTAATAATACCTTTCATGCTCGTATCATTATCAAACAGGAGAATATCATGGTGTTTGGAGGTTCGGCAAAACCTTGGTCATTGGTCCAAAAGAAAATGATTTGATATGTAAATTATAGCCCAAGCAATGGTACTTAAATTGGTGGAGATTAGCGGGGTATCCCGAACCTGAACCAGGTTGACAGGATAGAGGATAAACTTCTCTTGACCTTCCTTCTCATGTGCGATAAAATCCCTACGCTTATTCTCAGATTGGCCCTGTAGCTCAGTGGATTAGAGCGGTTGCTTGCGGAGCAATAGGTCGCGTGTTCGAGTCACGCCAGGGTCACAAAGATCGGATAATACCAGCCAGAAATTCCTGGCTGGTTTGCGTTTTGAGCAGAGGGGGAAATTGGAAGAACTTCCGTTCGAATATTGATAGATCTTCTTTTCTTATAAGATAGATTCCAACCGATTTTCCATCCTTGTATTACCTATTTGCCTTTTGGAATTATTTCCTGCTCCAGTTGCTCATAACTTGGAAATCTGAAGTTCATTGATCTGAAAGCAAGTGCAGGCTAATCCACTTCTCTCAATAAACATATCCATCCAAAGGTTAATCAGAAACCCCCACCGCCGTGGTCAGGGTGGTGAGCAGGAAGTAGAGCGGTCGGATCAATTTATGCACAGGAATAAGAAAAAGACCGCCATGTATTGGCGGTCCTGGTGTAATTGAATTTCTCCCTGCTATCTTCCTGCAAATTGTGCTCCGAGGGCACCTTCAAGCAGGTCAAGTGTAGCCTGATCATCACCAACATAAAGCGCAATCAGGCGGCCTGATTTGTAGAAATGCGGAGTGGCGATCCAGCCAACCATGCTCGTTCCAACTGAGCCTCCATCAGGGGAAATTTGAGCCACATCGGCTTCCAGCGCTTCAGCCGTCTCATACTCAAAGACCTGTACATCCATGCCGTTGACTTTAATGATCTGGCCTGCCACCGTGAAGAAGGGTTGCTCAACATTGTCACCCAGCTCAACCTCTGCACCCGCTCCGCGCAGTGTCCCGACCAGGCTGGTTTGATCACTACCGGCCTTGCTTCCACAGGCCACTGCAAAGAGAGAAACTGCCAGTAAACTGCCGATCAAGAAAAATTTAGTTTTCATATAAACTCCTTTATCGAAGTGATTGTTTGATGTGGGTAATAGACGTTGTGCAAACCAAAAAGTTCCAATTTTTACCTTAATTGTATAAATAAGCCATCTCCCAGGTGGGAGTTGTCTGGAATATGCCTTCGCAAAGTTTTTTGGAACTTGAGGCATTGTTGATTGAAAAATATACTGAACAGGAGAAGGGGAAAACGGGGAGAACTTCAACAAAAACCAAAAAGAATAATGAGATTAACGAATTAAGGTTCTGCTCAAATACGAATGAAAATGCAAATGTCCCGCTGGTTATTCATTGACAAATCCTATAGATCCTATTATATTCTTGAAAACGGTAAATCGCTTTTTATTGTATTTTCCCCTGATTTCAGGGAAGGGTGTGGTTCGGAACAGATTTTGTTAGGGTCACAAGGTTGAAGCGGGAAAACCCGCTTCTTTTCATATAAATGTCAGCGAAAGGTTTTTCATGGCGAAACTCCAGATCTTATTAACCAATGATGACAGTATCCTATCGCCCGGTCTATGGGCTGCAGCAGAGTCTTTGTCTGCACTGGGATTCGTAACGGTAGTGGCTCCGCGGGAGCAATCCTCAGCGATGGGGCGCAGCCTGCCTCCGTCGTCCGATGGCATCATCAGCAAGGAAACAGTGGAAGTTGGCGGAAAAAACTGGACGGTTTATGCCGTGGGAGGCACTCCTGCCCAGGCAGTCCAGCATGGCGTGTTTGAGATCATGGAGGAAAGGCCGTCCCTGATCGTTTCCGGAATCAATTATGGTGAGAACGTAGCCAGTGGGATCACGATCTCAGGAACAGTTGGAGCGGCTTTGGAAGGAGCTTCCTACGGGATCCCATCGATGGCAATTTCCTTACAGACAGCACTTCGCCTGCATTTTACACACTCAAAGGAAGTTGATTTCAGTACCGCGGCATATTTTGCCGCTTATTTCGGCGAAATCCTATTAACGAAAAAGCTCCCGTATGATGTGGATGTCCTAAAAGTTGATGTTCCTTCCAAAGCCACCAGAGAGACACAATGGCAGGTGACGCGTGTTTCCCGTCAGCGTTACTATGAACCATTGGCGCCGAAGAGGGATTCCTGGGATAAACCAGGTACCTTTCGATATACTGAGAATATGGCTGTTGAACCTCCGGAAGCAAACAGTGATGTCCAGATTGTACGAACGAAAGGATTGGTATCTGTCTGCCCGATAAGCCTTGATCTCTCTTCACGTGTCGATGCTGGAGAATTTGAAGAATTACTGCGCTCATGATTTATAATGAACCAAATACCTGAAAATGGCACAAACGAATTTTGTGTTATTTTCAAAGGTAATTTTCTTATTGACCCTGAATTCGATTTCAAATACAATCTATCCATGTTCCTGACATTATCTTATTGCGGGGGGTTTTTTCTGACCGATCATGACCCTCCGCAATAATTTTTAAAACATTAATTGACCTGTTGACCCCTTTTAATTAGTTGAATTGGAGATCACCATGAATTTACCTTACACCTCCCGACGGGCACCCATCTATGACGATGTACCCGACGAAAAATGGAATGACTGGCGCTGGCAATTAAGCCATCGCCTGAACACTGTTGAAGAAATAAATAAGATCATAACCCTGACTGAGAGCGAGACGAAAGCGCTATCTGCGCCAGGATTGTTCCGGGTGGATATCACTCCCTATTTCATTTCGTTAATAAGACCGGATGATCCCAATGACCCGGTTCGTAAGCAGATCATCCCAACAGCGGCTGAAATGGTACCTTTCACAGCGATGATGGAGGATTCCCTGGCAGAAGACCGCCACTCCCCGGTTCCCGGACTGGTACATCGCTACCCTGACCGCGTTCTGATGCTGGTTACCACGCAGTGTGCATCCTACTGCAGATACTGCACCCGCTCGCGGATCGTTGGAGATCCATCAGCCACTTTTTCAAAAAGTGAATTCGAAATGCAGATCGAATATATCAAGCGAACACCACAGATCAGGGATGTTTTACTTTCCGGTGGAGACCCGCTTGTGCTGGCGCCCAAAATTTTGGAAGAGGTACTGACCCGACTGCGTGAGATACCTCACGTGGAGATCATCCGGATCGGTTCGCGGGTGCCTGTTTTCCTGCCGATGCGCGTAACCCAGGATCTGTGCGATATGCTTGAAAAATTCCACCCCTTATGGCTGAATATTCATGTCAACCATCCCAACGAGATTAGCAGTGAATTGGCAGAAGCAACCTCACGACTCGCAAAGGCAGGTATCCCGCTGGGGAATCAATCTGTTCTGCTGGCTGGAGTTAATGATTGTGTCCACATCCAGAGGAAACTCGTGCAGGACCTGGTTCGAATAAGGGTAAGACCGTACTATATCTACCAGGCTGACCTGGTTGAAGGCGGGGGTCATTTCCGTACCGCAGTAGCCAAAGGGATCGAGATCATGGAAGGTTTACGCGGACATACATCCGGATATGCGGTGCCCCAATTTATCATTGATGCACCGGGAGGCGGCGGAAAGATCCCCCTGATGCCAAACTACCTTTTGAGCTATTCAGATCACAAGGTTGTTGTTCGAAACTATGAAGGGTATGTCTCTACCTATGAGGAACCTTTGGAATACAAAGCCCATGATCCAAGCACCTGTTCCTACTGCCAGAACAAGCGGCCGGAACCAGGGCAAACTGGACTTACTGGACTGCTGGATGGAGAATCCATGTTCATTAAACCGGGTGGATTTGATGAGATCCATGACCGACATGGGATGCAACATAGATTGAAAGACGAAAAAAAGTGGAAACCACTTGGAATAGGTGATGGCTCAAAAAATAGTACGGATGAATGAATTTCCTGGAGTTGATCGTATTACCGAAGGAAGCCTTTAACCCCATATAAACTGATCGGGAGGTGAGTTTTGCCAAGGAAAACCGTAGGATACGTACACCTGGTTTGGCGATGCCCCAACTGCAACCAATTGAACCCAGGCGCTGAAAAGACATGCGGCACTTGTGGTTCTCCACAACCTGATAATGTTGAATTTGAAAGTCCTCCGAAACAGGAAATAAGCAAGGACGAATCCCTGGCCGCGGAAGTACGGAAGGGAGCCGATATCCACTGCCCGTACTGTCACACGCGTAATGAAGCGGATGCAACTGTATGCATTCAATGCGGCGGTGACCTGGTGGGAGGTTTACAAAGGAACAAAGGAAGGGTAGTTGGTTCTCCGGAAGAAGATCAAAGAGGACAAGTAACATGCCCTCAATGTGGAACGGTAAATCCAAGCAGCAACCTGCGCTGCAGTTCCTGCGGAGGAAGTCTCGCTCAACAAGCTCCAAAAACGACCAGCAGCATGCAACCAGCGACTGCAGTTCCTGCCAAAATGACCAAGGGAAAGACGATCGGCCTGGTGGCAGCTCTTCTGGTGCTGGGTGCGTTATGTGTTTTAGCAATCAGTTTCTTAACGAAAACATCCGAGGTGGAAGGAACTGTGACTGGATTGGAATGGAACCGCCAGATCTCCATCGAGCAATTACAACCGGTCAGTCACAAGGATTGGATCGATAAAATCCCGGCAGATGCCCAACTGGGTACATGTTCGCAGGAAGTGTATACCATCCAGGATCAACCCTCAGGAAATTATCGCGAGGTGTGCGGTACCCCATACACAATTGATACCGGAACCGGGGTTGGAGAGGTTGTCCAGGACTGTCAATACGAGATCTATGTTGATTATTGCGAATATACTGTCACGGAATGGACCGAGGTGGATGTGGCTAAAGCATCCGGGCAGAACGCAAATCCTTCCTGGCCAACATTAAATCTTTCGAATGACCAGCGCCAGGGCGAGAATAATGAAAGTTATTCGATCTTTTTCGATTCTTCCGATGGAAGCCTGGAATACAAAACTTCGGATGAAAATGAATTTCAACAGTTTACAATAGGCAGCCATTGGACCCTGGAAGTCACCAGCATGGGTGGTATCAGCAGCTATGCACCGAAATGATGGGTGTTCAGATGAACATCCTACAAAAGAAAATGAAACGACATTGTTAATAATTGGAGAGTAAGATGCATTATAGAAGATTGGGAAGATCCGGTCTTAAAGTCAGCGAGATTTCATTGGGTTCCTGGATCACGTTTGGATCCCAGGTGGGGACGGAAACATCAAAAAAACTGATACAAGCTGCCTATGATGCAGGAATTAACTTCTTCGATTGTGCAGATGTTTACGCCAAAGGCAAGGCAGAAATCGAAATGGGAAAAGCGATCAAAGGTTTGCCGAGGGAAGCCTTGGTCATTTCGAGCAAGGTATTCTGGCCGACAATGCCCGGTCCCAATGGACGTGGTTTATCACGCAAGCATATAACCGAATCCATCAATGGTTCTTTAAAACGGCTGGGTGTCGATTACCTGGATCTTTACTTCTGCCATCGATTCGACCCTGACACACCGATGGAAGAGATCGTAAGAAGCATGAATGACCTGATCCACCAAGGGAAGATCCTTTATTGGGGCACATCAGAATGGAGGGCGTGGCAAATCTCTTCCGCATTTAGTTCCGCCAACAGCCACCACCTGATCGCGCCAACAATGGAGCAGCCGCAATACAACATGTTTCATCGTAAAAGAATGGAGTCTGAGCTCGCACCTATTTGCAAGGATTTAGGGATCGGGATCACAACGTGGAGCCCGTTGTATGGTGGAATATTAAGCGGTAAATACAAGAATGGTATCCCGGATGGTTCCCGGGCCGCGATGGAAAAGATGGACTGGTTCAAGGACCGCATCACACCGGAACGCCAGGCAGTAGTACAGGACCTGGAAGGTATTGCCTCAGACCTTGGGATAACCGTAGCTCAGTTGGCTATAGCCTGGCAATTACGACGCAAAGATGTCAGCAGTGTCATCACGGGAGCAACCAAGTTGAAGCAGCTGCAGCAAAATATTGATTCTACTGAAGCCGTGGAAAAACTGACCGACGAAGTTCTGGAGCGGATCGAACAAGCTTTGGGAAATCAGCCGGATGAAGACGAATAACCCCTGAAATTCAAAAAAAGGATCATCATGTGATGATCCTTTTTGGTTAATGGACTCAGACCTTCTATGATACTGGCGGCAATGGATCATCACTTGGAGGAATAAAAGTCTTGGGTTTCTTATCTCTCAAGGTCACCAATCCGACAACGATGGGGACGGCGATCATGAAGAGGGAGACACACATGAACACATATCCAATCCATCCAGGCATGGTGCCATAACCCAGCGTATCATTAATTTGGGAAGTATAGGTTCCCATACCAAATGCGACCATTATTCCGTAAAGTAATACACATAATCCCGGGCAGCCGCAAAGCAAAACTGCGACTATGGTACCAATGATCCCACCGGTTTTGGATTTCTTATTCTCCATCGAATACTCCTTGTATAGTGATTTGAATTTTAACAAGTATACAAAAAACTATCCTGTAATGCAAGCAGAAAGGTAATCCAACCATCTCAGGCAGAGCGCAGCTTTGCACCAAGTTCTGTTTCAAGCCTGCGTACTATCTTGTTGCGGATGCTGGCTGCATCCTTGTCGGTCAGTGTACGATCCGGCGCCTGGTAGGACAAGGCATAGGCGAGGGATTTTTTCCCACTTCCGATCTGCTCTCCACGGAATACATCGAACAGTCGGATCTCACTCAACAAGGATCCTCCGGTTTGCTGAATCAGGAAGGAGACCCTGTCAGCGGGGATATCCTCATCCACTTCGAGTGCAATGTCTTCAAGAATGGGGGGATAGTTCGAAATTGGTACGATCCTGTATTCGGGTTGAAGTTCGAACAGGGTTTGTAAATTGATCTCAGCTGCAATTACAGGGGTGCGATTGAACTCATATTTCTCTTTTACCATCGGATGGATCCCGCCGAAAATTCCGATTGGCTGCTGATCAACTTCGATCAAGGCACACTTTCCTGGATGAAACCTGTGGTCTGCTGTTTCCGGGATGAACCGAGGTGAAGAGATAGCAAGACCTTTCAGGAATGCTTCCAAGATACCTTTCAGGTCATAAAAATCAAGGTTCCTTCCCGGTTTGATATCCCAGGATGGTAAATAGGATGTGCCACTCATGGCGATGACGAGCATCTTTTTTTCAATGGGAAGCTCACTGCCAGGATCCCAGTAGAAGACCGGACCCAATTCAAATAATGCCAACGATCCCTTTTGACGGGAATTTTTCTCCAATGTGTCCAGAACATTGGCAAGCAGGCTTTTACGCAGAATGTTCTTTTCCGGAGAGATCGGGTTGACCAATCTAACGAAACCATTTTGATCACCAAGGCGTTCCTGCCTTTCCGCGGAGGTCATACGGTAGGTGATCACTTCCTGGAAACCGAGTGAAACCAGCTGGTCCCGCAGGGACTCCTCCTTTTCGTAGAGGGGATTACCGATCTGCGGGGGTAATTCATCCCGCATACGTGTCTCCGGGATCTTATCATAGCCGTACATGCGGGCAACCTCTTCTATGACATCAGCTTTACCGACGATCCCCTGGCTAATATCCAGGCGGAAATCGGGAACTTTTACCAGCACCTTATGATCCTTGATGGTGCAATCAAACTCTAAGGGAGACAACAGATCGACAATCATTTCAGTGTCCAGGGAGATACCAAGCAATCGGCGGACATCTTCTGTCGTGATCTGAACTATTACATCTCCAGGAGGTTTGGGATATTCATCGACCAGCCCGGGTGCTATTTTGCCACCACTCCAAGAAGCCATCCACTGGAGTCCTCTCTTAACACCAACTTCGGCAAGGGATGGATGGACTCCGCGCGAGAAACGGTAGGAAGCTTCGGAGATCAGTGCATGAGCATTGGCGGTGCGGCGAATGTTGATGTAATTCCAGGCTGCCCCCTCAAGGAGTACGTTTTTGGTTTTATCTGTGACCTCAGTTTCAGCACCACCCATCACACCGGCAATGGAAAGGGAACCCCTATCATCACAGACCAGGACCTGGTTGGTTTGAAGGTTCCTTTCAACATCATCAAGTGTTCTGAGCTTCTCGCCGGGATTAGCTGTACGAGTGAGAATGGTGACAGTTTTACCGCCTGCCCGTTCTTTGAGGACATCATAATCGAAGGCATGCAGAGGTTCACCCATCTCAACCATGGCGTAATTGGTAGCATCAACTATGCAATTGATCGGACGGATTCCAGACAGCCTTAACCGGCGCTGAACCAGGTATGGACTGGGTTTGATCCTGACATCACGGATCAGCCCCAGGACGAAACGCGGGTTAAGATCAGGCTCCTTAATCACGATCTGAACTTTTCCCAGCAGGCTTTCGCCTGTTGTCTCAAGGTTGAGATCAGGTTTTTTCAAATTCTTCCCAGTCAGTGCAGCCAGTTCACGGGCAACCCCGAAGACATTAACGTTGCGTGCCATATTGGGAAGGATATCAATGCTGAAAACAGCATCCCCCATATAGTTTGCCAACGGGGTGCCGACAGGTGCGTCATCATCAAGGATGATGACACCTTCATGTTCATCGGAGATGCCAAGTTCCTTTTCAGAACAGACCATCGAAGAGGATTCCACCCCCCGAATTTTGGTTTTTTTAAGTTTGGTCAAAACCTGGCCATCTGCATGACCATCGTAAATTATTGATCCTTCCCGTGCATAAGCAACTTTCAGGGGAACAGGCAGTATCCCTTTTCCTTTGAATTCATACAGGTTTGGCGCGCCAGTGAGGACTACTTGCTCCTGGTTGCCATCAGTTAATCTGCACAATACCAGGCGGTCGGCATCCGGATGGGGCATCACCTCGGTGATGGCAGCTACAACCAGTTTATCTTCAGACCACTCAAGACCGGTGGACTTAAATTCATGTTTTTTCCCGGAAGATAAATCTGGCATTTTCAAACCTACATACTGGATCTCCTCAACCTCCAAGCCTGCCAATGTCAGCTTGCTGGCGACTTCTTCAACGCTGAGATCTATTTCAACAAAATCCTTGAGCCATGAAAGGGGTAGTTTCATTGATTCACCTTCCTTTTAGAATTGTTCCAGGAAACGGATATCATTTCCCCAGAAATAACGGATATCTTCGATCTTGTAGCGAAGTAAAGCCGCCCGCTCCGAACCCATGCCGAAGGCAAAACCGGTATAACGTTCCGGATCGTAGCCACCATTTTGAAGGACGATAGGATGGACCATTCCGCAGCCGAGGATCTCCAACCAGCCAGTCTGTTTGCAAACCGGGCAGCCTTTTCCAGAGCACACAAAGCATTCAACATCCATCTCGGCAGATGGTTCTGTGAAAGGAAAGTATTGAGCGCGGAACCTGGTACGTACTTCCTGTCCGAACATGCGCCTGGCATAATCACTGAGAGTACCTTTTAGATCACTGAAGGTGATACCTTCTCCCACAGCCAACCCTTCGATCTGGTTGAATTGAACTTCGGAACGGGGAGTGATCTGCTCAAAACGGAAACACATGCCGGGTGATACGATGCGAATGGGAGGGGGATTGCCTGGATTGCTCTCAACGGCGGCACGCATTGCCCGGATCTGACCGGGAGAAGTTTGGGTTCTCATCAATAATGGATTGTCCCCACGGTCGCCTGCCTCCACGTAAAATGAATCCTGCATTTCCCTGGCAGGATGGTCAGGCGGGAAGTTAAGGAATTGGAAGTTAAATTCATCTGTTTCTATTTCGCTGGATGTGAACACCTGGAAACCCATTTCCGCCATGATATCCAGTATCCGGCGCATGGTTTGTGTTGCTGGATGCAATCTTCCCCGCACAGCAGGCCTACCCGGGAGCGTTACGTCAAGTTGATCTCCCTGAAGTGACCGTTCCAATACAGCCTGTTTGATCATCTTGAACCTTTCGTTATAGGCAGATTCCAAAGCAACCTTTACAAGGTTGGCTTTTTGCCCAACCTTTGGGCGTTCTTCTTTTGAGAGTTCACCCAAAGCACTAAAAACCTGCATAAGGTCGGAACTTCGGCCTGTATGTGTGGCCCGCCATGACTGCAGGGTTTCTTCATCAGAAATTGTTTGCATAGCCTGCAGGGCATCTTCCTGAATTTGATCCAATCTAGTAAGCATAGCACCTCCAAAAAAACAAAAACTCCCGTCCACAATGGGACGAGAGCGGGGATCTCGCGGTACCACCCAAATTAGCCGGTCAGGGCTCACTTACAGCTGACCATCATCAGCTTTCCATTTAACGGTGGAAAAACGGTCTGAACTACATGGATCTTTTATTATCCGTTCACTCAGACAGCTCAGGAGGGAACTTCGATTGGTTTTATCCGAGCCGGGGTTTCAGCCTTGCCCCATGCCTCTCTGTTGGACTCTGCCAGCCTACTTTTCTCCATCATCGCTTTAAAGGCTCGCCTGTTGACCTTATTATCATCAAAATTGGAAAGATGTCAAGTCTGTTCCTGATGAAGTGGGAATATTCATTTGCCAAATCAGTAAAATCCGGTAAAATATGTCTTATTTGAAAATGGGAAAGGATGAGGCTATGGAAGGTGTGAGAGTTCTGGTTGGTACCCGAAAGGGAGCATTCATATTATCGTCTGATGAAAAGAGAAACGAATGGGATATTAAAGGTCCGATATTCTCTGGTTGGGAGGTATTTCATATTAAAGGATCCAACCTGGACAGCAAGCGGATCTATGCTTCCCAGCACACGGATTGGTTCGGACAAAAAGTGCAGCGTTCCGATGATGGCGGCGAGACATGGACCCCCATTGGTGATCAATTCACCTACGAAGGTGAAGTTGGAACCCACCAAACCTTTGATGGGACTCAGCAGCCATGGAAATTCAAGCGCATCTGGCAGTTTGCACCCTCGGATTCAGATGCTGATATCGTGTATGCAGGCGTGGAAGACGCAGCCCTTTTCCGCTCAAACGATGCCGGACTTACCTGGAATGAGATCCCGGCACTCAGGCATGCAAAAGGTGAACTATGGCAGCCAGGTGCCGGCGGCATGTGCCTGCACACCATAATCCAGGATGCCAAGAATGCAGAAAGAATGTTTGTTGCCATTTCTGCTGCAGGAGTATTCCGGACGGACGACGGTGGAAAAAACTGGAAACCCATCAACAACGGATTAAAATCTCTTTATGAACTGCCCGATTCAACAGCTGAAGTGGGTCATTGTGTGCACAATATTGCCCAGCATCCTTCCAACCCGGATGTATTGTTCATGCAGAAACATTGGGACATCATGCGCAGTAATGATGGCGGAGATAACTGGAACGAAGTGAGTGGAAATCTACCGACAGATTTTGGGTTTCCAATTGGTATTCACACCCATGAACCGGAAACCATTTACGTGATCCCGATCAAAAGCGATTCGGAGCATTTTCCGCCAGAAGGCAAACTGAGGGTGTACCGCAGCCGATCGGGAGGGAATGAGTGGGAAGCTCTTACGAATGGGCTGCCGCAAGCGAATTGTTATGTCAATATTCTACGCAGTGCTTTGGCTTTTGATACCCTGGATTCCTGCGGGATCTACTTTGGCACAACCGGGGGGCAGGTTTACGTTTCTGCTGATTCAGGAGATCACTGGAAGGCTATTGTCCATGATCTGCCAGCAGTATTAAGCGTGGAAGTACAGACATTAACATGATCCGGGTACGGATACCTTATCATCTGCAGGTACTCGCCCAGGTAGGGAGGGAAGTGGTGGTCAACCTGGATGAGGAGGCTACCGTAGGAGGGGTACTGGATGCACTTGAGCGAGATCACCCGGTTCTGCGAGGAACGATTCGCAACCATGATGATGGGAAGCGCAGACCTTTCCTGCGGTTTTTTGCCTGCGGTGAAGATGTTACTTTGGAAGGATTCGAGTTCAAGCTTCCAGGTGCGATCCAATCTGGTGAAGAACCTTTCAGGGTAATTGGAGGGATGGCCGGGGGATAGACAATACCAGAGCAGAAGTCGATAAAAACATATCCAACGATAAGTTGTGGTCTATAATTAATTCATCTTTCCCATGACCATTGGTAAAGTGTGCCTCGTTATAATTTTTTTTAATTCATATTTTCATTAAAAAAAATAACCTGAATCATTATCATTAAGAAATAACCAGATATTTATCCATTTTTTACGGAGTTGATAATCTTTGGTACCAAAAAGAACATTTGTGTGGATGGATGCAGTATTGCTTATATTGCTTCTATCTTCATGTGGAAATCCCACCTTACACAATAGAAATATGCCTGATGCATCAACTCAACTTACCAAAACTCTTCTGAACATTACCGCTACATTACAAACGAATGGTATCTTTTCCAATACAACGGTTGAACCACCATCCAATGAACTTCAAACATCACCAACTGCATGTGAAACCAGTATTGATTTTAATTCGCTTGTTTTAACAGAGGTTGGCGGGAATAAAGACAGCTGTCTTCCTGATCAAACAAACGAAGGGGTCGGAATCTATATCTTAGACCTGGACAACCAGGATACGTTGGTATCCATAAATTCCGATATTCCCTTCCAATTCGGTTCATCCTTCAAGGCACCGTTACTGGTATATTTTTTATCCAATTGCGGGCAATACTGGGATACTTCCAGTTCGGAATGGCAGGACCACTTCCGCAAACAAATGGGTAACGATGATGCGTGGTATTCGAGCCAGGAATATGAACAGATCATTCGGGACTATCTTACTGATGTCAATCATTGGGGTGAGATGCAGGATTTTACCAACCAAATATTGAATGGTTATGCTGAAAAGGTCTCATCCCTTGATCGAAGATTTGACATTTTGGAACAGGTCTACAAAATGGTTACCGAGAGTAATAATATTGCAGCAGGCAATGTTCTGAATTTTGTGTTTGAGAATTGTTTAAGCCAGCCGGTGTATGAGATCGATCCGAATTGCGGGGGACCGAATGCCATAACTGAGTTCAACCATTGGTTTAATGAATTTTCACAAATTGAATACATGGACAACGAAATCCGCAGGGGATTGCACAGCTGGGATACGATCACCATAGTTGATGGAAATGGAATCATAAGCGAAACAAGGTTGCCAACTTACGCGATTCAAGATGCCTGTGTATTGCAGGGAGCATTCCTGGGATGTTCCAATAATGATTATGTGAATAATACATGGACAGCCAGAGACCTGGGTGATTTTTATATATCGCTATTTAATTTGGATGAACCGACGGTGAGAGAAACGGCGTTTGAGATTCTCAAGGTCGATAAAGAAGGTAATTCGAGAGGTCTCCTAAAGAATTTGTCAAGAAAATTAGGGACAGCAGCGATTAGCAAGAATGGCTTCGATGGATATACGATAGCGGATGCCGGCATACTTGAGTACCGTGATAAGAACTTCGTTGTCGTTACACTTTCCTATAATGCTTTAGATTCAATGAATAAGCTGTACGGTCTATATAATCTTTCCGGAGAACCTGCAGGAGAGATGGAAGGTTTAATCGAGCAGATCCTGCTGCAGAAATTCAATTATTGTGCTGATTAATTTACCCCTCCAGAAAATCAAATTGCAGTTTTTGCCAATCCAAATAAATCGGAAATGTGGTGCCAGGTTTGAAGAACGAAAATGGAAATTTCCCACATTGAACACGGGATATAATTTCATTTATATAAACTGATTATAAAAACTGGTCAATAGGATCTGAGAAAAATGGTAATAACCAAAGGAAAAATAGCACTGATCGCAATTGCCATTCTTGCAGGCAGCCTGTTGATCTATGCAGGCTCGATGCTGGATTGGGGATTGACCTGGATATTGGCAGGTGTCTTCTTCATCACGATCGGGATCGCGGCAGGGCTGCTGACTCTAGCCTGGGTTTTGCCAGGTCCGTTGGGATTATTTCTGCGCCATCCTATTGTAAACATAGTCATCCTGGCTTCGGTAGTGGTAACGATGCTGGCAACTGTGGTCGCAGGGGTTTTCTTTCAGGGTCATTAGATCACCCTGAGATTGTTCTTCAATTACCGTAATCTGTTTTTCATTATCTTTCGGGAATCCCCTTGTCAGCTGATCTATTTATTTCATAATTTAATCTTGGGCTATAATCACACCATCCTGAATTGAGAGGATTTAATTTCATGCATATTTTGGTTACCAATGATGACGGGGTTACGGCACCAGGCTTGCTGGCGTTGGCTCAAGCCATGAGATCACTTGGCAAAGTTACCGTTTGTGCACCCGATCGGAACTGGTCTGCGTCCGGGCATGTTAAAACACTTGACCGACCTTTACGAGTCCGGGAGGTAATCCTGGCTGATGGAAGTTCAGCCCTTTCCACAGATGGAGCTCCATCCGATTGCGTGGCAATGCCATTAATGGGACTGGTTGATGAGAAGATCGACCTGGTTGTATCCGGGATCAACCCAAACGCAAATATCGGTCATGATATTACCTATTCCGGAACGGTGACGGCGGCGATGGAAGGTGTGATCACGGGAAATGTGCCAGCCATGGCTGTTTCCCTGGATATGCCTGAATACCATTCCGGACTGATCGATTTCAGCACAGCAGCAAAAGTGGCCCGAGACATCGTCAAGAAGTCAATGGATTCCGGTCTTCCTGAACAGGTATTGTTAAATATTAATGTTCCATACCTGCCTTATGAACAATTAAAAGGATTCATGCTGACCAGGCAGGGTTTGCGGATATATCGTGATGTGCTGGAGAAACGACTTGACCCGCGCGGTCGTCCTTACTATTGGATCGGGGGTGAAGCACCCATTGGCAAACTTGAGAATGGTACCGATTATGGTGCATTAAAAGATGGATATGTATCCATAACGCCTTTGCAGCTTGATCTGACCGACCTGAATGCCATGAAGAGCATGAAGGATTGGGAGTGGGTCTCAGATTAAACTGGAAAAAAGAAAACAAATTGCATGACCTCATGTATGAAATTCTTCCTTAGGAATCGACGGGAGGAAAATGGTAAAGTATTCTTCAATCCCCAATAAAGAACTGTTCCATCAGAAAGTATGGGATGTTGTCCGGCAGGTACCCTTTGGGCGTGTTACCACCTATGGGACTATAGCCAGCCTGATCCCTCCTCCGGGAGGGATGAATCCCAGGAGTTATGATGCCTTTGCTCCACGGTGGGTGGGAGGTGCCATGGCTGCCTGTCCAGATAATGTTCCCTGGCACCGGGTGATCAATTCACAGGGGAAGATCAGCCAGCGGGAGAGTGCTGAACTGCAGCGAATCCTCCTGGAAGAAGAGGGGGTATTGTTCGATGATCGTGGAAAAGTGGATCTGAAGATCTTTGGTTGGAATGGCTCACTGGATAATACAAATCCGAAATAGAACTTTCATGAAATAATAACAATAGGACTTGCGATATATCGACATATGCATATTTAAGTATGTATGTGGTAAACTTTCTTTTATGCTGCTCCTGACCAACCACCCATTTAAAAACCTAAAGACAGATTTCAAATTAAGTATTATTAGTTATCGATCCAAAGAAAGCCCAGGGAAATTTCCCTGCCAGTCTGAATCGAAATATCATTGAACGTGTTTTTATAAATGTAATACGCAATCATAATTAATAAAAGACAAAATTCAATGTGAAGAGATTACCAATCACTCAAATTGTTCGAATTTAATAATCACTCAGATGTGTGAGAAGATGGCATGAAATAATTTTTTGAGGAGAAGACCATGGATGAATCCAAAAAAGAGGAAAAGATCGATCGAAGCGATTTCATGAAGGCTACCATCGTTGGAGTAGGCGGCTTGATTGGGATCGCTTATGGATTGCCAGCCATTGCTTACGTGGTTGGACCAGCCGCCAAACAGGAGGCAGGTGATTGGATTGAACTCGGTTCCACCAGTAAGATCGAACTGAACACCCCAACCCTGTTTAAAACCGTGGTGGAAACCCAGACCGGTTGGATCAAGACCCAGGAGGAAATCTCAGCTTACGTGTTGACCGAAAATGGACAGGATTTCACAGTCCTATCCAATGTCTGTACACACCTGGGCTGCAGGGTTCGTTGGATCGATGATGAAGACCGATTTTTCTGTCCATGCCACAACGGCGCTTTTTCAAAAACCGGGACTGTCATCGGTGGTCCACCTCCGCGACCATTGGATCGGTTCGAGAACAAGGTTGAGGATGGGATACTGTACATTCGGAGAGGAGGGTAATCATGCTGACAACATTCGGAAACTGGCTGGATGATCGATTGGGTTGGAAGAGTGTCTGGGAGGCCATTTTTCTTCGCAAGATCCCCCATGTTAACTGGTTGTATACCCTGGGCAGCGCCACACTTTTTGTCATCATAAACCAGGCGGTAACAGGCATACTGCTTACGCTTTATTATGTCCCGACTCCCGACCATGCGTACGACAGCGTGGTCTATATCACCACACAACTACCCATGGGGTGGTTCATCCGTGGATTGCATCACTGGGGTGCCAGCGCAATGGTTGTCCTGGTTGTTCTGCACATGCTGCGGGTTTTCTTCTATGGCGCTTATAAATATCCACGCGAAGTCACCTGGATTACAGGTGTTTTGCTTTTCATTATCACCATTGGCTTCGGATTTACCGGATACCTGCTACCGTGGGATCAGAGAGCTTTCTGGGCAACTACGGTGGGAACAAGGATCATTGGCGTTGCACCGGTCATTGGTGATTGGATGCTGCGTGTTGCCCGAGGTGGCGAGGATCTTTCTGCTGTCACCCTGGCTCGCTTTTTCGGAACCCACGTTTGGGTACTGCCAGCAACATTGCTGATCCTGGTGGGTATTCATCTGTACCTTGTGATTCGAAACGGTATTTCTGCTGTGCCAGGGAAGGATGAGTGAACCATGAAAAAACAAGAACAGCAAGAATACATGGAGAAATACAAGAAAGCAAAGGAAAAAGGTGTCCCATTTTTCCCGAATATCATATTCAAGGATGTCATTGTTTCTTTGATCCTCCTGATCATCCTGGTATGCCTGGCATATTTCCTTGGAGCTCCAGTTGAAGAAAGAGCAAATCCAAATGATGCAAACTACACACCAAGACCGGAATGGTATTTCCTGTTCCTCTTCCAGTTATTAAAATATTTCCCTGGAAAACTGGAAGTCCTGGGAGCCATGATCATTCCGGGGCTGTTCATTTTGTTGTTACTTCTTCTTCCCCTCCTTGATAAAAGTCCAAAAAGACATTTCCGTCAGCGACCATATGCGAGTATCGCAGCTGTGCTTGTGATTATCGGGGTGGTGGGACTGACAATGCTGGCATTGAATGAAGCACCTCCCCCCCAGGAAACAGTGGTAGTGGATAAAGCTGCAGATTTATACTCAAGAAACTGTGCGAACTGCCACGGCCCCACCGTGGATGTTCCACCTGGAACCGATTTGCACATGGTGATCGCTGCCGGTACACACGAGGGCATGCCTTCATGGGGAGGAGACCTGAGCACAGATGAGATCGATCTGCTGGCTGGATTCATTCTATCTCCAAATGGAAGTGCCTTGTTTACACAACAATGTTCAACATGCCACCAAGGAACCTTGCAGGCGGTCGGTGATCCAATCGAACTGACCAAGGTATTCAATGAAGGGAAAGATTATCCACCCCACGCGGGTTTGGATATTCCAACCTGGAATGAAACCCTTACATCCAAAGAAATTGACTCCCTGTTAAATTTCCTGGCAGCCCCGGATGGACAGCGACTGTTTGTCATTAATTGTTCTGGTTGTCATGGACAAGGGATCGCGTTCAATGGCACGGATGCGGAATTAGAGCAATTGATCGCGGAAGGTGGTCATGAAGTGGTCATGCCAGGCTGGAAAGGCACATTGACCAATCCTGAACTGGAGACTTTGGCTGCCTACGTGGTGGATCCGCAACCTGATTCGGAAGGTTCAAAGCTCTTTGGCCAATATTGCTACGCCTGCCATGGCGACAAGGTACCCTCTGCACCTGATAAAGCCAGCGCCCTGGTGATGATCCGTTCAGGTGGTTCGCACATCACCATGCCCATATGGGGAGAGATCCTCACGCAGGACCAGATCGATGCATTGGTGGCATACACGAAGGAATCCGGCAATCAAACCGGGGTCATTGCAGGCGAGAAGGTATTTTCTGATAACTGCACAGCCTGCCATGGGCAGTATGGACAGGGGGGGCCAAACCCGGCACTTGCGGGTGATATCATTGCTCCAATCAGCTCATCTGAATATTTGAAGACGAGGGATGATGCCACCATCCGAAAAATCATTTCAATGGGACAGCCTGACTTTGGTATGTCACCTTTTGCCTCCAACTATGGCGGGCCACTGGACGATGACCAGATCGCAGCGGTAGTGGCGTTCATCCGAAACTGGGAAACCAATCCTCCTGTGACCCCGGAACCAACTTCCACGCCTGTTCCTACAAGTTCGGGAGCTATTCCTGGTGGAGAGGTCAGTTTCTCAGTTAATGTATTTCCAATTCTGGAAGCACGCTGTTTTGCCTGCCATCATTCCAGCGATGGGCAAGGGGGGTATGATATCAGCACAGCAACTCTGACCGTATCTTCAGGAGAAGGCGGACCATGGATCATACCCGGTGATTCAGGTAACAGCAAATTGATAGGTCTACTAAAAGCCACGACAGACTTTAAAATGCCTCCACTAGGTGATCCTTTGACTGATGGTGAAATTCAGATCATTATTGATTGGATCGATGCAGGAGCCCTGGATAATTAATCACCAATTATTAAATTGAACAAAAGAACCGCTGCATTGGCAGCGGTTCTTTTGTTCAATGGTGAGATCAATAATACTTAGAGAATATTGGCTGACATGAT
>DATEUN010000091.1:0-8889 GCA_035283125.1 Anaerolineales bacterium
CACCCCCGCCACTATTCTTTTTAACCACAATTTTCCATCCCCCCAAGCATAATCTGGATATGCAATGATATTGTTCTGAAGATATCGTATTTTCTTCTTTTTGAATGTAGCGCTTTTCCCCTTTACGTCATGCAGCTCAAATGTTGACTCATATTCCTGGACTTCATACATCCCTTCGCTATCATACCCTCGGATTAATTTGGAACCTAATCTCATCGCAGTGATCAGAAATTCAAGCCATGGGGTTCCGATTATTAAAGGAAATATTTGACTCAGTTTTAACTCAGAATTATTATTGGTCTCCGATGACCCCACAATATTAATAGTTTAACATATTCAAAAACAAAAATCATATAGAATCAAGAAATTTGATATGATTAACAAGTTGGACTTGACAACATTCAATTCCAGTCATCCAGTGCGCATTTTGAAGGGATTGTCAATAATAAAGTCGGAAATGTACCTTAAAGATATTACTTCGGATACCAATAAAAGAAGTTCCCGTTTCAAAATTCAAAAATATGTTGAACCGTTATTACCCTGAGTTGTTTGTGGAATGAAAGATGGAATCATTAAACGAGATAAAGGAGTTATTCTAACAACTGGAACTTTTACTTCTGAAGCAAAGAAAGAATCCATACGAGATGGAGTTTCTGCTATTGAACTTGTGGATGGTGAAAAATTGATTGATTTATTTGAATCATTGGAATTAGGGTTAAAGCACAAGAAAGCCTTCGATATTAATGAAAAATTTTTTAAAGATTTTCAATGATTGAATAGTTGTGATGGATATATAATGATATATCGACTTGATAGACAGACCAATCGACTCGTCTTAATTACGACGATTATAGATAAATAGAAACTTATCGAGAAAGAAAAGTTTATTTTAAGAAAAATCTAAATGGGAAGAGAAGTAAGGAAATATAAAATGAATGATTACGATAAGTATCACCTAGTACCAAAAGAAAGAAGTTTTGTATCTTCTAGAGAAGAAGTCAATATGCACTCAATGCTTTATGGATTATACCCTTTTATGTCAAGCCCAATGAAAGGAGTGTCTGGTAGTAAACTAGTTATAGAAATGGGAAGGAATAATTGTCTAGGAATCTTACATAGGTTTGAGGTGTTTTCGGTAAGAGAGAAAATGGTAAGAGATGTTGCGAAGGCAAATGTTCCTTTTGGTATCGCCATTGGAATGGGAGGAAACCAAGAAGAGTTTCAAATGGAATTGAGTTACGCCAAGTTCGCTATTGAAAGAGGTGCTATTTTAATTTGTTTGGATGTTGCCAATGGATATATCCCTCAACACGAGGATAGGGGCAAACAACTTAGAGAAGAATTTCCTGATATTGCTTTAATGAGTGGAAACGTGGTTGATTATAGCGGAGCTGAGTACCTCTATAAATCAGGATTTGATTTTGTTAGAGTTGGTATAGGAGGAGGCTCTAACTGTTCAACTAGGGCTATTACTGGAGTTGGAAGAAATCAATTGGAAGCGGTTCAAGATTGTTCGCATAGTGGTGCTTGGGTAGTTTCTGATGGAGGAATAACCCAAGTTGGAAATGCAGTTAAATCTTTTGCTTTTGGTGCTGATTACTGTATGATGGGAACTGCTTTTGCTTGGTCTTTGGAAGCCGAAAACGATGGGGAATTATCCGGTATGGCAAGTTTAAAAAATCACATTGTCAACAATAAAACAATAAAATCAATTGAAGGGTTTACTACAGAAATTGACAATTCAAAAAAATTACCATTAAAAGAAATTATTGATCAATTTATTTGGGGAACAAGAAGTGCTTGTACTTATTTAAATTGTAAGGACTATAAAGAATTATCATCAAAAGCCTTAAAAATAAATCAGTAAAAGGAGAAATTGTGCGAGCATTTATTATCGTTGGTGCACAATGGGGGGATGAAGGAAAGGGTTTAATAAGTGCTTATTTAAGCGCAAGAGAAAGAGCAAGTTTAGTAAGTCGAGCAGGAACAGGAGCAAATTCCGAGCATGGCATATTTTTGCACGATGAAACAACTTACTTGAAAACAAACCAACTGACTTTAGGATGGATGTTTAAAAAGGATTCTCAGATTCATATTGGTTCTGGTGTAGCAGTTGACCCTGTTAAATAGTTTGCAGAAATGGAAAGGTGACCTGCCCCCGTACTTAGTACCAACCATTATGTTACACCAGCAGATTGAGGTTGAGAAGAGTAATTGATGAAAGCAGCTGGTGTTGGGGGCTTGCGCTTAGGCATGGGTTATGCAGGCATGGCTCCACTGGAAGATCTGCACACCAAAACCCACATCCGGCGCAACACAAATGCCGGATTGATTGAGAGTCATCCGCATGATGGTATCATTACTAAAGAATCGCCAAACTACCAGGTAAGCCAACACTAGCCTATGAATCCTTTGCACGCTCTTACTTCTTTGGATGGACGCTATGCCAATGCGACTGCGCCATTGCGTGATTATTTCTCTGAATTCGCCTTCCTGCGGGGCCGGGTGTGCATCGAACTGGACTATCTGCGTGCGCTTTCCAAGATCGGCCTTATCGCCCCCCTGAGTGACTCCGTTTCCCGTTTGATCAACGAAGTATCCGCAACTTTCAGTGAGTCAGACGCCAAGGTCATCCAGGCCTTCGAACGCCAGACGCGTCACGATGTCAAAGCCATCGAATACTTCCTGCGCGAAAAACTGCCAGCGGAAGTGTTACCCTGGCTGCATTTTGGGTTGACATCTGAAGATGTCAACAATATTGCCCAGGTGCTGGCGTTGCGGGATACACGCGATGTCATCCTACTCCCCACGCTGGATGTGCTGCTCGATGTTTTGAAAGAATTCTCCATTTGCTATCGCACCCTGCCCATGCTGGCGCGCACACATGGACAACCCGCCGTCCCAACCACGCTTGGCAAGGAAATCGCTGTCTACCTGGCGCGGCTGAAAAAAGCACGCGAGCAACTTGCCATTCATCGATTCGAAGCCAAACTGACAGGCGCGGTTGGCGACTTCAATGCTCTACAAGCTGCTGCTCCGCAGGTGGATTGGATAGCTTTTAGCCAGGAATTCATTCGGGGGTATGACCTGGAACCAAACATTATTACGAACCAAATCCTGCCCTATGACAATTGGATTCGTTATTTCGATGCCCTGCGATTGACAAATTCCATCTTGATTGATTTTTCACAGGATATCTGGCGATATATCAGCGATGGGTATCTTAAACAGAAGATGATCGAGGGTGAAATTGGGTCCTCAACGATGCCACAGAAGATCAACCCGATAGACTTCGAGAATGCCGAGGGGAATTTGGGCATGGCAAATGCGATGTTCACGCATTACGCCCAAAAACTGGCTGTATCCCGTTTGCAACGCGATTTGTCTGATTCGACGGTGCGGCGCACGTTTGGGACAGCGTTGGGGCATACGCTGTTAGCCTGGATCAATCTACTGCACGGCATAGGACGCATCGCCCCGGATAAAGAAAAGTTCACAGCTGAACTGAATGCCCACTGGGAAGTCGTCAGCGAGGGGGCGCAGACTATCCTGCGTGTGGCAGGTCGCAGTGACGCCTACGAGTCGCTCAAACAGCAGACGCATGGACGCGTTTTAACGGAAGCAGATTACCAATCCTGGTGTGATGCGATTGAGGTCAATGACGAGGTGCGAATCCGTTTGAAATCACTGTCTCCCGAAAGCTATCTTGGTCTGGCTGTCCAGTTAGTGGAATTGGTTACCGGGATTGAATAGTCTAATATAAAAAACAACTCGTAAAAATTTTAACCGTGCTCACTATAAAAAAACAAACACTTCCCGTGTCATAAAAAATTGGGGAGTGGGGCTGATTTGCGGGAATGGCTTTTTACATTTCATCCCAACATATTGGACATGTGGTCAATTATTCGCAACATTATTCCATATCAAAAGAACCGACTAGTGGAGACTTAATTTTATACACGTAGTACGACTCGGTCTGCGCGGATGTAGTAAAAGTAAGTTTTTGAGTGAGAAAAAACCAATATAAGATCTAATTCTCGATTTGTTCTATTATTTCAAGCGCCCAGTAAAATAAAAAAAACGCTAATGGACTAGTTTTCTTGAGCTTGTTCATTATGATGTAATTCGGATTTGGTATGTTCCATGTTGAAAGCTGAAATCTTCGGTTAATCCAAGTTGGATCCCCTTTTTCTTTCAAATTATGTTGAGTGATTCATTAATAATGGCACAGTGATCAACCTGTGAGAAGAAATAAAGAATTACATAATTTAGGAATGAGGAAAGTTTTATGGAAAATAAAAAGGTACGGGGAGCGATCTTCGGTGAGGGAGTTTGAATGATTGAAGTGGGTTGTTGCGTTATACAGGAGGCAAGGTGGCTGTTGGAAGTGATTGTACATCCACGCCGAGTGCCAATTCCTGGTCTTCAAAAACGACGTAATTCCCGCCTAGGTGATTCATCTGGCGATCAGATCTTGTGAAACGCCGATCAGGATTGAAATTAAACTACAGGTATCATAGGCTTTAACAAAATAAATATTTCTACCATCCGTTCGGGGGGGGTATGATGCAAATTGCTACACTTGTGGGGCTGGAGCAGCCATTACGGTAAAAGAAAAGCACAACAGGAAGGCTGCCACCGCTACAAGGATGACAATGAACGTTAATTTTTTCTTCATATTTTACATGTCATTGGATTATATGATTTCAGGATAGCCTTCCTTAGCCTGATATAATTTTGGTTTGGCAGTTGAGAACGCATATTATAACGAAATTATCTAATTTTAATTAGGAGATGCCATGTCACTCCAGGTCATTGTTGGTATACAATGGGGCGATGAGGGGAAAGGTCGAATGGTGGATTGGCTGGCAAGTCATTCAGATTATGTGGCTCGTTTTAATGGCGGGGATAATGCCGGCCATACGGTCACCATCGGCAGCCAGATATATAAGCTGCACCTGCTGCCTTCCGGTATCATTCATCCGAATACCATTGCTGTTTTGGGAAATGGCATGGTCATCAACCCGAAATCCCTGTTGGCAGAAATGGATTTGTTGCGTGCAGCCGGGGTCTCTGTCACACCTGAACGCTTGCATATTTCGTATGCTGCCCACTTGATCACACCCGCTCATCAGGCTATGGACAAAGCCTTGGAAGTCGCTCGCGGTAAAGAAAGTCTGGGTACCACTGGGCGTGGTATAGGTCCTGCTTATACTGACAAAGCTTCCCGCAGGGGATTGCGCATGGGAGATATGCTGGCTCTTGATTTCATGGAGCAACTGCGTGGCCATTTTACAAGAACCAATCAAAACCTGGCTTTTTATGGAACTTCCTTGTTGGATATTGAACCAATTTTGATTGAATTTGAAGATATGCGCAATACACTGGCTGTTTATATTAAGGATGTATCTGGTGAACTTCACCAGGCGCTTACCTTTGGTAAGACCGTACTGGCCGAGGGCGCACAGGGAACTTTGTTGGATATCGACCACGGCAGTTACCCGTTCGTGACGAGCTCAGTCACAACCGCACCGGGTGTATTAACCGGACTTGGTTTGGGTTTTGACGCTGCCCAAAATGCACGAGTCATCGGTGTCGTCAAAGCTTTCCAAACCCGGGTGGGTAGTGGTCCCTTCCCAAGTGAACTTTCTGGTGAACTGGCTGGTCGGTTACGCGGTACGGGCTCTAATCCTTGGGATGAATTTGGTACCACTACCGGCCGGCCACGTCGTGTCGGATGGTTGGATGGCGTACTGCTGCGTTATGCTGCCCGGATTAATGGCCTCACAGAAATTGTCCTGACCAAGTTGGATATTCTCAGCGGTTTCGAAAACCTGCGCATTTGTACATCCTACCGTCTTGGTGAAAATATCCTGTCCGATCTTCCCTTTGGGCAGACGGATTTGAGCAGCGTAGAACCCGTTTATCTCAACCTGCCTGGCTGGGAGGCAGATCTGACTGGGATCCGCCTTTGGCAGAACCTCCCTATCCAAGCACAGGAATATATTCGTGCCATTTCCCGGTTGGCACAGGTCCCCGTTCGCTATGCTTCGGTTGGACCGGAACGTGAGCAGATCCTTGAAGTGCCTGCCCTTAATGAATGACCTTCTGGTGCGAGCTGCCAGGCGGCAGAGCGAAGCCCAGCGGGTATTAAATTATTTAGCAGAATAATGATTCGTAGAAATATCCTTAAATTTTATTCTTCTTCCTTATTTTCAATAGAATATCAAAAATTGCACGTTAAGTTATTTTTATTAGAAGGTTGAAAAATAATAACGCCTTTAACGATTCTATAAAAAGTGGATGAACAATAATCTACATTAATAGAAAACAAACTTTCCTATACAGTAACCAACTTATCCATCAGTATGGGAGTGTCTGCATCCACCACTTGGCAGGTATTTATTAGTTATTTGCGTTTAGAAGCCCTAATTTTTTTGAAATCGATATATCCCCGCTCAATATTCGTATCGACCAACTCCACGCGCAGCCGATCACCTACATCCAATCCTTTAAATCCTTCCACAAGCTTGCCTTCGACCGGAATGGTGAGAAGCCTAACCCATGTTCCTTTTTCAGAAGCACCAGTAACGAGCGCATCAAATTTCTCTCCGATCCTTGATTCAAGCAACAAGGCAGCAGCAGATTTTTCCACCTGGCGTTCAACTTTTTTTGCTTCATCTTCTGCAGTGGAGAAATGTATTGCCAGAGAATTAAGTTCGTCCATGGGATAAGGAACAGGCTTGCCATCCAGGGCTGCTTTGATCAAGCGCTGCGTTATCAGGTCGGGGAAGCGCCGGTTGGGTGCGGTTGAATGAGAGTAATCCTTGACTGCCAGACCAAAGTGTCCTGGGACTTGTCCTTCGGGCGGCTCAGCCATATATTCCCCGGCTCCCATAAGTTTGATCACAGCCAGGGAAAGATCTGGAAATCTTATAGGGTCGGTGGCTTTTTGCTTGACCAGGAACTCTTCCAGTGCTTTTGAATCTGGAGAATCTGGCAGTTTGACCATGTGATCAGCTGCGATCTCAACGATCCGCTCCCATCTCTTGGGTTTACGAACCACGCGGCGGATGGAGGGGAAACCATTGGCTGATAGAAAACGGGCAGTAACACCATTTGCACCAATCATGAAATCTTCAATGATCTCTTTCGCGCGATTTGGCTCATCTACTTCAAGAGAGCGAATCTGGTCACCGTCAAAAGAAGGTCTGGCCTGAATGGTTTCCAGGCTTAATGCGCCATTCAGGTGTCGAATATTCTTCATATGCCGCGCAGCCTGGTCCTGCATGCGCAGACTCTCTGCCAAACCCGGCACGGCTGCAATATCTTCAGGCATTTCAGTCCTGTTTTCCAGCCAGGCAGCTGTCCTGTTGTAAGCCAGCCTGGCATGATTACGTACTCGAGCTTGGTAAATACTTGATGAGGTTATGCTTCCATCTTGAGCAATCACCATTTCAATGACGATCGCTGTTCGATCCAAATTCAAATTAAGCGAAGTGAGGTCGGTTGATAGTCTTTCAGGTAACATTGAAAAGATTCTTGCAGGCGTGTAAACCGTTGTGGTATTGTGGCGTGCATGTTCGTTAATGGCTGATCCCTTTTTTACATAAGAATCGACATCAGCAATAGCCACAAATATCTTCCACTTACCGTCAGGCATCGCTTCGGCAGTTGTAAGTTGGTCCAGGTCACGCGAATCATCATTATCGATGGAAGCCCATAGCAAGTTACGCTGGTCGTGGATGGTAGCGTTGCTTCCAATATCCCAGGATCCCTGGATCTGATCAACTTCGGCCTGCACTTGCGGGGAATAATCAGGAAGAAAACCATGCGCAAGCATGGCCTGATGGGCAATATTGACTAAAATGGAACGATGATCCGGATGATGTGATTGCATAAATTATCCTGAAAATTATGATAACACGCACCTGGGATATTTGATGATGCTTTCAATGATCCACTTCTGAACAAGTTCAAGAAGCCTGGCTGATGTAGACTGTCTCACTGTAAGAACTATAACCAGCCCAGAATGTTTTCCCATCCACGTCCTGCTCTGACAACATAACTGAACGGGTGTCATTTCCATTTTGCTCAATGAATATGGTATTGTATTGTGGTACTCGAACGATCTTGAGTGGGCCTGTATAAGGGTCAAGATCACTGGAACATTGTTCAACGATCTTCAATAATTCATCTCGGGTCATACGATCTCCACAATGCCAGGTTCTACCTGGACCTTATTCGTTTGGTTAGAACCTGCTCCACAGAAGAAGTGATCTCTGAAGGTCGGGACAATTCCACGGATTCGTTTCTGGCATTCATTGCCATGGTTTGAAAATTGATTATGAGCTTGTATTCCGATATTTTTCGACTTCCGATCTCAGGTTATCAAGATGGTTAAAATAATCAGGGATGTTTTGCATATGCGCCAGGATAACTTTACCGGTCTTGATCACAGACTGGTAGGTCGGTCCCAAACCGGGACTGAGCGTATATTGTTTATGTTTTTTGACCAATCCCTGGTGGAATTGCTTGAGGTCAACCTGCTCCCAATCCAAATACAGGGAATCTCCGATTCGCCTGGCATCTTCAATACTGATCTGTTTTCTTTTTTTCATCTGGAGTCCCTCATTTTTTTCTTTTTGAGGTGAGTGATATCAACTGCGACCAATCTTCTGATTTACTGATCCGGAATGGATTTGGGGAGATGCAGTCCTGATCGATTTTCTTGGGAGATAGTCACTCCGGGTAAAAATGTGATTTATAAGTTTTTCCTGTTCGCCAAAAGTTGTTTTTTGTTATCTATCGACCCAGAAGGATGAAAATTCCAGCTGCTATGGCCAGCAAAGCCAGGATGACGCCCAGTCCACCGATCGAAAGCAATGA
>DATEUN010000092.1:0-15832 GCA_035283125.1 Anaerolineales bacterium
ACACCTGCTTCATACGTGTATTCACGGATCATCTTTTTGAGGGAACCCCTGGAAAAACTGAGGTTGATGCTCTCGATCCCATTTTCTTCAGTCTGCCGCGGAATGAGGAATTTTTCAGCGATGAACAATTTCTCTTCTTCAATATAACCAGAGAAATCGATCACTTCCATGCGATCCAATAATGCCGGCGGGATCGTACCAAGGTAATTGGCGGTAGTAATGAACATAACCTTCGAAAGATCATAGGCTAATTCAAGGTAATGGTCTGAAAATGAATTGTTCTGTTCCGGATCAAGAACTTCCAGAAGGGCGGAAGAAGGATCACCCCTAAAATCCGCACCCAGCTTATCGATCTCATCCAGCATAAACAAAGGATTGGCAGTGCCAGCACGCTTGATGGTCTGAATGATCCTGCCCGGCATGGCACCAATATATGTCCTTCTGTGCCCGCGAATCTCAGCTTCGTCCCTTACACCACCAAGTGATATACGAACAAATTTCCTGCCCAAAGCTTCGGCAATAGATCGTCCAAGTGAAGTTTTACCGGTCCCTGGAGGGCCGACGAAACAAAGAATTGGCTGCCTTTCCTTTTTAGGGTGCAAACTCCGTACGGCGATGTATTCGAGGATGCGATCCTTTGCTTTCTTCAAGCCATAATGGTCCCGATCCAGAACCTTGGCTGCATTCTTTACAGAAAGATTATCTTCAGTGAACCTGGTCCAGGGAAGGTCAACGATCCAATCAATATAGGTACGAATGATGCCAACCTCGGGAGCCATGGGGGGCATCTGGAGCAGACGTTCCATCTCCTTCATGGCGGTTGCCTGGGCTTCTACAGGTAAATGGACTTCCTCAATTTTCGCACGGATGTCGCTGATCTCCCTGGAATAGAGATCTCCTTCACCAAGCTCCATCTGGATGGCTTTCATCTGCTCGCGCAGGTAAAATTCCCTTTGCGAACGATCCACTTCTGATTGGACCTTATTATGAATATCCTCCTCCAATTCGAGGACATCAACCTCCTGGGCAAGGAGATGGTTTATTCGAGCCAACCTGACTGCAGCATCGGTGGTAAGGAGAAGCTCCTGGCGATCCTCATTCTTAATGGATACTGCCGTGGCGATCATATCTGCCAACCATCCAGGTTCAGAGATATTTAATGCAAACATATGTGCTTCTTCCGGGATTGATCTATCCATCTGTACACAATTCTCAAACAATTCAAGTGCAGTTCGCATCAATGCCTTGGTTTTCCTGTTGGCAACCAAAGGTTCGTTGATAACGCGAACTTTCACCTTCATAAAAGGACTCAGTTGCGTAAATTCCAGAACCTCGACTCTTCTGCGTCCCTGAACAAGGGCTGAGCTGGACCCATCAGGCATGCTCAACAACCTGCCGACAGCCATTTCCACACCGATTGGAAGAAATTCATCTTTTCCAGGGTCCTCCTGGTCGGGATCAACCTGAGTCAGACCCACCAATGTCGTAGTTTTTTGATGGGCTTCCTGGATGGCAAGGAGAGAACTCTCGCGGGCAACAAAAACCGGGCTGACCATATGGGGGTAAATCACCAGGTCTCTGAGAGGCAGTACTATTGCTTCTGCGATTCCATCACTGTCAGGTTGAAAATCCGGGATTCGATACAGTTCTTCCGTTCTCTGTGAAAGAGCAAGGTTGAAGGTTTCGTCATCTTCTTGAAAAGACCAATCATTTTTTGACATATTCATTTTCCGATCTGTATGATATTTATAACAGGGAAAGTCCAGCCGTCAATCCTGGTCCCATGCATTGGTGAATTTCAGCCATGAGATCCTGACCTCTGCCGTGACAAAAATGGAACCGGCTGACAATATAATATCCTCTTCTTTTTCTGCAAGGAGAAGTGCTTCTTCAAAAGAAGCGGGGACGGTGGGGAGGACCAAATAAGGGATTTCCAATTCTTCAGCCAATTTGGCAAGTACTTCAGGATCCAACGCACGCGGATGGGTTGATTTTGTAAGAATCACCTGGCGCAGCCTGGGTTTCAATTCTGTCAACATGGTGGCGATATCCTTATCCTCCGATGCACCGAATATGAGAATCACTTTTTTACCAGGGAAATACTCATCGAGGGTGTCATGCAGTTTGATAAATGAATCCATGTTGTGGGCGGAATCGAGAATGATGGGAGGGTCCCTGCGGACCACCTCAAACCTGGCTGGCCAGAATGTTTTTTTAAACCCACTCCTGATCGCCTCTTCTGATACGTTTAATGCGTTCTGGTTTGCGATCTGCAAGGCAGCATAAGCGGTCGCTGCATTCTGAACCTGGTGTAACCCCAGCATGCCGGTGCTGAAGTTTAATGCTTCTTTCCCTTTTTGCCAGATCTTGAAATCCTGACCATCCAGGGATGAACTCACTTCTGCAAACATCCAATCCACACCAACCAGCGTTAACGGTGAATCCCGCTGGTCGGCAATTTTCCTGATCACCTCAAGTGCTTCCGGAACCTGGGGGGACGAGACAACCGGAATTCCTTTCTTAATGATGCCTGCCTTTTCAGCTGCTATCAAAGCAACGGTATTTCCCAAGACTGCTGTATGATCCAGTGATATTGAAGTAATCACTGAAACGACCGGATTCACAATATTGGTGGCATCCAACCTTCCCCCCATCCCTACTTCTATGACAGCGGCATTCACTTTCCTGCGTGAAAAATATAAGAATGACAGGGCGGTGGTCAATTCGAAGGTGGTGATAAAAGGAACCTTATTCACATAGGGCTTAATCTCCTGCACGAGATCTGCCAGCTCAGGATGGGAGATAGGCGAATCGTCCACCTGGATCCTTTCACAGAAATCCACGAGATGGGGAGATGTATACAAACCGGTTGAGTATCCTGCCTGCTCCATTGCTGATGCCAGGAAGGCAGAAGTTGATCCTTTCCCTTTTGTTCCAGCCACATGAATGATGGGGTAATCATTTTGCGGATCACCCAGGAGGTGCATTAGATCGACCATCCGCTCAAGGTTGAATTCTGCTCTCACCAATTCATCGGTATGTTTCAGACTATAATCAACATAACTGAATAAGTAATCGAGTGCCTGTTGGTATCTTTGTTCGCTGTTCATAACTGTGTCATTGTAATCGTCAGATGTTCATCTAGCAAGAGTTTACCCAAACATGGTCGGGATATTAAACCTACACATCCGGTTTCCGGGCTGTAAATCCTTAAAGGAGAAAAGAAGCATGCTTAAACCACTCCTGACAAGGATCCATCGGGAATTCAATGTTTCTGTTGCAGAAATGGGATTCCTGGACAATCGGTCAGAATCGGTTATTGCCTGTGCAATGGTTGGGAATGAAAGTGCACACCTGGAGAGGTCGTTGAAAGTCGTTCTGAACTGGATCGAATCACAATATCCAACCGGACAGGTCTATGACGATCAAATTGAAATCATAATTTAAAGATTCTTTATCATGGAGGAAACGGAATGGATCTTCATTTAAAAGGAAAGACTGCTTTTATCGCCGGATCATCACGCGGTTTGGGATATGCTGTCGCGAAAGGACTATTATTGGAAGGCTGCAAGGTTGTGATCAATTCGAGGAGTGAAGACCAGCTGATTTCTGCAGCGGAAACCTTAAGAAGGGAAACCGGAGGGGTGGTATTTCCAGTTCCCGGAGATGTGACAGATACCGCGGTTCCAGAAGCTTTAATTGCTGAGACAGTGAAATTCCTGGGAGGGATCGACCTGCTCGTGACCAATGCAGGCGGACCTCCTCCCGGGAAATTTGAATCCTTTGATGAGTTTACATGGCAGAAAGCAATTGATCTTTCTTTCATGAGCCATGTTCGTTTGATCAAGGCAGCCTTACCAATCCTGAAAGAGTCTCCAGCTGCTTCTGTTCTGACGATCACATCCTATTCTGTTAAACAACCGATCCCCAACCTGGTCCTTTCCAACAGCATCCGCTCGGCCACGATCGGGTTAACCAAAACACTCGCACTGGAAATGGGTGAAACCGGCATCCGATTTAATTCGATCCTGCCAGCGTGGACAAATACAGAACGGGTAACTGAATTGATGAAGAACAGGGCAGAACAGAATGGAACCACCATAGAGAATGAGGTTCGCCTTCAATCACAAGCCAGCGCCCTAGGACGAATGGGTACGCCTGAGGAATTTGCGAATGCGGCTGTATTCCTTCTTTCCCCGGCTGCTTCCTACATCACGGGTGTCATGCTGACCGTAGATGGCGGCATGTACAAGGGAACATTCTAAAGCTGAACCCAATTCAAGTCAGATTAATCTCACCGAAATAAAGTAAAATACAAACCTTATCTGCAACCCAAACAAGGAGATCTACCATGCATCAATGCATCAACTGTGAAAGAAATGAAGAAGAAATGCCCCTCTTAAAATTTAAATTCAAAGGTGAGAAAGTATATATTTGTTCCGGATGTATGCCGATCTTATTACATTCGCCAGCCAAACTGGCTGATAAATTGCCTGGTGCGGAAAATATTGAACCAGCCAAGCATTAACGCAGAACCTTTCACCAAGAAGAAATCCTTTACCCAATGCGAAAAAATTCCAGCCTGACACCAGGAGAGATAGGAAACCGCCTGGAACGAATCCTGCTTAAAGTTCAAAAACCGGGCAGATATGTCGGCGGGGAATTGAACATCACTGTCAAGGATTGGGAAGCTGTCAGGACCCATGTAGCCCTGGTATTTCCTGACATCTATGACCTGGGAATTTCCAACGTGGGAATCAAGATCTTATATGACCAGGTAAACCAACGACCAGATTCACTGGCCGAAAGGGCCTACAGCCCGTGGCTGGATATGGAAGCAGTGATGAGGGAAAATAAGATCCCCCTGTATTCACTGGAAAGCAAACATTCCCTGGCTGATTTTGACATCATTGGGATCACGCTGCCATATGAGACACTGTACACCAACGCTTTGAACATCCTCGACCTGGCAGGCATACCTTTACGATCAATTGATCGATCAGAAGATCATCCTCTAATTATCGCCGGGGGACACACCTGTTTCAACCCGGAACCGATGCATGCTTTCATGGATGCATTTGTGATCGGTGAAGGCGAGGAAGTAATTCACGACATCATCTGTGCTTACCAAAGTTGGAAGGAGCAAAACTTAACGAGGAAAGATCTGCTTGGTGATTTAGCGCAGATTCCTGGCGTGTATGTGCCTTCGCTTTTCGAACATCACTACCTTGAAGATGGAACGATTGCCAGGATCTCTGCACGCGGAGATGAAATAAGAACACCGATCATGAAAAGGATCGTTGGGAAGCTCCCCCCTCCTCCAACAAGTTTCATCGTTCCAAATATCGAGGTGGTTCATGACCGCTTTTCTGTCGAGATCATGCGTGGATGTACCCGCGGCTGCAGGTTCTGCCATGCCGGGATGATCTCGCGCCCGATTCGGGAGCGAAGTGTAGAAGAAATTGTAAATGCGGCTGAAGAAGCGATACGGGCAACCGGTTATCAACAGTTTTCATTGATGAGCCTTTCGTCTTCTGACTATACGCATATATTGGAGCTGGTAACAGCCTTAAGTAAACGGTTTGGTGATGAACGCCTGACGATCTCACTGCCTTCCCTGCGGATCGATACAGTTTCCATTGATTTAATGGAACGGCTGGGTGCCCGCAAAGGGACCGGTTTTACCCTGGCACCAGAAGCTGCCACAGAACGGATGAGGCGGATCATCAATAAATCCATCAGCGATGAACAGATCGTCGAGACGGCGATAGCTACTTTCAAACATGGATGGACAACCATCAAGCTGTACTTCATGATCGGTCATCCTTCAGAGAACCTCGAAGATGTTGAGGCGATCGCCAAATTATGCAACCGCATCCTGAGCGAGGGTCGCAGTATCATTGGTGGAAGGGCAAAAGTGCATGTATCGGTGGGGACATTCGTTCCCAAGCCGCATACACCCTTCCAATGGGTTGCTTGTGATACGCCTGAGATGATCGAAGCAAAACAGGATGTTCTGCGGCATAAACTAAGGGATAGGAACATCAAGCTGACATGGACTGCCATGGAAGATACCATGCTGGAAGCGTGGCTTACGCGAGGTGACAGGCGAATGGCAGAAGTGATATACACAGCATGGAAGAATGGAGCGAAATTCGATGCCTGGCAGGACCTGCACCGTTACAAGATCTGGAAGGATGCTTTTTCCAGCACCGGATTAAGGAAGGAATTCTATACCCACCGGGAACGAAGTGCTGATGAGATCTTTCCATGGGAAAACATTTCAGCGGGTATTCGAAAAAGTCACCTTTACCATGAATTTGAAAATTCGTTAAAGGGAACCACTCGGGATGACTGCAGGGAGGAATGTTACGCCTGTGGAATTCTGCCAACTTTTGCTGATTTGAGGAGAGAAAATCCTGGTGAGGTGTGGAAATGCCCGGAAGTAAAAAGCCCAAAACGCAAAAAAGCCGGACAACCTGCATGAGACTGCGAATCTCTTTTTCCAAATCCGGATCCTTGCGATATATTGGTCATCTCGATCTGCACAGGCTTTGGGAACGAACCTGCAGAAGGGCAAGGATCCCTCTGAAATACAGCCAGGGTTTTCATCCGCAACCAAAAATCTCGCTCGGGTGCGCACTGCCCTTGGGGTTCATAGGTGAAGCAGAATTGGTCGACATCCAATTGGATGAAGAGCTGGACCCAATTCTCGTAAAAGAAAATTTACAGAAAGCAGCTCCTCCCGGATTAGGGGTATTTTCAATTGAGATCATCGATCCCCGCTTGCCTGCCCTACAGACACAAGTGGATTCGGCAGAATACCTGGTGGAATTTCTCGACCCGATTGAACCTGAACAAATCCAATATCACATAGACAGGATTGTTGATGCAGAAGCGATAACCAGGGAACGCAAGGGAAAAAACTATAACCTGAGACCATTGATCCTTTCACTAAAACCAGAAAAAACACCTGGAACAGGTGATGCTGTTATTTCCATGAGATTGAAAGCAGCACCAGGTGCGACAGGACGACCGGAAGAAGTGCTCAGCGAAATGGAGATCCACCCGGAAAGTACAAGAATCACCAGGACAGCATTGTACCTGATAGAACCTGAAAAAGTGACATGACCTGTCCCATTTCCCACAGAAAATACAATATAATCCAACCAATTTCCATAGAACCATAAAAGGTCAATCATGGCTTTTCTTTTCTCATTATTCCTCGGTTTTTTCCCCATGTTGGTGTTCGCATCCATTCTTTACTCGATCGACAGGTACGAGAAGGAACCAGGCATTTTAGTGGGAGCTGTTTTTCTGTGGGGAGCGATCGTGGCAGCAGGTGGGGCGTTCCTGATCAACACTGTACTCGGGCTGGGGTTATACATGTTCACTTCATCCGAGGCAGCCACGAATCTCGCCACCGGGTCGCTGATCGCTCCTCTGGTTGAAGAATTCTTAAAAGGTTTTTCAGTCGTCATTATTTTTCTTGTGTTTCGGAAAGAATTTGATTCCTACCTGGATGGAATCATCTATGCAGGGATCGCAGCGCTTGGTTTTGCAGCCACTGAAAACACATATTACATTTTTACTTACGGCTACCAGGAATCGGGTTGGGAAGGCATTTTATCGATCGCCTTCGTGCGGATCATGCTGGTGGGTTGGCAGCATCCATTCTATACGTCTTTTACGGGTATCGGATTGGCGATAAATAGGATGTCAAAGTCTTCCGTGGTCAAGATCCTTGCACCAATAGCAGGGTTCGGAATGGCGGTCTTAACGCATTCGATTCACAATTCACTGGCAGCCATCCTGAATGGTGGTGCAGGCCTGGTCATTGGAACCCTGATCGATTGGGGAGGCTGGTTCCTGATGGTCTGTTTCATCCTATGGATGGTTTATTCAGAACAGAAAAACCTGAAGAAGTTCCTGGCTGAAGAGGTACGAACAGGGACGATCACAACCCTGCAATTCCAAACCGCTGTGTCTGCCTGGCTGGTGTTGTTGAAGAAGATCTCAGCGTTCTTCAATGGAAAATATAAGGTCAACAAGCGTTTTTACCAACTCTGTGGAGAACTTGCACATAAACGGAACCAATATGAGAAACTGGGTGATGAAGGCGTAAACCGGGAAATCATCGCGGATATCCGCCAGGAACTCAACCTGTTATCCCCCCATGTATAACGCCAATCAACCCATTGGTGGTAAAATTCGGGGCGCGCAAATGCCCTCATAGCTCAGTGGATAGAGCGTCGGCCTCCGGAGCCGAAAGCGGCAGTTCGAGTCTGCCTGAGGGCACAAATATTTTTCCAAACAATTCTGAAAATCATTTGTTCGCAAAGACCATTGGTGATTAGTTCAACTGTTAAGCAGAATAATCGAGTCATATATGGATCGTTGATCCATTTTTTCCTCCCCCATTTATTTACATAAGATTTAAAAGTTGATCAAAGGAAATCAATTCAGGCTAGCAATACCATCTGATGGAGGAGTGGTCCAATCACCAACAAGTATTTGCACACCATTAATTCCAGCGCTGCATAAGCAAGTTTGGATCGTGAAAGGTTTTGTGTAGTAAAGATCCAGCAAATTTTGCGTGGTTACTGGTCCACCCAGTAGAGACTGATTTTCAATTTTATAAAACGGAGCATCAATATAGCACTTGGCCCCATTACTCGAGGCTTGATACCTGGCGTTCTCTGTGATAACGAACCAGGAGACTTCTCCATGCTGGATAACAGCCACTTTTGTCCATTTTTGCACCCGGTAAAGTCCATCCCCACCCAAATAATCATGAATAAAGAAGCCATGATAGTTTTGATAAATTGTATAAGAAGCTGTGTTTTCTGATTTTGGAACATACCCCCACGAGCCATAACTGGTTACATAAGCAAAAAGGTTTTCAGCCCAAATGCCATCGGCATTTATCTGTTTTAATTCCATAACGAACAAATCCAGAGTCGGAACACTCCCTGTGAACGCCCGATCATCAATTTTAGGTGGAGAAGATTCCCTGGCAAAGACAACAGCAGAGCTGCCAGGAAAAAATGTGCAGCTCAACACCAAAATTACAATGATCCCCAATTTGATCTTTGTTCCCACGCCTATTCCCTTCCGATTTATGATTACACCGATTGATACCAAGAGTTCAACGCCCGGAATTCTATCCGTTAATTGAGTGAGAATCTCAACCTGTCAATACTGTAAACTTTCGTAGGATAGGTTTTATGTCTGAGTAGCTATGGAATTGAATGAAGCAATCATAGGAAAATGATCCGATCGATGACAGCAAATACGGATCAATAAGGAATCTTTATGAGAATTAATTAGAAATTGATATTACGTCGATAGAATCTCTATCACTTTATCCAATGCCTGCCTGCCCCCGGGCATCATGGATAGGACTGGATAGTCATGCGGCATTTCCAGTCCAACAATTAACTCAACCATAAGACCGATAGATTTTGCTTCAGTTGTAAAATCGCGGATATCCGGCCAAAACACTTCAGATGTACTTACGAAAAAATATAGCGGTGGGAGACCCTCTTTTTCCCCGAAACGGGGGGAAACCCATGGATGATGAATATCCAAACTGCCGGCATAGCGATGACCACATACAGCCAGCCCATCACAATTCAACATGATATCTTTTTTATCGTAATTGCGAGCTTCAGGGTTTTCCATGGAGAGATCCAACCAGGGAGAAAATAGGACAAGGCGCCTGGGCAATGGTTGCTGTTGTGAAACCAACTCCATAGCCAAAGCCAAAGCCAATCCACCACCGGCAGAGTCTCCCATCAGGGTGATATTTTCGGCTCCATATCGATCAGCCAGCAATTGATACGTGTTCAATGTCACCTTCATTGTGGTCAGTGCTTGATGCTCTGGTGTTTTTGGATAATCAAGAAGGGCAAAGTCGAATTTTTCCAGGCTGGAAAGGTGGTTGAGTGTATACCAATGCAGCATGTTTGGCCCCACCACATACGAACCGCCATGAAGATATAAGATGATCTCTTTGGCAGGCTTGTTATCACTCATCATGGTGAAAAGCGGAAAACTAGCAATATCCGATTCTGAGACATGAAAATTTGCATGGATCAATCCTGGTGGTCGCTTAATATCCGCTTTTCTTATTTTATGAACGATGCGATTAAATGATTCTTCATCCTCACCGACCAGCGCCATGCTGTCCAATAAGCTCCCCACGCCAATCAATTTCAATATTGAATCCATGAACTTTTTTAAAAATGACTGTATCAATTTCACCATTCTTCAATTATAGATTGAAACCAATCACGGCATTGTACGTATATTTCAAATAAGGAGAATTTGACATGAGTGAATATAAGAAACTTACACGATCGAATACTAACAAGATGATATCCGGTGTATGCGGTGGTCTGGGTGATTTCCTGGATATTGATCCAACCATCGTCCGCCTGCTGTTTGCCTTTGGTTTTATTGCATCCTTTGGAACGGCTTTTCTGGTCTACCTGGTACTGGCAATCGTTATTCCGCCTGAAGAGAATACCAAAGACGAAACATGAGGAAGAACTATTGCCAATAAGGAATGATAATGATCCATCCAGAATCTCGTGGATGGATCATTTTATTGGTTGAAATTCCATTTTCCCAGTTTCCAATAAATTAATTCATTGTCTTGCTGTTCGTTTTTCTCAATCCTTGTGTTGACGGGATGATCCGCTTAACAACCAATGAGAGCACGCGCCAGGTTCTCCAAAATACTACTGATGCCATGCCGTGAGCGAGTACTGCAAAGAATGGCGGTGTTTGCCTGGTGTAATATGTCCAGCATTCCCGGGTTGTGCCCCAATATTCCAGGAAATAACCCAGGGAAGAACCTGCCAGAAAGATCAGTACTTCGCTCCTGTGATCAACCGGGGTCAGTATCACAAATCCAACCAGTAAACAAGCCATCAGAGTCATGGATCTGTCCATGAATGGCCATACAAACAGGATCATTGAAAACGCAAAGATAGTGAAAATCAACCAATAGGAAATCCTGTAGAAGTTTTTCCACTTATGTTTATTTTCGGGAAGTAATCGGTTCAATAACCTGACGATACGATCGATTGTCAGGCTGGCTATCGGCCAGGCTGGTATGATCCATAATGGAGGTCGCTGCTCCGTAAAATAAGTCCACAGGTAGGTCTGCGTTCCCCAAGCTTCTATAACCAAGCCACCAGCTGCCCCCACCAGCAGGATCCAGGTGTCACGGCGAAGATCTGCACCTGCCATGATGGCAAGCGTCATGAAAGAAAAAATGCCGACCAGGAGCCAATCGAAATAACGCCACCAAACACCGGACCAATTGACATAGGTTATGAGCATTTCAGCCAGCGGCCACCAGACATAGACGATCATGATGACCAGGAGTAGAAAAATTCCCAGGATAACAAAACTGGAACGATTCCAACCGAGTAAACGGGTCACCCCTGTCAATCTTTTCATACCTCTCTCTGCGTTACTCTGATATTCATCCATTTGCAAGCATCTATTTTACTATGCGAGAAAAAATCCGGTCTACTTCGTTCATTCCGTTATAACTGTTCATTCCTTGCAAGAAGATTGGTGAAAGGAAAAAAGAACTAATCGAATAACTTCAGGGGATTTCCGGGTGTAAAATTTGCTATCCTGCAATTTCGGAGACTACATGACCAAGAAGATCGAAACAAAATGGTGGGTTCTGATCGCAATCGGAGCCGGTACCTTCATGACAGCGCTGGATGCAAGTGTCGTCAATATCATTCTACCCATTCTAAGGGAGTCCTTCAACAGCAGTGTTGCCACCATTGAATGGGTGGTGACTGTCTACCTGCTGGTGATCAGCGGAATGCTGCTCACCTTTGGAAGATTGGGCGATCTTAAAGGTCATAAAACCATTTATTTATTGGGGTTCGGTCTATTCATCGTCTTCTCTGCTCTAAGTGGATCAGCATGGTCCCCCACTTCACTGGTGATATTTCGAGCCATGCAGGCTTTTGGAGGAGCCATGCTAGCTTCCAATTCGGCTGCAATCGTGACTGATAACTTCCCAGTACATGAACGGGGACGTGCATTTGGTCTGATCTCGACCATGACCTACCTGGGATTGACTGTTGGACCTGTGCTGGGTGGTTGGTTAACACACATTTTCAATTGGCGAATGGTTTTTTACATTAATATTCCGGTGGGTTTGCTAGCCATGTCACTGAGCCTGCATTTCATTCCAAAGGATAAACCATCCGGAGAAGGACAACGCTTCGATGTATCAGGTGCTGTCCTGTTCGTAGCGGGTTTATCAGCCTTTATGCTGGGATTGAATAAAGGTGCGGATTGGGGTTGGGGATCGCCTGCAATTCTTGGATTGCTGGCTGCTTCTCTTGTGATTCTCGTTATTTTTGTTCTAGTGGAAAAAAAGGTACCATCACCAATGCTGGATCTTAATCTCTTTCGAAATAAAATATTCACCTTTTCATCATTAAGTTCAGTCCTCAACTACATCGCCATCTACAGCGTGATATTCCTAATGCCTTTTTACCTGATCCAGGGACGCGGATTTGAACCATCCATGGCAGGGATGATCCTGACAATTCAATCCGTATTAATGGCTATCACAGCTCCTTTCAGTGGGTATATTTCTGACAAGATCGGATCCCGGCTGCCGGGAATGGTTGGTATGGGTACCATGTCGGTCGGGTTGTTATTGTTATCAACCATTAATGATGTATCCGGATTATGGGTGATCATTTTAGGCCTGACGCTTGTTGGGTTCGGGACCGGGAGTTTCATTTCCCCCAATACCAGCGCATTGATGGGTGCTGCTCCAGGCAATCAGCAGGGGGTCGCATCCGCCATGCAGGCTGAATCACGAAGTTTTGGGATGGTTCTCGGAATCGGATTAGCAGGGGCGATCTTCACAACGCATTTGGCAGCCAATACACCGCAGGCACTGTTCACAGGTGTGGATAAAGGTTTCCTGGCAGGAGCTGGTGTAGCTGCCCTGGGTGTAATGACATCGTATTTCAAGAAGAGGTGAGATCAATTCCGATCAGACGCAAGAGCGAGAAACACATCTTCAAGAGTGGCTTCCCCAACAGAGCTTTTCACTTCGCCAGAGATAAGAGCCTGAACCTGCGATTTGAATTTTTCATTGTCCAAACCCTGTGCTGTGATGACCCTTAAATAATCCCCCGTTAAACCAACCCGTTCAACACCATCAATAGATGGCAATTTCTCCAATCCTTCCTGCAGGGATTCGACCCTTACCTCCCAAACGGTTCCCGGGATGGTGTTGGCTTTCAAGTTTCCGGGAGAATCCATTGCCAGTAGTTTTCCGTCCCGCATCATTCCAACGCGATTGCAGTATTCTGCTTCATCCATATAGTGGGTGGTCACAATGATCGTGACCCCACTCTCAGCCAGGTCGTAGATCAAGTCCCAGAAAACCCGGCGCGCATTAGGATCCACTCCACTGGTTGGTTCATCAAGAAAGAGCAGGCGGGGGTGGTGAACCAGGGCGATCGAAAGTGCCAAACGCTGGCGCCATCCGGAAGATAATGAACGCGCAAGATCTTTCTTGTGCGAAGATAGACCGACCAAATGAATGGTCTTGTCGATCTCCTGCAAGTCACGAATACCGTAAACACCTCCATAGAAAACCAGGTTCTCCATGACCGTGAGATCTTCATACAACGCAAATTTTTGGGACATGTATCCGCATTGTTTGCGAATCTCTTCCGTTTGGGTACGAATGTCAAATCCCAAAACCTGTGCAGATCCCTCACTGGGCTGCAGGAGACCTAGAAGCATCCTGATGGTTGTCGTTTTTCCAGATCCGTTAGGTCCGAGATAGCCGACGATCTCTCCCGGTTCAACAGTAAAAGAGATATGATCAACTGCGAGGAAATCCCCAAAATAACGCGTCAAATCCTGAACCACCAATGCCGGATCAGCCATTGTGGGTCTCTTCTTCCTTTTTTAAAAATTCCGACACCAGGTTAAATTTTTCTTTGCGCCTCAGTTCTTTATAGATCTGCGCTTCCAATGCCAGGGGAATCACTGGAAGGTTCTCTCCCTGCCAAGCCAGCCATTTTTTCTGACCGAAATCGACCATATTATGCCATGTGCCGGAAGAATCCTGAACCTGCATATCAGCAATAAGGTCAACCTCTACACCATTAATGGACGCCTTACCATCCAGAGAGCGGATATAACCGGTCTCCAGAACCTGAACGGGGGAAATCATGTACTGTGAGAGTTCATTTTCAACCTTGAAAATATGATCAAGGTGGACTTGTATATCAAGATCATGCACTTTTACATCCATGCCCTGAAGCAGAAGCCCCGCTGAACCTGAAAGACACCATTCATATTCCCGGGGCGAAACAAGCTCAAACAAGGTCTTGAGTGCATTGGTATGTTCAGCAGGCAGTTGAATAGAATCGCCTACACTGCTTTCATTTTCATTCCGTGCAAGGAGAATGAATACATCTTCCAGACTTGCCGGTACTGATTGAACAGAAGCAATTTTCAAACCTTGCTTTAAGGCATGTTCCTTTACCTGCTCCAATGCCAGCTGCTGCCTTCCTTCCTGCAGGCGAATGTGAAGTTTGTCGCCCATTAAGCGGACATTTTCCACACCTGGAATTTTTATAACCATTCTCGCTAATGGTCTTTGAGGATCGCATCGAATTTCATAGATCCGCCCCTCCAGTTCTGATCGTAATTCTGATGGAGATCCTTCAGCGATCAATTCACCATTCTGCATGAATCCAATATGGTTGCAGCGGACAGCTTCATCCATATAAGGGGTCGTGATAAGTACAGTTACATTGTCTTTTGAAATATCACTTTGAGAAACCAGCCTGACAAGGAGCTGCCAGAAATCCTGCCTGGTTACCGGATCAACTCCTGTAGTAGGTTCATCAAGCAGAAGGACACGGGGTAAACCGACCAGGGCGGATGCCAGGCCAAGTTTCTGCTTCATACCACCGGAAAGAACCCCAGCCAAACGATCCTTAAAATCAGCCAGACCTACAAAAGCAAGTATCTCCAGGCTGCGGTCATACCATTCTGAACGGGATATTCCCCTGACCTCAGCGAAGAAACGGATATTCTCCATGACTGTAAGGTCTTCATAGAGCGAGAATCGCTGGGATAAATATCCGATCTGAGACCTGGCTTGCTCGGTATTCTTCAACAGATCCACACCATTAATGGAAATACTGCCTCCATCGAGCTTCAGAGCTCCCACAATAAGGCGCAACGTGGTTGTCTTTCCAGCTCCATCCGGACCCACCAAACCGTATATCTCTCCTGGGTTGATCGATATACTCAGGTTTTTTACTGCATGGTTTGATCCGAATGATTTATTGAGCGACTTGATTTCGATCATGGCTTAAAGGGTTCTTTCCCGTTGAATGGAGGTCATCATGGAAACATTTTTATTTTGCGAATGTCACATCAGCAGCCATACCCGGTTTTAATTTTCCCGAAGGGTCAGCCACATTTAAATGGATGGCAAACACTGTAGCTTTTCTTCCTTCAATCGTTTGAACATTTCGAGGTGTAAATTCAGCCTGGTCTGCAATCCGGGAGATCTCTGCATGGAATACCTCCCCCGGATAGGAATCCACTACCAGATCAGCCATTTGTCCAAGTGATAACTTGCCATAGACATCTTCAGGGACAAATACGACAATCGTCAATTCATCCAATTTTCCCAAGGTAAACGCGGATGCTCCAGCTGATACCATTTCGCCGGGTTGTACCCTTCTGGTCAGAATGGTGCCATCGGTCGGTGAAAGGACCGTCAATTTTCCGATCTGTA
>DATEUN010000093.1:0-11211 GCA_035283125.1 Anaerolineales bacterium
CTGGATTTTGAAAACGATCATGACCCTGATCCTTATCCATTCTGGCACCAATCTGAAGCAACTGGCGGCCAGAATTATTCCCAATGGGATGATAGATCAGCCAGCGAATATATCGAACAGGCTAGAGTGATCGTGGACTTAAATTTCCGTTCTAAACTCTATAGAAATTTCCAGATCGTCTTTTCCAGGCAGTTGCCATCCCTTCCTTTATATTTCCCGGTCTTTACTTTTGCCGTTGATTCCCAGGTTTTAGGGGTACAACTTGCTCCTATTTATGATATCAGTGATCGCTTTTTGAATTTTAATGAATGGTATTTGGTGACTCGCCGATCGCTGGAACCTGCAGCAGACAGTACAGGCCAACCCTGATAAGAAACAATGAGATCAATTCCCGATAAGGACCTTGAATACTTTACAATAGGTGTGTCAGACATGGAAGATTATCTTCTTTCTGACGAATTATTTTGGAATCTTTCAGGTCATTCAATGCTCACGCTGGGTGGTCTTTACTTGGCAAAGGTTCGTCTGGAATCAGCTTCTTTAAGTTCTGCTGATAATGTGAGGTTCTCTGAAGCACTTAACAGAATGGAAATGTTAAGTTCGAAATGGCGGGTGGCGTTTGAAAATAAGATCCAGCGGGAGATCACATCCAGGCTGAATCTCTGGCAGAACTACCTGGCTGATTATTGGAATTCCCCCGATGACCATGGGGATGCTTATGTCCGCGAAGTTCGATGGCGTGTTATGCTTCAATTATTAATTGAAGCTGTAGCTGGAAATTTCAATGAAAAGAAAATTCTCAAAGCATTGGATGAAAGATTAAAATTCAGTTTCAAACCAGGCGAATTTATCTGGCCGGAAGAATTATCAGGAAAATATAATGAACAAGACTACTGGTTCCTTTACGGAAACCTGCCAACTAAGCCGGTAGCGAAATAAATTAGGAGATCAAAAATATGGATCATCGTTCTGCAGCATTGCAGTTTGCTGAAAAAAACAAGGCATCATTTTTAGCTTCTCTCGAACAGGTTCTGAAAATTCAATCGATTTCAACAGACCCTGAGCATGAAAAAGATATCCGTTCTGCAGCCGAATGGGTAGCTGAAAAGATCAAATCCATGGGTATGTTAAATGTCCAAATATTTGATACAGCCAGGCATCCAATTGTTTTTGGCGAATGGAAGGTCTCGGATGAAAAACCAACAGTCCTTGTTTATGGCCATTATGATGTTCAGCCTGTGGATCCATTAGATTTATGGAATCATCCTCCTTTTGAACCAACCATTATCGGAGAAAATTTATACTCTCGCGGCGCATCTGATATGAAAGGGCAGGTTATTGCTGCCATAAGTGCAGTTGAATCCCTCGTCAGAACCGGTGAATTACCTGTAAATGTGAAATGGATCATAGAGGGTGAGGAGGAGATTGGTTCTCCAAACCTGGTCGAATTTCTTTCTTCCCACAAAGAATTATTGGCTTGTGATTTTTCCCTTAACACAGACAGCGGAATGTTGGGAAAGGATGCTCCCAGCATTTCTTATGCGTTGCGGGGTCTGGCATATTTTGAGCTTAAGGTTTTTGGTCCTTCCACAGATCTTCATTCAGGCATTTTTGGTGGAGTCATTCAGAATCCTGCCAATGCATTGGCTGAATTGATCGCTGGGATGCATGATGAGCACGGGCATATCACCTTGCCGGGTTTTTACGATTCTGTGATCAAGCTCAATGAAACCGATCGCGCTGAAATGGCTCGTCTGCCTCTGGATACCACCCACTATATAGATCAAACCGGGGTTCCGGCATTATTTGGTGAAGAGGGTTTTTCACCGGTTGAACAGGCTGGTTCCCGTCCAACTTTGGATATTAATGGATTGCTGTCCGGATTTACAGGCGAAGGTTCAAAGACCATCATCCCCGCCTGGGCTATGGCAAAGATCTCTATGCGTCTCGTGCCAGATCAGGATCCTGATCTGGTTCATCAGCAGTTGTCATCCTACCTGGAAACCCATGCACCGCAGGGAATTCGTTGGGAGTTGAAACCCCTGGCAGGTGGTAAAGCTTCCATATCAAGTCGAGATTCGAAATACGTGCTTGCTTTAAAGGATGCTCTCAAATCCGCCTGGGGGATCGAGCCTTTCTTTAAAAGGGAAGGCGGAAGTGTCCCGGTGGTGACATACATGCAGGATATCCTTGGAGTGGACTCCGTTCTGACAGGTTTTGGGCTTCCCGATGACAACCTTCACGCGCCTAACGAAAAACTCAATTTACCGACCTGGTATAAAGGGATCAATGCCCTTATTCATTTCTTTATGAATCTGGCAAATTAAAGAGTAATTGGTAGAAAAAAATCATAACCCCAGGTAATGGAAGGTTTAATTTAACAATGAGTAACGAAGACAAATTGATCACCTATGGTGGCCAGGCAGTAATTGAAGGGGTAATGATGAGGGGCAGATCCTCGTTGGCTATTGCCATGCGTGAACCCGGTGGAGACATCAAGATTCATACCCAAAAACTGGGAGGAATCTATAAGAGCAACCTGTCCAGGGTTCCGTTTTTGAGAGGACTCATTCTTTTGTGGGATGCACTTGGTTTGGGAATGACAGCTCTCACCCTTTCTGCCAATACGCAAACTGGGGAAGAAGATAAATTGGAAGGTCCGGCACTTTACCTTACCATGGGAATCTCGTTGGTGATTGGTTTGGGCTTCTTCTTTCTTCTACCGGCTGGGGTAGGATATTTAACGGAACATTTTTTGCATTTCCAATCCTGGGTCAGTAATCTGATTGAAGGGATCATCCGTCTTCTCTTGTTGATCGGGTACATTTGGGCAGTTGGTTTTATGCCGGATATCCGCAGGGTGTTTGGATATCATGGGGCTGAGCATAAAACAATCAACGCGTACGAAGCTGGCGTTGAATTGACTCCCGAAAACGTGGCACTTCAATCCCGCCAGCATGCCCGTTGCGGAACAGCCTTCCTCCTTACACTCGCTCTTATCTCTGTCTTGGTCTTCACGTTGATGGGTCCGATGCCTTCCATTTGGTGGCGTTTGATCAGCCGGCTTTTATTAATTCCTGTTATTGCTGGTATATCTTATGAATACATCCGCTGGACTGCTGCCCATATGAATTCCAAACTGGTTTGCACATTGATTAAACCCAATCTTGCACTTCAAAACCTTACAACACGTGAACCTGACATGCAAATGTTGGAAGTTGCAATTGCAGCCTTCAAATCCATGAAAAAGGAAGAAGAAGGTCTGATCCTCTTATCCGATTAGAAGATGGTTATTAAGGATTCATTCAAAGATTAAACGAAAACCCACAGGAGAATCTCTCTTCTGCGGGTTTTCGTTTAATCTATTTCCATTGGGATCGGTTATATATTCCTGACCAATGATATCGATACGATGGCATTAATAGCGTTTTATTACAACGGCTTGAATTTGGCAGTAAAGTGACGTAGAAGTTTTGGCGCGTAGGTGAATTCAAAACCCCGCAGCGATGTGGCTCTCTCTTTTATGGCAGCGAAACTCTGGATGACATAATCCATATGGCTCTGGGTATACGTTCGACGGGGAATCGCCAATCTCAATAGTTCCAATTTTGGATATATCATTTCTCCGCTATCAGGATCTGGAAATGCGAACATCACGGAACCTATTTCACAACCTCGTATGGCTCCTTCTCTATAAAGCTCTATGGCTAATGCCTGCCCGGGAAATTCACCCTGAGGAATATGGGGCAAAACCTGGGCTGCATCGATGTATACTGCATGACCTCCAGCTGGTTGGATGGTTGGAATTCCAACCGCGTTCAAGCCATTCGCCAGGTATTCTGTTTGACCTGTTCTATAAGCCAGGTAATCCTCCTGGATTCCTTCGTTAAGCCCCACCGCCATTGCATCCAGGTCCCTTCCAGCCAATCCACCATAAGTGGGAAATCCTTCCCTTAAAATCAATTCATTCTTGATTTCCTCGAATACTTTACCATCATTCAGGCAGATCAAACCACCAATATTGACAATGGCGTCCTTCTTGGCTGACATGGTCAAACCATCTGCGTATGAAAAAACCTCCCGCGCGATTTCCTTGATGGATTTTGCCTGGTATCCTGGTTCCTGCATTTTGATGAAGTAGGCATTCTCTGCAAACCTGGCTGCATCAATGTAAAAGGGAATATTGTGTTGATGATAAGTCTCAGACACTGCTTTGATATTCTCAAGGGAAACAGGTTGCCCACCGCCGGCATTATTTGTGATGGTAATCATTCCAAATGGAATATTTTCAACACCAGTTTTAATAATGAAATCTGTCAGCTTCTCTATGTCCATGTTTCCTTTAAAAGGATGCATATTGGATGGATCATAGGCTTCTTCAATAACGAGGTTGATGGGTTTTCCACCGCGGGCGCGAATATTGGCATCCGTGGTATCAAAGTGCATGTTGGACGGAACAAATTGCCCGGTCTTCACCAGCACTGCTGAAAGAATGTTCTCAGCAGCACGTCCCTGGTGGGTCGGGACAAAGTATTTAAAGCCAAAGATATCATCAACTGTTTCCTTCAATCTGAAGTATGAACGCGCACCTGCATATGATTCATCACCTGCTACCAGGGCAGCCCATTGATAATGGCTCATGGCACCAGTACCCGAATCAGTTAAAAGATCAATGAAAATATCCTCCGCTTTCAAAGAGAAAACATTATAGCCAGCTTTAACCAGGGCATTTTCCCGTTCTTCACGGGAGATCAGGTGGATAGGTTCAACCATTTTAATTCGGAAAGGCTCGGGTGTATATATGGCCATGTAATCTCCTTCAGTTGTTAAAATTAATGTACAAGTTTAGCATGGAAATCAGACGTTATAATGGCATCATGAAGAGCAGGTTGAGATCCACCAGGACAATAGGAATAACTATTCTCGCATTTTCATGCCTTTTATTAATTTGGTTGTTATGGCCGTTTTCGCGAACCACGCAGGAGATCAGTTTTAAACCGGGTGAAATAACATTTGAATCAGCGATTGACCCAAATATCATCTCTGACCAGGATGCTCCCGTTCTTGCGATGCCGGTTGGTATCCACCTTATCCTGGATTGGGTCCCTGTCATCAGGAAAGGTGGATCAGAAGTAATCCATCTCCAGGTGATCCCGGACCAACTGGTCGCTGAAGGAAATGGTTCGAACGATCCAGGCATCAACACAATCACCCTTGGCGCTCTAAACTTGTTTGATGGATATTCCTTCATGCTGAAGACAAGGTTGGATATGGTCAATGTGATCATGGATCCGCCGGGAGAATCGGGATCAGTTTTATCTGAAAGCAACAACGCCTCCTTTTCCTGGAAAATTACTCCCCAAGTGTCTGAAGATCTGCATGGAACAGTATGGTTCTTCCTGGTTGCATTTCCTGATGGAGGGGGGGAATTGAAAAGCAAAGCTGTTTCTGCCCAGGATATTGATTTCAAAGTGATCTCCTTATTAGGTCTCCATGTGGCTTTTCTGTGGATTGTAGCTGGCATAGGCTTTATTGGGGGTGTCTTTCTTACTTTGGGTCTTTTTTCTCAAAAATTCAAGATCGATAATTCTGGTAAAGGAAAAATCCGTTCGAATCAAAAACAAAAAAGAACCTGAATACACTTAAATCCGGTGTTTTACCCATTCATATCAACCATTCTATGACAAACGTCACCTCGATTACTGATATGCGTTCGTATTTCGAAAAATCTTTCTGTGATAAAATTCGCACGTTATGCAAATGGTTTGAAAAACCTGATTGTTGGAGACATTATGCAAAACGAATGGTTGTATATTGGCTTGTTCCTGGTGATTGGTGTGATCGTCCCAATCGTTCCCCTGGTGGCATCCAGATTTTTATCCCCTCACAAACCGAATCCCATCAAGCAGAGTACCTACGAGTGTGGAATTGAAACCGTAGGGGACAGCTGGGTGCAATTCAAATCCCAGTATTATATTTTTGCACTTGTCTTCTTGATCTTTGATGTGGAAACCGTTTTTCTTTTTCCATGGGCGATCGCATTGGGGAAAACGACCCTATTTACAGTCGTTGAAGGTATGATCTTCATTCTCATCCTGATCGCAGGACTGACATATGCCTGGCGAAAAGGTATGCTCGAATGGGCATAATGGATTTTATATATCTAAAAAGCTGAGAGTTAAAACTCATCAGCTTTTTATTTGTTGGTAGGAGTAGCCATATGACATTTTGGAATGATCCAATTAATTTCATAGCTGATTGGTTGCAGGACGTTTTCATTGGTTGGGGAGCATCAACCAGCGTAGCTGAGGTGATCACATCGCTGATAGGTATTGTAGTTATGATCCTGTTTGCAATGGTTATCGCCATCGCTTTGGTCTGGGTGGAGCGCAAGGTGGTAGCCCGTTTCCAGGACAGGTTGGGACCCAACCGTATCGGTCCTTTTGGTATTTTCCAGCCATTTGCAGACATCGTTAAATTGGTGATTAAAGAGGATATTATCCCGGCAGGTGCGGATAGGGTTGTTTTTAATATGGCGCCCGTTATTTCGCTGGCAAGCGTGATCCTTATTTGGGCGATCATTCCCCTGGCTTCCAATATTTATGGAGTGGATATCAATGTAGGTGTTCTTTACCTTGTCGCGGTCGGATCCTTTGGTACCTTATCAGTCATTATGGCTGGATGGGCTTCCAATAACAAGTATGCCTTGATAGGTGCTTTCCGAATGGTTGCCACGATGATCTCCTATGAGATCCCAATGGTGGTCGCCTTGATGATCCCGACAATCATTTCCGGGACCATGAGCGTTCAGGGAATCACGCAGGCACAAAGCAGCGTTTGGTTTGCAATTCTTTCTCCTCTCGGATTCTTGTTATTCATGATCAGTGCCATCGCTGAATTGGGCAGGTCACCATTCGACCTTAACGAGGCAGAATCTGAGATCGTGGCTGGTTTCCATATCGAATATACCGGCATGAAGTTCGGGTTATTCTATGCCGGTGAGTTATTGCATGCATTCACTTTTGGCGGGTTCATGGCTGTGCTTTTCTTTGGTGGGTATGGCGGTTTCTTTGGACTGGAGAATGTGGCAGGTTTTACCTGGTTGTCCAACCCATTTATCGAATTGATTGTCTTCCTTGTTAAAGCTATGATCGGATATTGGATCATCATGTGGATTAAATATTCAATGCCTCGTATCCGCATTGACCACATGCTGGCTTTCAATTGGAAATTCCTGACCCCCCTGGCATTTGTGTTGCTGATGGTTACAGCACTTTTTGATAAACTGCTTGCCCCCACGCAATTTTATGTAGCCGGTATGTTTCTTAGTAATGTGGTACTTGGCTGGATTGTAATAGAGATCCTTCGTAAATTCTCTAAACATGAGCGTGTTTTGCAGGAAAATCCCGCTGAACCTGTTGTCATTCAGGCAGCAAATCATGGACAAGGAGTAAGTTGATATGACTCCTGAGCAAATTATATTTATATTGACCGCAGCTCTGATCGTAGGGACTGCCTTCTTGGTTGTGACCACACGCAACCTTGTTCACGCAGCCCTTTGGCTCGTAGCAACTTTGTTTGGTGTTGCCATTCTTTATGGACTTTCTGGAGCAGGTTTTCTGGCACTCGTACAAATCGTGATTTACATCGGGGCTATTGCCATCCTGTTCATCTTTGCGGTGATGCTTACCCGCAAAGAAATGCGTGATAAGGGTGCTCAAGTAAACAGGAATTGGCCGATTTCTGCTTTTCTTGCGCTGCTAGTGTTTGGCGGACTCGCATTTATCCTTTCAGGGTGGGATGGTTTCTCAGCAACCGCTAGTTCTGTTCCTGTCTCTGGTGATACCTTGACAGCGTTGGGAAAAGCTTTGGTCTCGCCAGATGCTTTTGTCTTGCCATTCGAAGTGGCGTCAATTTTACTGCTAGCAGCTCTGGTTGGCGCAGTATATCTCGCAGCTTCAAATAAAGAATAGGAGGTACCATGAGCATTCCTCTTTCCTGGTATCTGATTTTGTCAGCAGCTCTTTTTTGCATAGGGCTCTTTGGCGTTCTTGCCCGGAAAAATGCTGTTGCCATTCTTCTGGGCATTGAATTAATGTTGAATGCCGTCAATATTAACCTGGTTGCTTTTTGGAGATATGGAACCGGAGAGATCACAGGCCAGGTATTTGCAATTATTGTATTTGCAGTCGCATCTGCAGAAGTAGCCGTGGGATTGGCACTCATTATCTCTGTTTATCGTCGTCGATCCACTGTTATTGCTGATGATCTCGATTTAATGAAGTGGTAGGAGAAATTTATGACAACTGAATCAACCATCTGGCTTATTCCCCTGCCACCCCTGCTGGCTTTCTTTTTAATAATCCTTTTTACAAATAAAAACAAAGTTCTCAGCCACAGTGTGGCGATTGGCGCGGCAGCCCTTTCCTGGCTGGGTGGAATGCTTGTTTTTATACGAGCCATCCAGGTCGAACATTTCGGTAAAGAGGTCTTCGCATCTTCCGTCAATTGGCTTCCCGTAGGGGATTCCTGGTTCAAGATCGGTGTTTTGGTGGACCCACTATCAGCCATCACTCTATTCTTCGTTGCCTGGACTATCTTGATGATCTTTATTTACAGTGTCGGTTACCAAAATTTTGGAAAACCAAAGGGAGATCATGACCAGGCAGGCTTGCCGCCCCATGGTGCGACGATTACAGATGAACATGGTCATAAACACACGGTTCCATCGATAGAACCGATGTATTCAAGATTCTTTGCCTTGCTTGGTCTGTTTGCTTTCGGTATGTATACCCTTGTGGTTTCTGACAATCTCCTCACAATGTTTGTCGGTTGGGAGATCATGGGGCTATGTTCCTACCTATTGATCGGTTTTTGGTATGGGAAAAAATCAGCCCGTAACGCTGCCATCAAGGCATTCATGACCACCCGGGTCGGTGATGTCTTCATGTTGTTGGGCATTTCCTTCCTTTATTCAGCGACAGGTACGCTTTCTTTCCGTGAGATCTTATCTGCTGATGTTCTATCTGCTTTGGCTTCAGCATCCACGCCAATTTTCGGATTGTCCGCAGCTGGGTTGATCGGTCTTCTGCTCTTCATCGGTACAGTTGGAAAATCTGCTCAATGGCCATTGCATGTCTGGCTGCCGGATGCCATGGAAGGTCCCACGCCCGTTTCAGCCATGATTCATGCAGCCACGATGGTTTCAGCTGGAGTGTATGCAATCATCCGCATGTTCCCTTTGATTACAGCAGACTTTACTGGCCATGGTTTGACCACCACTATGAGCGTGATTGCTTTCATTGGTGCATTCACAGCAATATTTGCTGCAACAATAGCAGTTGCCCAAAATGATATTAAACGTGTCCTGGCATATTCAACCATATCGCAATTGGGTTTTATGGTTGCGTCGGTTGGCATCGGCGCATATGTAGCCGCCATCTTCCATCTTGTGACCCATGCATTTTTCAAGGCTTTATTATTCCTTGGATCTGGTTCTGTCATACACGGAATGGAGCATGGAGTTCTCCACACAGGAGACCATTCCGTAGATCCGCAGGATATGTTCAACATGGGTGGCCTTCGTAAGAAGATGCCGATCACCTTTTGGACTTTCCTTATCGGTGGTTTTGCATTATCTGGATTTCCTCTCCTCACAGCTGGATTCTGGTCAAAGGATGAAATTCTTGCTGATGCATTCTCTCATAGTCATTGGGCAGTTTTCATCACCCTGGCTGTGGCAGCATTCTTAACCGCATTCTATACCATGCGGCAGATCACCCTCACTTTCCTCGGGAAACCCCGTACAAAGTCTGCAGAACACGCCCAGGAAACCCATTGGACAATGACTCTGCCTTTGGTGGTTCTAGCAATATTTGCCATCGGATTCGGCTGGGTCGGTATCCCGGAAGAATTTCCGTTCATTGGCGGAATTATCCCCAATTGGTTGCATGAATTCGTTGGTGGAACTCTGGCACACCATCCGGAAGCCTTACCCTTCAATATTTGGCCGTTGTTAACTTCCTTGACAGTTGCACTGGGAGGTCTGGTTATCGGTTGGCTGGTATATCGCAATGTCACATCTGCAGAAGAAGATAAACTCCAATTCAAGTTGTTGAAAAATAAATACTATTTTGATGAGATCTACGATTTCTTGTTTGTTAAACCAGCTTACTGGTTCGCAGAAACCTTTGCATACAAATTCATTGACCAGACCATTATTGATGGTTTCCTGAACCGCATCGGAGGGTTTGCCTTGGCGGTCGGTACTGCGTTCAGAAAATATTTCGATGCCCCGGTTGTCAATGGTTTTGGAGATCTTGTTGGAGAAGGATCGAAACGAATTGGAAAATTCCTGGCGCCAGTCATTCAAAGGGGACGTGTTCAATATTACATGCTTGCATCCCTATCAGTAGCGGTTATCGTTGCCGTTATTTATTATTTTACGCTGGCTTAAGGTAATTCGGAGAGAATGATGGATTTTATTAATAATCATATACTTACGGCCATACTGCTGTTTCCCGTCCTGGCAGCCCTAACCATTTTGTTTCTGCCAAAAGATGACAATAAGCTTGTCCGCTGGAGCGCATTTATTGCCAGCCTGGTACCTTTTGCTTTATCTTTATTATTATGGGTTAAGTTCGATTCTACAGCAGTTGGGTTTCAATTTACAGAAAAATATGTTTGGTATGCAGCGATCAATTCCTCCTTCTTCATAGGTGTTGATGGATTGTCCCTTACGATGGTCCTGCTGACAACTTTGCTTACTCCACTGGCTATCCTGGCTTCATTTAAAATCGAGGATCGTGTCAAAGCATTTATGATGTTATTCTTGTTCCTCGAAACAGGAATGTTGGGAGTTTTCCTCTCTCTTGACCTGCTTATATTCTTTGTCTTTTGGGAGATAGGTCTGGTACCTATGTACTTCCTCATAAACCAGTGGGGTAGTGCCAATAGAAATTATGCTTCCCTGAAATTCTTAATTTACACGATGGCGGGTTCTCTGGGATTATTGCTCGCAATCCAGATGCTGGGTGTCAATTTCGGTACCTATGATCTTCAGGAGTTGTTCAAGCTCTGGCCGGCTGCATCTCAATTGACGAATATACCAATGGGAATTTCCATTGAAACGGTCAAGACAGTTGCTTTTTGGGCATTTGTAATCGCATTTGCCATCAAGGTACCTGTTTGGCCATTCCACACCTGGCTTCC
>DATEUN010000094.1:0-7144 GCA_035283125.1 Anaerolineales bacterium
TTGAAGGTATATTTAATTCTTGTCATAACGCTTTCCAGCCGCCATGATAGTCTGCTGTGAACAGGAGGTATCCAGTAAACAGCTACAGTGATTATTACAAGGAGAAGAATTCCAACCAGGAATTTCATGGATTTACTTTTCATAAGATTTGATGATTATACCTTTCAGGAGAAATGCTGTAAATCAAACGAGGGCACATAATTCTGTGCCCTCGTAACGTATCTGTGGATGGTTATGCGTCCCTAACTTCTCCATCGATCACATCCCCATCAGATTCACCTTCCGGTGTATCAGTAGGTCCAGATGTCTGGTTATCAGCATCACCCGCAGGTGCTTCCTGCCCCTGGGAATATAACTGCTGGTTGAGCGCATGGAATGCATTCTGAAGTTCCTCGTTCAACTTCTTGATCTTATCAACATCATCAGATTGCATAACCTGCTTGAGTTCCTCGACTTTGGATTCAATGGTACCGCGTTCTGATTGAGGTACTTTGTCGCCCAGTTCTCTCATCGCTTTTTCAGTTTGGTAGATCAGGTTGTCAGCAGTGTTGCGGGCATCGATTGCTTCCCTGCGTTTTCGATCTTCAGATTCATGCTGCTTGGATTCCTGAACCATCCGTTCAATATCCTGCTTGTTAAGGTTGGTGGAAGCAGTAACTGTAATTTTCTGCTCTTTTCCACTGGCTTTGTCCTTGGCTGTAACATTCAGTATCCCATTGGCATCAATATCGAAAGTAACTTCCACCTGGGGGATGCCACGTGGAGCCGGGGGAATCCCATCCAGTCGGAATCGACCGAGCGACATGTTGTCAGCAGCCATGGGGCGTTCACCCTGCAGAATGTGGATATCGACAGCTGTCTGGTTATCAGCAGCGGTTGAATAGACTTCTGTTTTTCGAACAGGGATGGTGGTATTACGTTCGATCATGGTAGTCATAACACTGCCCAGTGTTTCCACTCCCAGAGATAGCGGGGTAACGTCCAGGAGGAGAATATCCTTTACATCACCACCCAATACGCCTGCCTGGATGGCTGCACCGACAGCAACAACTTCATCAGGATTGACACCTTTATTTGGTTCCTTCCCTGTCAGGCTTTGCACAAGGTTTTGGACCATTGGCATTCGGGTTGAACCACCGACCAGGACTACTTCATTGAGTTCATTGGCTTTAAACCCGGCATCCTTCAGCGCAGCTTCAAACGGAGTGCGGCATCGTTGCAGAAGGTCCTCAGTCATTTGTTCAAATTTTGCCCTTGAAAGTTTCAATTGCAGGTGTTTGGGTCCATTGGCATCAGCTGTGATATATGGCAGGTTTATTTCGGTTTCCAATACCGTGGAGAGCTCGATCTTAGCTTTTTCAGCAGTCTCACGCAGTCTTTGAAGTGCCTGGCGATCCTGTCTCAGGTCAATGCCCTGTTCCTTCTTGAATTCATCAGCTGCCCAATTGACGATGCGCTGATCCCAATCATCACCACCCAGGTGAGTATCACCATTGGTGGATTTAACCTCGATGACACCTTCACCCACATCAAGGATGGAAACATCGAAAGTACCACCGCCAAGATCAAACACAAGAATTGTCTCATTTTTTTTCTTATCCAAACCATAAGCAAGTGCAGAGGCAGTCGGCTCATTAATGATCCTGAGAACCTCAAGACCTGCGATACGACCAGCATCCTTGGTAGCTTGTCTTTGACTGTCGTTAAAATATGCTGGTACAGTAATGACTGCTTGGGTAACATTTTGACCAAGGTACGATTCTGCATCAGTCTTTAACTTAGCCAGGATCATGGCAGATATTTCCTGGGGACTGTATTCCCTGTTATTTGCAGGAATTTTTACCCTGGCTTCATCCGAGGGACCAGCGATCACCTCATAAGGTACCATTTTTCTTTCTTCTTCTACTTCATCAAAACGTCGCCCCATAAAACGTTTTATGGAAGAGATCGTGTTCTCTGAATTAATGACAGCCTGACGTTTGGCGGTTTGTCCTACCATTCTTTCGCCATTCTTGGTAAATGCAACTACAGATGGACAAAGCCTTCCACCTTCTGATGTAGTGATGACAGTAGATTGCCCACCTTCCATAACTGCCACAACACTATTTGTTGTTCCCAGATCGATTCCAATGATTTTTCCCATGTTTGTTTCTCCTTCACGTTAAATTAACGCATAACGCGTTGATATTAATCTTTTCGTAAGGATAATCCATCCATGCAAGAATAACGTTAACAATGCATTGGTTTTTTATTTACAACAAGAGATTTTTAATCTCCCGGTGGGAATATTGCCGATCGGAATGGGTCGCCGTACCTGTCCCAGAATAAATTCAGTGCAGGTCCAGGATCTGTATTTGTATTGATCCGATAATGACCCATGACCATGTCCAGTGGGATGTTCCACCTGTTTCTAATATCATTAACCAGCAGGATCAATGATTGAATTTGTGCTTCTGGATAATCATCCCAGTAGCGATATCCAAATGCCATCCCATAATCTTCGTATACTGGACCATCAAAGGTATCTGGATCATTGACAGTACCTCCATTTACCAATTCAATCCCGATGGATTGTGTGGCTGGTTCGACAAAATTACCGTTAGCGTCATCACATATTGGGCAGGATGCAACACAATTCGCACGACTTCCGTAACAACTGACATGGTACGCACCCAAACTTTCCGGTAGCACTTGAATCACCGTTCCATCTCGGTCAATAATGTAATGGGCGCTTGTATTTCCCTTCTTCTGGAATGTCGTGATCGCGCCTGTTAATGGACCGCGCGTGCTGTGCAGAATGATCGCTCGAGGTGTATTTTCAGAGCGATAATTACACGAGGGAACAAGTTTGACTGGAGCAGGCAGTGATGCTTGTGTATCAAGGGAAAGATCGATCTCGAAAGACAAGTGGTTCAATTGGTAAATTCGGTCAACCTGGTTTGTGATCTTGTCGATCTGGTTGCAGGCAGTAATATATTCCGAAGCTGTCCCAATGGGTCCCTTGTTGGTTGACTCTATCGAATTGGTGGGGGTAGGGGTCCCATCTCCCGAAGAAGGTGGTTCCAGTCCAATCAGACTGGTCTGGCTGGTCATCAATTCATCAAATGTCATTCCACTGTTGGAACTGAGACCCGGATACATATTCGGATTGGAATAAGGATAAACCCTTGGTAAATAATAAGGGTCTTTATCCCACCGGTATGCGCTTCTGTCATTCCTTGTGAAACCACCGACAGCAAATTGATAACCTATCGACTTGAGAATGGTGATCGTTTGTGAATTGATCGAATCATAAGGGTAGGCAAAACCCAGAACCGGTTTTCCAATGTTTGTTTCTATAACCTGTTTTGAAAGACTGGCATCCAGCTTCTGCGTTTCTGCATCCAGCTCTGCATAATCCATGTGCCATATCCCATGAGATTCAACGGAAATAAGACCCTCATCGGACCAGCTTTTTAATTCTGACCAGCAGAAAAGCTCCCCCTTGTTGCAGTCATCACCTACCAGGTTGGTATTGGCTAAGAGAAAGACAACAGCATTCAACCCATACTTTCTCAAGGTCGGAATTACGATCTCTGCATATTCAGATCGTCGGTCAACGCCAATATCGAATGAAATGACCACTGATTTCTGCGGGTACGAGCCGCCATTTAAAAAATCAACCAGTTGTTCTGCATCCAGTGTCATATAGCCATGATCATGCAGATATTTCATCTGGTCCTCGAACCATTCTGGAGTCATCATAACTTCATCACTCAACACGAAAGAAGGGTTATGGTATTCAAGTATGGGAATTCGCTCAGCAAGGATCATTTGCGTTGCTGTTGGTGAAGGAAGTTTTGTTGGTGTCAGACTGGCTGTGGATACTTGAGTCAGTAACAATGTTGAGGATATTGATTTTGTTGAAGACGCTGTTGGCACAATGGTTTCATCCAGGTTTGAAATGGATGAACAGGAAGATAAAAACAATGTCAAAATTGTTAGAATAAATATCAGTGTATTCTTGTTTGTCATCATTAATATACCAATTATTTAATTGAATTTTACTTCAAATACTTCTGGTTAAATTGATATGCTGAATTATCGAAAAGATAACTCAGCATATAAGGTGGAGATGGCGGGAATCGAACCCGCGTCCGAAAGTATCGATCCTCGAAAATCTACGAGCGTAGTCGCTTGATCAAGATCATCATGAGCACCTCAAGCAGCAAAGGTATCCCATAACCAGTCGCTTGGACCCGAAAGCCCTCTTTTGCAATTCTAGCGACATCCAAAGCAGCACTCCACCTTTGTTTCGCCCGATCCTCCCACCCGGCGGAGAAGGGGGAGAGGCGGACGCGGCCTCATTTTGAAGCCGACCGTTATGCTATCGCCTAGGCGGCGAGGGGCATAGCAGCGTAAGAAGTGCGGTTGGCACTTAAGTTTTTGTGCTGGTTTAACGAGATCGGCACCTCTCGGCTCGCATTTCGGGACCAGCCTCCTCCGTCGAAGCCTGGCATCCCCTCGATCCAATTATATCTTATATGGATTAAAATTACCTGAAAAGAGAATATATATCCACAGGGTCAGGTTCAAGCGCAACCATGTTATACTGAAAAAATCCATTACTTAATCTTTAATATAATCTTATATTAATCAAGGAAACGAATATTGACCGAAGGTGTTACCAGTAATGAGCTTTATCAGCAAGATGAACCAATGGAGGAGTTGGAAGAATCCGACATTCTCGCAAAAGCATCAAAAGGTGATCGTGATGCATTTGGTTTCTTGTATGAACGATATGTAGATCGCATTTACAACTACATCTATTATCGAACCGGGAATATTCATGATGCTGAAGACATTACAGCGCGTGTGTTTTATAGAGCTCTGCATCATATCCATCGCTATACAGACCGGGGAGTACCTTTCTCAGCCTGGTTGTACAGAATCGCCCACAACCTGGTCGCGAATTGGCATCGGGATCGATCCCGTAAACAGGAAATATCCCTCACCGAGGTTCCAACCATTACCTTCAAAGGGAAAGCTCCTGAACAATCACTTATGCAATCTGAAGAAAGGGATAATTTGCTGCGTTTGATCAGAAATCTGACCCCCGATCGGCAAAATTTGATTATCTTGAAATTTATCGATCACCTATCCAATGCGGAAATCGGACAGATCATCGGACGGAGCGAAGGAGCTGTTAAAAGTCTTTACCACAGAACATTATTATCACTCAGAGATGAAATTGGCGATCAATTCGAAGACCTTTAGAAATCAGTTGGCGTTTGGATGAATGCATAGATCAGGAGTAAGGTACGATGAGTTTAAAGAGTCAAATTACAAATGCATCCGGTGACCTGATGGGTTCAATAGAATCCAGGTTGTCAGGGATTTTAAAACCCGTTAAGCCAAATCCTGCTTTTGTCGACAGTCTTAAAGATAGATTCCAGGTCGTATCTCATCCAGCGATTCTGCACCGGTTCAACAATTACCAATTCATCACCATTATGGTGGCAGGAATAATATCAATTATTGTATTAATTACAATGGTAACTAGGGTACTGATCAATATCTTGATGCCAGGAAAGAACTCTACAACCTCATCCTGATCAATTAATCAGCTATTTTGAACAATAGGTTTATTATGAAACAGCAGGGATATTGTTCAGATCCAAAATCCATTATTTCGTTTTTATAAATAACTTTCAAGTTTAGTTTTCAATTCAGAAATCGAAGGTTCAACCAGGTGAGAACCATCCGGCCAGATAATAGTTGGTACACTCTGACATCCATTATTTATCTTTTCAACGATTGCTCTTGCATCCTGCTCTTTGGTAATATTGATCCATTGGTAAGGGATATTGTTTGAATCCAGGTAATTCCTCACCTTTATACAATCCGGGCACCAGGTAGTTCCATACACAATGATAATTTCTGTCATTATTCCTCATTCAGAATGGTTGGTTTTTTATATTTGAAAGATAATTGCATAATTTTTGCGCATCCTCTATCAAGTCAACCCCTTCCGGGAGATCAAATGATTTGGTCACTCGCAGGGTGAGATTGCTGGCGATTTTTTTGATTTCAGGTGGAAGACCAGGCTGCTCACTGAATATTCGAATTAATTCAAATGAGCTTTTTATTTGTTCACCCTTGGAAGTTTCCAGAAAATAATTTCTGACAGCAATTCCGGCTGCTCTTCTGGCGCAAACGCGAGCTTTACCTTCATTGCCACTTTGCCTGGCGAGATGGGCATTTTCCAATTCCGAGTTTATTTCAGAAGTAAAGGTTAATTTCTTCTTCATAGAAATAATAAGGGTGGATATAGAAGTTAGATATTAGTCATTGATTCCATTAAGAATCAAGTAAGCTGAAAAGACCTGAACATGTTATAGAAAAAATGTGAAACTATAACCTCAGGCTGGTCGTTAAGCCGCATTACACAATCAGCTGGGGGGAACCCTACAACAAGACATAATCCGTTATTTACGGATTGGAATATTAAACCTGTCTCAAGTTTGAAAATTTTGAGTGGGCTTTTTAATTTTATCGATTCAATCAATCCCTTGATCCAGAGCAGAAATTTGCTACTGGCAAGGGAATTTTAGTTTTTCAAAACCCGGTTATGTTTTCTTGAGGAGAAAAAATGAATAGCATTCCACCCGTTGTACCCCCATTTTTCCGGATCGCTCTGGATGTTGGATTTCACAGTTTCAAGGTATCGGCAGTTTTTGATGACAAATTATATACATTCACAATGCCGTCAGTTGTGGGTGTTGGTGATACGTCTTTAGGGCTGCTTCAAACCGGTATCACCCGCCAGAAACGCAATTTGCCATTTCTTGTGACATTTGACAACCAATCGTACCTGGTTGGACCGTATGTCAGCCTCTATGCTCGCCCGATCGAACGAGTGGATTTTGATCGTTTGAGCTACTGCCTGGAGCTTCGCGTTCTGATATACGCTGCTATTTCAGGATTACTCTCACAGATTGCCCGTGATGGGCATTTGGTTCATACAGATCCGGTGGACATGGGATTAATTCTTGCCCTGCCTGTCCAGGTTCTGCAGAGTGCAAAATCCAAGCAAGTGATTCAAGCATTGGAATCCTGGATGATTGGATCCCATGTCTTCGATCTGGATAACACTCCCTGCAGT